>JAKQCW010000192.1 GCA_029558955.1 Chloroflexota bacterium
GGGCTCGGTCGGAGACCGGCCCGAGCGGTATGGGCTCGGTCGGAGACCGGCCTGAGCGGTGTGGGCTCGGTCGGAGACCGGCCTGAGCGGTGTGGGCTCGGTCGGAGACCGGCCTGAGCGGTGTGGGCTCGGTCGGAGACCGGCCCGAGCGGTGTGGGCTCGGTCGGAGACCGGCCTGAGCGGTGTGGGCTCGGTCGGAGACCGGCCCGAGCGGCGAACATCAATGCACTGCGTAACCCGGTACCCATGAATCACCAGAACCCTCCATTGTCCGATCGCCCCCTCGCCTCCCTGCACGTGCTGGATTTCAGCACCCTGCTGCCCGGCCCCTTCGCCACCATGCTGCTGGCCGATCTGGGCGCGGATGTGGTGCAGGTGGAGGGGCCAGAGCGGCCCGACATGGCCCGCATGCTGCCCCCCTTCGACGGCGACCTGTCGGCCTGGCACAGCCTGCTCAGCCGCAACAAACGCGCCATCGCCCTTGATTTGAAGCGGCCCGGCGCGGCCGAGGTGGTCAAACGGCTGGTGCAGCGCTACGACATCGTGGTGGAGCAGTTCCGCCCCGGCGTGATGGAGCGGCTGGGTGTGGGCTACGAGGCGCTGCGGGCGGCCAACCCGCGGCTGATCTACTGCGCCATCACCGGCTATGGCCAGACCGGACCCTACCGCGACCGGGCCGGCCATGACCTGAACTTCATGGCGTTGGCCGGCCTTCTGAGCCACACCGGCCGGCGGGACAGCGGCCCGCCTGGCCTGGGCGTGCAGGTGGCCGACGTCGGGGGCGGCTCCTTTGGCGCCGTGGCCGGCATCCTGGCCGCCGTCATCCAGCGCCAGCTCACCGGCCTGGGCCAGATGGTGGACGTCAGCATGTTCGACCTGGCGCTGGCCTGGAACAGCCTGGCCGCGGCCGAATATCTGGCCAGCGGCGAGAACCCCGGCTACGAGACCGGCCTGCTCAACGGCGGCGGGCCGTATGACACCTACCGCACGGCCGATGGCCGCTATCTGGCGGTGGCTGGCATGGAAGAGAAGTTCTGGCGCGGCTTTTGCCTGGCCATCGACCGCCCGGACCTGGCCGGGGGCGGCGTCTTCGGCCCGACGCCCCACCAGCCAGGTCTCAAGGAGGAGATCGCGGCCGTCATCGCCCAACGCAGCCTGGCCGCTTGGATGGCCATCTTCGCGCCGCTGGATGTGTGCGTGGAGCCGGTGCTGACCGTGGCCGAGGCGCTGGCACATCCCCACACCGCGGCGCGCGGGCTGTTGATCGAAACCCCGCGCGGCGACGGCGCAGCCCAGCGCCAGGTGGCCCATCCCCTGCGCTTCTCCGCCAGCCAGCCGATCTATCGGCGCACCGGGGCCGCTCTGGGCCAGCACACGGCCGAGGTGTTGGCCGAGGCCGGCTTCGATGCCGAGGAGATCGCCGCCTGGCGTTGATGAAAGATTTCACCTCCCCCAAACGAGCGACCGGTCGGTCGCTCGTTTTTCTTGGCGGGAATGGCCCGCATCGCCGATGACAAAACCAGAGGGGACGGTTACAATCGACACTGGCGATGCCGCGCCACCTGACCGCCTGCAGCGACCACCGCGCCAGACCACCGCCCGTGATCTCACTGCCTGACACATCCACCCAACAAACTGCCCTGATCGTCTCCGCCCATCCGCTCTTTCGCGAGGGCATCGCGCGGCTGCTGGGCAACCAAGCGATCGTGGTCGGCGCCATGAACGACTGGCAGGAGGTGCAGGGACTGGGCCTCAGCCAGGCGCCGAATGTTATCATTGTCGACCATGACAGCAGCAGCTTGCAGGAGAAGGATCTCGCGCCGCTGCTCTGGCCTGACGCCAACGACTTGCGCGTGATCTACGTCACCCTGGCGGGCGACAAGATGACCGTGCATGAGCGGCGCCAGGTCAGCGGGGCGGGCGAGGCCGACCTGTTGCGAGCCCTCAAAGGCGAGCGAGCCGTTTCAACCGCGCCGCACGCGCCGGAAACAGTCACCCTGCCGGCGTAGCCGAGCTCATCATATTCCCAAGGGAGAATGAAGCGAATGGACCAAGGAACCCACCGTCGCAGCTACCGAAGGCATTTCATCATCGTCAGCATTCTGGTGGCGATTGTCGCCGTCATCTCCATTGTCGGCCTGTGGGCTGTGCCCGAGTTTCCCAGCGCCAGCACACAGGCGATCACGGTGAACTGGCTGTTCGACCTGCACCTGGCAGTGATCGGTTTCCTCTTTGCTCTGGTGATGGTTTTCATGCTCTATATTCTCTTCGTCTTCCGCCGCAGGGCGGGCGAAGAGGGAGATGGCGACCACTTCGAGGGCAACACCAAGCTGGAAATCATCTGGACCGTGATCCCGCTCATCGTGGTGCTGAGCTTTGGCGTGATCGGCGCAGTGACGCTGCGGGATGTCACGGCCGCGCAGGAAAACGAGATGACGGTCAACGTGACCGCGTTCAGCTTCGGCTGGCAGTTCGACTACCCCGAACAGGGGGTGGAGAAGGCCACCACGCTCAAGCTGCCGGTGGGCCGGCCGGTGCATTTCAAGCTGAAGTCGCTGGACCAGGATGTGATCCACAGCTTCTACGTGGCGGAGTTCCGCGTCAAGCAGGATCTGGTGCCCGGCGTGCCGACCGAGTTGCGCGTCACCCCCAACGTGGAAGGGGCCTATCGGGTGCGCTGCAATGAGCTGTGCGGCACCGGCCACACCAACATGCTGGCCGACGTGACCGTGGTGAGCCAGGCCGATTTCGACGCCTGGGTAGCCGAGCAGAAGGCCGCGGTCTCGCCGGAACGTCTGGCGGCGATGGGCCAGGAGCTCCACGCCAGCCAGGGCTGCATCGCCTGCCACAACGTCACCGGCGAACCGGGCGGCGTTGGGCCAACCTGGAAGGGACTCTACGGCTCTGAGCGTCAGTTTGCCGACGGCACTTCAGGCGTGGCCGATGAGGAGTACCTGCGCACGTCGATCCTGGCCTCACAGGAACGGCTGGTGGCGGGCTATGCCGCGGTCATGCCGCAAAACTACGCCGACGTGCTCTCCGACCAGCAGGTCGCCGCGCTGATCGAATACATCAAGACCCTGAAATAGCTCGTTTCCCGTGAAGCGAGCCTCTGATACGTCATTCTAAAGGAAGGAACCCGCGATGCGAGTACTCAAGCTAGGGCTTGTCCAAGGTGTCTTCGGCGGCATTCTGGGCTGGCTGTTCGGGTTTGCCCTGGTGATCGGCAGCCGGCTTCTGCTGGGTCTGCCGGCGCAATGGAACCCCAATCTGACCGGGCTGGCCGCCTATGAACCGGCCGTGGTCGTGGCCGGCATCTTCTTCGTCGTCGGCTTCATGATCGGCGTTGGCGCCGTCTCTGACTGGCTCAAGTGGGCGCGGGGGATCGACACCCCCTTCAACCACGGCGCGCGCATTCCCGGCACGTCCGAACTGGCCCGCTACTTCAACGTGGACTACAGCCACAAGGTGATCGGCATCCAGTACGCCATCACCGGCGTCCTGCTTCTGGGCGTGGGGGGCACGCTGGCCATGATCTTCCGCCTGCAACTGGCGCAGCCGGAGCTCAACTTCGTGCCGCCCGACGTGTTCAACACCATGATCAGCGCCCACGGCATGATCATGATCGGCGGCATCCTGCTGGGCGTGGGCGGCATGTCCAACTACCTGGTGCCGCTGATGATCGGCGCCAACGACATGGCCTTCCCCCGGCTCAACGCCTTCGCCTACTGGATCAACGTGCCGGGCGCGCTTCTGCTCTGCGTGGCCATGGTCATCGGCGGCTGGAACACCGGCTGGACCGGCTACCCGCCTCTGAGCGCCCAAGCGCCGCTGGGCGTCCAGTACTTCTTCCTGGGCGTCTTCTTCATCGGCCTCTCCTCGATCCTGGGCTCGCTGAACATCATCGTCACCACCATGACCATGCGCTCCCCCGGCATGAGCCTCTTCCGCATGCCGGTCTTCGTCTGGTCAGCCTTTGCCACGGCCATCATCCAGCTCACCGCCACCCAGTTCATCGGCCTCTCCTTCCTGATGGTGCTGGTTCAGCGCATCCTGGGCATGGGCTTCTTCGATCCCGGCGGCCCGGTCTGGAGCGAGGTGGACAAATGGGCCGGCGGCGGCAATCCGATCCTTTTCCAGCACATGTTCTGGTTCTATTCGCACCCGGCGGTCTATCTCTTTGTGCTGCCCGGCCTGGGCATCATCAGCGAGCTGCTGCCCGTCTTCGCCCGCAAGCCGCTGTTCGGCTACAAGTGGATCGCCATGTCCAGCATGGCCATCGCCCTGGTGGGCTTCCTGGTCTGGGCGCACCACATGTTCGTCTCCGGCATGAGCAACTACCTGCGGGTGCCCTTCATGATGTCCACCCTGCTGGTGGCCGTGCCCACAGGCGTCAAGTTCTTCAGTTGGCTGGGCACGCTGTGGGGCGGCCGCATCGAGTTCAAGACCCCCATGCTCTTCGCCCTGGGCGCGATCTCCGTCTTTCTGATCGGCGGGTTGACCGGGCCGCCCCTGGGCACCGTCGCCACCGACCTGAACCTGACCGACACCTACTACGTGGTGGGCCACTTCCACGCCACCATGTTCGGCGGCTTCATCTTCCCCTTCCTGGCGGCGCTCTACTACTGGTTCCCCAAGGCGACGGGACGGATGTACAACGAGCGGCTGGGCCAGTTGCACTTCTGGCTGATGACGCCGGCCTTCTGGGTGATGAGTCTGGGCCAGATTTTCGTGGGCATGCATGGCATGCGCCGCCGCATCGCCACCTATGAAGTAGGCTTGGACATCGGCACGGCGCAGATGATGGTGACCATCGCCGGCTTCGTGATCTTCATCTCGGTGTTGATCATGATGTTCAACCTGTTCGTGCTTGCCCGCCGCGGGCAGCGCGCGGGGGCGAACCCCTGGCGCTCGCGCGGCCTGGAGTGGCAGGTGCCCTCGCCCATGCCTGAGATGACCTACCCCGCCACCCCCGTCGTGGTAGGCGAGCCCTATGACTACGGCAAGCCCGGCTCGATCTACGTGCAATTTGCACCAGCCGCACCTGCCCTGCACACGGGCGCAAGCATCACCGGCGGCGACTGAGCGACGCCTGAACACCCGTGGGTTGAGTAGGCGTCTGCGCCGTATCGAAACCCACGGACAAGGAGACTAACGCATGGAACATCTTTTCCTCGTCTTCATCGCTCTGCCGCTGGTGGTGGGCGGCGCGGTTCTGGTCGGCGCCTGGCTGCTGACCAAGATCATGCCCGGCGACGCGGCCGCAGCCAAGGCCGCGGCCGCGGCCCAGGCCGCCGCCATCCCCGCGCACGGCCCCGACTACGCCCGGCTCACCCCCCGGCGCAAGGCTGCCCTCCGCACCGGCATCGTGGTCCTGCTCGGCCTGGCGCTGCTGACCATCGTCGAGTTCTTCCTGGCTGCGCTGGGATCGACCGCCCTGATGTTCGTTATCATCATCCTGAAGGCGGCCTTGATCATGTATTTCTTTATGCACATCGCCGCCGTCTGGCGAACTGAGGAGGCGCATTGATGACTGCTGTCGCTGAGTCTTATCAGGTCCAGACCCGTCGCAACCGCATGGGCTTCTGGCTCTTCTTCCTCTCGGAGTCCTTCCTCTTCGGCGGCCTGTTGGTGGCGCGCTACTATCTGTGGGGCAATACCCGCCCCTCCATGGAAGACACCGTCATCGGCCCGCTGCACATCAGCTACCAGGTCATCCCGCTGATGATCACCGCGGTGCTGCTGCTGAGCAGCTTCTTCATGAACCGGGCCGAGGTGGCCATCGCCAACGATGACCGCAAGACCTTCTCGCGCTCGATCCTGCTGACCGTCCTGATGGGTCTGATCTTCCTGCTGGGCGTGTTGATCTTCGAGTGGGGCTGGAAGACGGTGGACGGCCAGATCGTGCTGGGTCGCCACATCAGCCCCACCGACGGCGTCTTCGGCGCGGTGCTCTACGGCATGACCGGCATGCACGCCCTGCACGTGGTCAGCGGGCTGGTTCTGCTGATGCTGGTCTGGAACCTGGGGCGCAAGGGCCACTTCTCCCCCGAAAAGCACTGGGGCGTCGAGGCCACGGCCATCTACTGGCATTACGTCGACCTGGTATGGGTCTTCTTCTACCCCGCCATCTACCTGATCGGCGTGGGCGTGCATGCGGCAGGACATTGAATGGTGAACGGTGAACGGTAAACGGTAAACCGATACCCTCCGTTCACCGCTCACCGTTCACCGACCACCGTTCACCGACAATGACAAGGGCGCTGCTACTCTCCTGGGACTTCCGTATCGAAGTCATCCTCGTGCTGGGTCTGCTGGCCGTGGTCTATCTGCGCGGCTGGCTGCGCCTGCGCGCCCTGCCCATGCATGCCGCCGCGCCCGGGCGCGGCGCAGCGCGGCCAGCCCCGGCCGAACGGCGCCCGCTGGCGGCCGGCTGGCGGCTGGCCACCTACTGGGCCGGCCTGGCGACCGTCGCCGTGGCGCTGATGTCGCCGGTGGATGTGCTCAGCAGCCAGCTCTTCTTCATGCACATGAGCCAGCACCTGCTGCTGACCATGGTCGCCGTGCCGCTACTGCTGATCGGCAACCCCTTCCCGGTGCTGATGTGGGGGCTGCCGCGGCCGGCGCGCCGCCCGGTCAGCGCGGTGCTCAATGGCCAGTCGGTCTGGCGCCGGATGCTGACCAAGCTCACCACGCCCGGCATCGTCTGGCTGCTCTACGTGATCTGCCTGATCGTCTGGCATGATCCGGTGCTCTACAACCTGGTGCTGCGCAATCAGTTCGTGCATGACCTGCAGCACCTTTCCTTCTTCATCACCACCATGTTGCTCTGGTGGCACATTCTGGGCGTGGCGCCCCGCCTCCACCGCTCCCTGTCGGCGGCCCAGCGCATCGTCTACACCATCTCGGTGGTGCCGGTCAACGTCATCATCGGCGTGGTGATCGCCTTTGCGCCGTCGCCCATCTATGTACACTACGTCAATGTGCCGCGGCTGATGGGCCTCTCGGTGATGGCCGATCAGATGATCGCCGGCATCCTGATGTGGATTCCCGGCAGCGAGATGTTCTTCTGGGCCGCGCTGATCGTGCTGACGCAGATCGTCAACGCCGAGGCCAAAAAGCCGGTGCACACCAACCCGCCCTGGCTGCTGGATGAACACAGCGCGGGTGCGCGGTGATGGGACGAGGGCAGTCAACGGCGGGCTTTTCAGACAAAGCCCGCCGCCTGGGGACGCTGATTCTGCTGGCACTGGCGCTGGTTGCCAGCGCCGCGCCGGCCCAGGCCCACGGCGGCGGCACGCCGCAGTTGGTGCAGGCGCCGGCCGGCGCGTATGAGATCTACACCTGGACCAACCCGGATCCCGCCCGCGTCGGGGTGCTCCACGTCACCGTTGCCCTGGTGGAGCCGGCCACGCAGCAGCCGGTGCTCAACGCCGCGGTGCAGGTTCTGGCGCAGCCGGCCGACGGCGGTCAGGAGGCGACGGCCCCAGCTACCCACGACAACGCCGCCATCCGAACCTACTACGAGGCCGATCTTGAACTGCCCGCGGCCGGCCGCTGGCGAATCACCGTTGCCTTCGACGACGCCGCCGGCAGCGGCAGCGCCAGCTTCGAGCTGGACGTGCAGCCGGCCGCCTTCAACTGGCGCCCCGTGGTCATCGGTGCTACACTGGCCGTGATCGCCGTGGGCGCCTGGTTCATGATGCGACCCCGCACGCCGCGGGCCGGCAATGACGAATGAAACAACTCGTGCCCGTCATGCTGCGGTGCGCCTCAGCCTGACGGGGCGACGATGTTGAGTAGAAACCATGCTCAAAGCGCTGTTTAGCCGTCGTTATCTCCTGGTCACCCTGTTGGTCGTGGCCGCCATGGCTGTGATGGCCCGGCTGGGCGTCTGGCAGCTTGAGCGCCGGGAGCAGCGCATCGCCCGCAACGCCGACCTGGCGGCCAAGCTGGAAGCCGCGCCCCTCTCGCTCAACCAAGCTGCGCAGGCCGCCGCCTGGCCGCTGCCTGAGGATCGCAGCGCGGTGCGCAACCTGCGGGCCGAGGCGACAGGCCACTATGACTTTGCCAACCAACTGCTGCTGGTGCAGCAGAACTACGACAACATGCCGGGCGCGCATGTGGTGGTGCCGCTGGTCCTGAGCGACGCCAACCAGGCTGTGCTGGTCGATCGCGGCTGGGTGCCCTACGACGATGTGCAGTCGGGACGTTGGCGGCAGTACGACCAGCCGGCCGGGCCGCTGACCGTCGCAGGCCGCGTGCAGCCATCGCAGATCCTGCAGGGCCAGGACGCCGGGCAGGGGGCGGGCGAGGCCGCGGCGCCGCAGGCCAAACAGGAATGGTATCGCATCGACGTCGCCGCGATCCAGGGCCAGATGCCCTACACCCTGCTGCCGGTCTACCTGTTGGAAGCGGCCGGCCCGGCAGGCAACACCGCCCTGCCCTACCGCATCGAGCCGGAGGTCGATCTCTCCGAGGGGCCGCACCTGGGCTATGCCCTCCAGTGGTTCGCCTTTGCCATCATCGCCGGTATGGTCTATCTGGCGGCCGTGCGCTCCCGTTTGCGCAAGGCGCAGAGCAGCGAAGCCCAGGTCGATGAGATGCCGGCGGCTGACCCCAGCGCGGCATCGACCGATGCAGCCGCGCCAGGGCGCGCATAGACAAGACGTATGAACTTGCGACGTTGTCTTTTTATCGTTCTGACCCTGCTGCTGGCGACGTCGGCTGGCTGCCAGCGGGCCAGCCAGCAGGCTGCCAGCGATCAGGCGCCGGAGATTGCGGCCGCGCTGGCCATCGACCCGGAGCCGGCCGTCGTCGGGCCGGCCAAGCTCCAGGTCACGTTGACGGATGCCAGCGGCGCGCCCATCGACGGCGCCAGCGTCAGCCTGAAGGGCGACATGAGCCACGCCGGCATGGCGCCCGTGCTGGCCCAGGCCAGCGGCGGCGCTGCTGGCGTGTACCAGGCCCAGTGGCGTTGGACCATGGCCGGCGACTGGGTGGTCACGGTGACCGCGACGCTGCCCGATGGCCGCACGCTGGTGCGCCGTTTCGATCTGACCGTGGCCGGCTGACCGTGGCCGGGTGCTGAACTTTCATGGCGCTCTACCAACCGACACCCTCATTCGATCTGCTGCGCGTGCCTGGGCTGGGCCGGCTGCTGCGCTGGCGCTGGGGCCGCCTGGTTTTTCAGCTTCCCTTGCTGGCGCTGGCCGCGCTGGTGGTCTACGACGGACTGACGGGCCCGCCGCTGGCGTCGCAGAACATCGCCACGGTCTCGGTGTGGGTTCACTACCGCGGGCTGGTGATGCTGGCGCTGCTGCTGGCCGGCAACCTTTTCTGCATGAGCTGCCCCTTCACCCTGCCGCGCACGCTGGCGCAGCGCCTGGCCGGCCGCGGCCGGCGCTGGCCCAAAGCGCTGCGCAACAAATGGCTGGCCATCGGCGCGTTCGTGGCCTACCTTTGGCTCTACGAGGCGCTGGATCTGTGGGCCAGCCCGGCGCTGACCGCCTGGCTGGTGATCGGCTATTTCGTCGCCGCCTTCGTGTTGGAGGCGCTCTTCGCCGAGTCGCCCTTCTGCAAATACATCTGCCCGCTGGGCACCTTCAACTTCGCCGCCTCCACGATTTCCCCCTTGCAGATCACCGCCCGCAGCGCGGATGTCTGCCGCTCCTGCGTCGGCAAGGAATGCGTCAACGGATCGACCCAGACGCTGGGCTGTGGCGCCGAGCTGTTCGTGCCCCAGATCAAGAGCAACCTGGACTGCACCTTTTGTCTGGACTGCGCCCGGGCGTGCCCGCATGACAACGTGGCCCTGGCCAGCCGCAAGCCGGTGATCGAGCTGGCCACGGCCGCCTGGCCCCGGCGCTGGGATCTGGCCTTTCTGGCCCTGGTCTTCGCCTTTGCCGGGCTGACCAACGCCTTCGGCATGACCCCGCCGGTCTATGCCCTGGCCGCGACGTTGAGCCGGTGGCTGGGCGTGGCCAACGAGGCCCTGATCCTGGCGTTGATCTTCGGCCTGTTCATGGTGGCGCTGCCGGCCGCGCTGGGTCTCGGCGCAGCCTGGCTCAGCCGGCGCATGGGCGCTGGCCAGGGCCGCCGTTGGAACCGAAACAGCCTGCGGGATCTGTTCACCCGCTACGCGCCGACCGTCCTTCCGCTGGCCTTTGCCATCTGGTTCGCCCACTACTGGTTTCATTTTGCCAGCGGCGCGCTGACCATCGCGCCGGTTGTGCAGAGCTTTCTGCTCGATCATGGCGTCACCCTGTTGGGCAGCCAGCCCAACTGGAGGCTGGGGCCGATCATGTCAGACGATGCCCTGTTCATGCTGGTGCTGGCCGCGGTAGCCATCGGCTATCTGGCCAGCCTGCACAGCCTGCAGCGCGTCGCCGCCGCCGAACAGGCGCCCGCCGCCCGCCGCCGGGCGTTGCTGCCCTGGCTGGCGCTGTGGACCGCGCTGGCAGTGGCCGCGGTGATGGTCTTCTCGCTGCCGATGGAGATGCGCGGGATGATCGGCTGATGGGCGCTGGGTGACTCTCACGCTCAGGCGCCCCGCTCGGGCCGGTCTCCGACCGTGCTCGTCCAGAGCCCCATGCTTGGGCCGGTCTCCGACCGTGCCCGTCCAGAGCCCCATGCTCGGGTCGGTCTCCGACCGTGCCCGTCCAGAGCCCCATGCTCGGGCCGGTCTCCGACCGTGCCCGCCCGAAGATTGGCTTTCAAGGAGCATTCATGACCACAATCAACAAGCACAAACGCTACGCCGGGTCTGAGGTGGCCGAGGCAATGGCCGAGACAGTAGCGCCAGCCGCCAAGCCGTCCTTCTTCAGCACGCTAATGGTGCTGTTCAAGGCCCGCGTCGTCAGCCTGCTGCTCTTTTCTGCCGTGGGCGGCGCATTCCTCAGCGCCGGCGGTTGGCCTGGACTGGAAGCCCTGGGCCTGACCCTCCTCACCGGCTGGCTGGCGGCGTCAGGCGCTTCGGCTTGGAACCACTACTGGGAGCGCAGATCGGACGCCACCATGACCCGCACCCGCCATCGCCCCCTGGTCAACGGCGACATCGCCGACCCGACCTGGGTGCCCTGGGTTGCCACGGGCATGATCGTGCTGTCGGTGCTGATTGCGTTGCCCTTCAGCCTGGCGCTGGCCTTCTGGCTGGCAGCCGGCGCGTTCATCTACGTGGTCATCTACACCATCTGGCTCAAGCCCCGCACCACGCTGAACATCGTCATCGGCGGCGCGGCTGGCAGCGCGGCTGTGCTGGCCGGCGCGGCCGCGGCCGGCGTTTGGACTGCGCCGGCCGCGCTGGTGCTGGCTGTGCTGGTCTTCCTCTGGACCCCAAGCCACTTCTGGAGCCTGGCCATCGTCTACCGCAACGACTACGCGCGCAGCGATACCCCCATGTTGCCGGTGAAGGCCAGCCCCAAAGTGGCCGCCTTCTGGGTCTTCGTACACACGACAGCTACGGCGCTGGCTGCCTTGGTGCTGGCCCTGGATCCGGAGCTGGGTTTGATCTACCTGATTCCCGTTGGGTTGGCCACCGTCGACATGATGCTGCGCAACCTGCGCCTGCTGCGCGTGCCCAGCGGCAAAAACGCCCGCTCCCTGTTCATGGCCTCCAACATGTACCTGACCATCGTGCTGGTGATGGCGTGCATCGATGTGGTGATCACGGCGGTCTAGCCGCGGCCGCTGAATTCAATCAAGAACGCTCCTGGCAAATTTGCCAGGAGCGTTCTTTGTTGCGGCGAATGCCGGCGGTTAGGGTCCTGCTTCGATCAGCACCTGCCCGTTGGTGAGCTCCACCAGCCGCTGTTGCAGCGTCGGCGACTGGTCTGCGGGCAGGCGCAGGTAATAGGTCACGTCGACGCCGTAGTCCTCCTGCTGAAGGGTGGCCCCGAACTCCGCCAAAACCCGCTGCACCGGGGTGACGCTGGCGTAGTCGATCACCACCAGCAGATCCACAGTCGGCCTGTGGACCGCCAGCGGCAGCGTTTCCAGCGCCAGCTTGACCCCGCCGCTGTAGGCGCGCACCAAGCCCCCTTTGCCCAGCAGAATGCCGCCGAAATAGCGGGTGACCACCGCGCTGATGTCGCCCACGTTGCTGTGGTGCAAGACGGTCCACATGGGCTTGCCGGCCGTGCCGTGCGGCTCGCCGTCATCGCTGTAGCCGATCTGGCCGGTGCTGCCCGGCGGCCCCACCAGATAGGCCCAGCAGTTGTGGGTGGCGTCGCCGAACTCGGCCCGCATCTGGTCGATGAAGGCGCGGGCATCCTCCACCGTGGGGGTGTAGGCCACCGTGGTGATGAAACGACTGCGGTCGATCTCCTCATCGACGCGGTGGCGCTGGGCAGGGATGGGATAACGACCGGTCATTGGCGTGGGGACTGCCTCAGCGAACCATCAGCCAGGGCAGGAACATGTTGAAATAGACGCGGCCAGGCTCGAACTCCACTGCGCCGATATCACAGCGCGCGCCGTTCGCGCCGTCGCCGTCGATGGGTCTGGCAACGCCCCGCTGGTCGTCGGCGGGGCAGCCCGTGTTGGTGGCGGCGTCGATGGCCGCGCTCACGGGACGCAGAAAATGGGTCGGGGTTGGCCCACCGTAGTCGCCCAACGCCATCAGCGCCGAGTCAGCGTTGCGCAGATCGGAGGCCTGGTTGAAGCGGCACGTGTCGCCTGTGTCCAGGTTGTACCCTAGGGAGATAAAGCTTCCGCCGCCCTCACACTGAGCACCGCCGACGTTTCCGGACACGATCGTGCTCTTGAAAGACACGCTGCCGTAGTTGCTGACGCCCGATCCGAAGTTGAGGATGGCCGTGTTGTTGGCGATGGTCACGTGGCTCAGGGTCACCGTTCCCGAGTTGGAGATACCAGCGCCGCTGGCCGCGCTGTTGCCGCTCACTGTGGAGTTGGTCATGGTCAGGGTCCAGGTGCTGTTGTTGTGGATCGCCCCTCCATAGACGTGCAGGCCCGTCGACTGATTGTTGGTAAACGTCGAGTGTTCAATGACGGCCGTGCCGCCATTAAACAGCCCGCCGGCCACCTCATCGCTGACATTGTTCTCGATCACGGATCGCCGGATGGTCAGATGGCCGCCGTTGTAGACCCCGCCGCCGTGGTTAGGAGCGTAGTTGTCGCGCACGACAACCCGGTCCAGCAGCAGCTGGCTGTTGTTCATGATGCCGCCGCCATAGCCCTGGAGGGTGCTGTCGCCGTTGCGTACGGTCAGGTTGCGCAGGGTGATATGGCCGTTGAAGATCGCGAAGACCCGCTCCGCGCCGCCGCCATCGACCACAACGGCGGCCGGTGCAGCCCCGGCGCCCTCGATGGTTATGTCGGTGAACAGGTTGACGTTTTCAACATAGGTGCCAGGCGCCAATCTCACCGTGTCGCCGGCGTTGCTTTGGGTGCGGGCGTAGTTGATGGTGCGGCAGGGAGAAGCCTGGTTCGTGCAGGCGCCTGTGTCGACGCCTGAAGTGGAGACGTAGCGTACCGCCAAGGGAGTCGCCGTCGTGGTCGTTGGGTCTGCCAAGCCTTGCGCCAGAAGAAGTATGGCGAGGCCAGTCAGTAGAACAGCTACCGTGCGAGTCATCGTGAAACCTCCTTGCTTGGCCTAGGGTCTTTGCCCCGGACGATCAATATCCTAATCGTGCGATATGTTCTTCTCCCATGCCAAAATAATGGGCGATCTCATGAACCACGGTCTTGCGCACCTGCTCGGCGATGGCCTCGGAGGTGGCAAAATAGCGGGTGAGCGGGCCGCGGAAGATGGTAATGCGGTCGGGGACCACCATGCCGTAATGGCTGGAGCGCTGGGTGAGCGGCACCCCCTCATACAGCCCGAACAAGGTCGAGCCGGGCGGCACGCGGGAGGAATCCAACTGGTAGCGCGAGGGCCATTCCTGCACGGTGACGGCCACGTTGTCCATGCGATTCAAAATCTCGATCGGCAGCGACGCCAACGCATCGACCACCAGCTGATCGAACTCTTCCCGACTGACCATGGGCTCACTCCAAAAGTTGATTGTCAGATTATACGCATCGGCGGGCCAAAGTGAAAACCAACGCCAGCCGATGGTGTTATAGATTCAGCAAGATGAAAACAGCGGGCTCGGTCAGGAGACCGGCCCGAGCGGCTAGTTTCAAGTCAAAAATCGTGACCTGCAAAAACTGGCACAAGTAGTCCAACCGGCTATAATTGTGGCGCGAAGAGCCTGCTCCTGCGGCCATCGCAGGAACAAGGTCCTCGCCCGTATCGCAAACTTCAGAGGAGAAACAGCACAGCAATGGCCAAGTCCAACAAGAAAGTCCGCGTCGCACTGGTCGGCGTGGGCAACTGCGCGGCCGCCCTGGTGCAGGGCGTCCACTACTACAAGAACGCCGCCGATGACGCCGAGATCCCCGGCTTGATGCATGCCACCGTGGGCGGCTACCACGTGCGCGACATCGAGTTCACCGCCGCCTTCGACGTGACCGCGGACAAGGTGGGCAAGGACCTCAGCGAGGCGATCTGGGCCCATCCCAACAACACCATCAAGTTCGCCGACGTGCCCTATCTGGGCGTCCCCGTCAGCCGCGGCATGACCCACGACGGCCTGGGCAAATATGTCAGCACCGTGGTCAAAAAGGCCGACGGCCCCACCGACGACGTGATCGGCATTCTGCGCGACACCAAGACCGATGTGATCGTCAACTTCATGCCGGTGGGCTCCGAGATGGCGACAAAATGGTACGTGGAGCAGGCCATCGAGGCGGGCTGCGGCTTCGTCAATGGCATCCCCGTCTTCATCGCCAGCTCCCCCTACTGGTCCAAGCGTTTCCGCGACGCCAAGCTGCCGGTGATCGGCGACGACGTCAAGAGCCAGGTGGGCGCGACCATCACCCACCGGGTGCTGACCAACCTGTTCAAGGATCGCAGCGTGCACCTGGACCGCACCTACCAGCTCAACTTCGGCGGCAACATGGACTTCTACAACATGCTGGAGCGGGAGCGGCTGGAGAGCAAGAAGATCTCCAAGACCAACGCGGTCACCAGCCAACTGCCCTATGACCTGGGCGCGGGCAATGTCCACGTCGGCCCCAGCGACTACATCCCCTGGCTGACCGACCGCAAGTGGTGCCACATCCGCATGGAAGGCCGCGCCTTCGGCGACGTGCCCTTGCAGATGGAGGTCAAGCTGGAGGTCTGGGACTCGCCCAACTCGGCCGGCGTGATCATCGACGCGGTGCGCTGCGCCAAGCTGGCCATGGATCGCGGGCTGGGCGGCCCCATCAACGCCCCCTCGGCCTACTTCATGAAATCGCCGCCGCAGCAGTTCACCGACGACGAGGCGCGGCGCATGACCGAGGAGTTCATC
>JAKQCW010000230.1 GCA_029558955.1 Chloroflexota bacterium
ATGTGGAACACATCGGTGGAATTGCGGGTGTCGGGCACCTCGAAGTCCGGCGGATGGAAGATGAACGCGTCGGTCTGCTCGCCGCCCAGGCCGCCGTGGTTGCCGATCAGTTCCTCCAGTGCGGCCACCGTGCCATCGGGGTAGACTGAGCTGATCACCATCAGGTCGCCGGCGTGGGGGAAGTCCATCACCCGCCGCACCTGCCAGATCCGTTTCTCGATGCTGGCGTGGCCGAAGGCCTTCGGATCCTCGGGCGCATAGGGTTTGAGCGGGTCCTCCCCGGTCACCTCGTCGGTGTACAGATTGCGCTGGCCGGCCTTGCTCAACGCCACCGGCGTGCCGTCGTCCAGGTAGCCGCAGACCAGGCCGATGCCCTCGTGCTGCACCAGCGCATCGACCATGCCAGGGTAGGCCGCGTTGAGCTCGCTCAGGGTGATCTTGCGCGGGTAGAGGTCGAAGTAGACCTGGGCCAGATTGCCGCTGCCATAGGCGGTCACCTGGGCCGACGTGTCGGCCTGCGCCGCTTCCGCGCTCTTGGCGCCTTTGTCGATCAGCTTCTGGCCTTGCTTGGCCACCGCCCGGCCGGTCGCGCCGCCCTCTTGCTCCTGAATGTTGGCCAGCTCGCCGGAGACGCCGGCCAGCGAGGTCATGCCGGTGTCGCCGCCCATGGACTGAGCCACGGTGACCCCCTGGGGCAGGTGCTGTTCAATGAACTCCTTCAGACTGACGCCGTAGCGCATCTTGAAGGTGGGACCGAAGGATTGACCGTGATCGGAGAGGAGGATCAGGTCGTAGGGCCGCGGCGCGCGCTCCTGCACTGCCCGGTGCACGCGGGCGATCACCCGGTCGTAGCGTTTCAGTTCGCCGAAGGCGTCGCTGGTCCAGGGGCCGGAGTGATGCGCCACCTCGTCGTAGCCCGGCCAGGTGATGTAGATCGAGGGCGAGCCGCGCACGATGTCCAGAATCGTCAGGTTGGCCGTCAGATCGCGCACCAGCGTGGAGGTGGCGGCGCGAATGAAGGGATAGCCGCCATGCAGCCGGTTGAGACGGGGGGTGACATTCTTGCGCCGCTGCTGCCAGCCCTCCCACAGCTCGCGCAGCACATTGCCGAAGAAGAGGGCGATGGTGCGCATGAAGAAATAGGGGTGGAGCATCAGCAGCCGGATATCCTCGGCGCGCCGTTTTTGCTGCTCCTTGTCGGCGGTCTTGATGTCGGCCACGGTCAGCAGCGATTTCTCGGCGTCGCCGTTGAGCATGTTGCCGATGCTGGAGCCGCCACGCATCAGGCCATTGCCCTTGGCATAGCGGGCGTTGAGATAGCTCGCATCTTTCGTGGAGACGATCAGCCGCCCCTCGGTCTTGTCATACCAGCGGAAGGCGGGGATGTCGGTGTTGTCGCCGAACATGATGCCCGCCTGGCAGGCTGATGTCTGCGAAGGAATGCCGCAGTCGACTTTGGAGAGCACATAGCCTTCCTCGTCGATCATCTGCTGCACGGTGGGCATCAGGCCATCGGCCAGCGCCTTCTTGATGTGATGATAGCTCAGGCCGTCGATCTCCACCATCACCAGCCCGCGACCCGGCTCGGCGGCGCCCCTGAAAGTCTCGCGCTTGGCGACGCGCTCGATGCGGTTCTGATAGAACGACCCTTCGTCGTCCACCTCGATGATGCCGGTGAGCACGGCGTTGATGATGGCCAGGAGGATGCTGGCGACGATGGCCTCCAGCAGGCCGCCCAATTTGAAGGCCGGCGCCAACAGGCTGGCCGTGATCAGCAGGACCAGCGCGTTGACGATGAAGCCGACGACGAACATGACGAAGAAGCCCAGCGGCCGGGCCAGCAACAGGATCAGCGGGCGAATCAACAGGTTGACCAGCGCCATCACCAGCGCGGCCGACACTGCCACGACCCAGGCGGCGGTACCGCCGATGCTCACGAACTCCATGCCTGGCAGAGTCGCTGCTGTCAGCAGCAGAGAAAGGGCATCGACCAGCCAAAGCAGGACGAAGCGGACCACAAACCGCGCCGCCTGTCTGATAGATTGAGTCATTGCAATGCTCCTGCGTAGATAATTGGGTTGATGCTCTGGCCGGTCTCCGACCGAGCCAGCCCAAGCCAGCCCAAGCCAGCCCATGCTCTGGCCGGTCTCCGACCGAGCCAGCCCATGCCAGCCCAAGCCAGCCGACGCTCTGGCCGGTCTCCGACCGAGCCAGCCCGAGCCAGCCCGCGCCAGCAGTTCCGGAAAACGGTCTATCCAGTGTAACAGAACCTGCCGCGAAGCACAATGGGCTGTTGGGTGTATTTTAGGTGCAAAACACCTGCTGGCATCGTCGCCGCCGGCCAACAAAAAAGGAGAGCTGTTGCAACACAACAACTCTCCCTGTGAACTCAGCGGTTCAGGTCTCTTGCGCCGATGCTAGGCGCTGCGCAGCCGGAAGGCTGCGATGATCAGGAAGATACCGCCGATCAGCAACCAGATGCCGATGACGAAGGGCATGCCCAACGCGGTCTTGACCGGGTTGGCGATGATGATGAAGCCGAAGATCAGCGTCAGCACGCCCAGGATGCCCGCGCCCCAGCCAGCGCCGCGGAAGGCCGAGATCAGCATGATAATGCCGTACATGATGCCCAGGAAGCCGATGATCCAGGCAAAGGCCACGCCGACCATCGCTGTGGTCAGGAGCCGGTCCAGCGTTGCGGCGTCGCCGGTGAAGCCGCTGATGATGACGGCGCCGGCCAGGATGCCGATGATGCCGGTAAACAGCTTCCAGCCCCAGGCGGTGCGGTCGCGGAAGAGGCCGACCAGGTCGATGATGCCCAGGAGCAGCCAATAGATGCCCAGGATCAGCACGGCGGTCTTGGATGTGCGCACCGGCTGAATGAGGAACAAGGCGCCGACGATGATGGACAGGATGCCCTGAACCAGTGGGAACCACCACTTCACGGGCTTGGGTGCGGCAAGCGCTTCTGCGGTCATGAGTACATCTCCTTAAAAACAGATTGTGATCGATGAGATCACCAGAACGATTGCCGTGCAACAACCTGCTCTGGCACGGCGTCAGACCAAACGACGCCATGAGTATATCAGAAATGTGGGAAAAAAGCAACCAGACGCGTGATCCCGTGATCCCGCCTAAAGGCTCGACTCCGTTTTGGCCAGGCCGAAATCTGGAAGCGCTGAGAGCTTCGGGGCGTTGCCAAAATTCAGGGCGATGTAGCGCGCAGCCTGGCTGACGGTCAACGGCTGGCTGGTATTGCCGGCGCGGATATAGAACGCCTCCTTGCCCTTGAAGGTCAGATAGACCGGCACGCGGGAGGGCGCCACCGAGAGCCGGCAGATGGTCTGCTCGCCGATCTGCTCGAAGGCCAGGGCGACGAACTGCCGAAACTCGACGCCGATCATGCTGTTGAAGGCCATGTTGAAGGCGTTCTCGAAGCCATCCACATTCTTCTTGGGCAGGGCGCTGAAGTCCTGCTCCAGGCCCAGCACCTCCCCTGCGTCGCTGACGCCGATCAGCAGCGCGCCGCCGGACGTGTTCATAAACGCGACCAGGTTCTTCATCACCGGCTCGTAGAGGTCTTTGTTGACAGCCTGGCGGTAATAGTCCCACATCAAGCTGGCCTTGAACTCGACAAATTGCCCCTCGCCCGCGGCGATCAGATCGGCCGCCCGCGCCGGCTGCTGCCAGACCTGGCGGGCGCGCGCCAGCTCGGCCAGGGACATGATCTGGGCCGCGAAGTAATCGGGGTTGGGGATATCCTTGAGGGTCGCCAGCCTGGCGCCGGCGGCGTTGTTCAGCGCCAGGTCGCCGTAGTCCAGACGACGGCCCAGCGGCCCCTGGCTGGGGATCACCGCGGCGATGCCGCTCAGCTCGGCCAGCAGCTTCCCCGTCTGCACATTGCCCCCGCGCCGCATGATGATGCCCCGCTCATCGATCGCATAGACCGGCAGATACCAACTGATGAACGCGATGACCACCAGCAGAAACTCTGCCAGCGCCAGCAGCAGCACCATGAACAGGGCAAAGTCGGGCACGATGCGGGCCAGGGCCGA
>JAKQCW010000347.1 GCA_029558955.1 Chloroflexota bacterium
ACCCACAGCCCAGCCCCCTGCCACTGCCAGATTGACCTTCCCTCCCTCCGGTGGTATAGTACCCAACGGTTCACGCCCGTGTGACCTTTCACCGGAGGTATCATGCCCGACAGCGATTCTTTGGACCTTCTCAAACAGGACATCGACTACGACAAGTTGATCGCCCAGGCCTCGCCGGCCGTGCAGCGCTATATTCGCATTCTGGAGGCGGAGAACGGCCGCCTGCGCCAGGAGCTGCTGGAGCTGCGCCAGGGCGCGGCGCGCCGCCAGCGGGCCGAGACCATGCGCGAGGCCCGGCCTGACGCGGCCGCCAGCGCGCGGCCCACGCCCCGCCACCCGCAGGAGATGATGGTGCTGACCATCACCCGCGGCGGCCTGGCCAAGCGCACCCCGCTCAACGACTACGCCACCCAGCGCCGCGGCGGCATCGGCGTCTTCGACATCCTGACCGCGCGCGATGATCTGGTCGCCCACCTGGCTGTGACCCGCGACAGCGCGGCTCTGCTGGTGCTCAGCAGCCGCGGCCGGGCCTTTCGCATCCCCGTGGAAAGCCTGCCGCTGACCGAGGTGCGCGGCCGCGGCGCCTCCCTGCCCGAACGCCTGCTCTTCACCGAGGATGAGAGTGTGGCGGCCGTGCTGGCGCTGGACGAGGAGCACGACCCCCGCAACACGGTGCTGATCGCCACAGCCAATGGCTGGCTGCGCTCGCTGCATCGCAGCTACATCGGCCCCCGCCTGCAGCCGGGCACCCTGCTCAGCGACCCCAAGCGCGGCGGCCCGCCGGCCGTGCTGACCCTCTCCCACGGCAACGGCGATGTGCTGCTGACGCTGCGCAGCGGCCTGGGCTATCGCTTCCCCGAACGCCTGGCCAGCCGCGAGGGGGTGCGCGGCATCCAGACCCGGCCGGAGGATCAGGTGGTCGGCCTGGTCAGCATCGAGAGCGACGAAGACGAGGTGCTGCTGACGACGGCCGACGGCCAGGGCGCGCGCCGCCAGATGGCCGGCTTTGCCAGCAATAAATCGCCCGGCGGCCAGGGCAAGGTGATCATCAAGAGCGATATGCTGGCCGCGGCAGCCCGGGTCAGCCCCGGCGACGAGGCGCTCTGCATCAGCGGCTTCGCCAAGATCATCCGCTTTGCGGTCGATGAAGTGCCCGCCAAGAGCGGCAATGTCCAGGGGGTCAACGTGCTGGACACGCGCGGCGACAGCCTGGCCGCGCTGGCAGTGGCGCCGCCGCCGCTGGCCGCGCCGGCCGGGGAGGTCTGATGACTGCCATGCGCCAGGTTTTCATTCGTCCCCCTGAGGAATCGCTGCAAGACGCGCTGGGCCAGCAGCCCCATCAGGCGCCCATCGACATCGCGCTGGCCCGCAGCCAGCACCGCCTGCTGGCGGCCGGTCTGGCCGCGGCCGGCTGCGCCGTGCATCAGCTCCCCGCCGCGGCCGGCCACCCGGATGCCTGTTTCGTGCAGGATATTGCGCTGCTGCTGCCCGGCCTGGCCCTGCTGGCGCGGCCGGCCGAGCCCTCGCGCCAGGCCGAGGTGGCGCTTTTCCGCCCCTTCCTGCCGCCGGAACTGGCGGTCACGGCCATCGAAGCGCCGGCCACCCTGGAGTGGGGCGATGTGCTGCGCCTGGGGGACACCTTCTACGTCGGGCTGTCGGCGCGCAGCAACGAGGCCGGCGCCAGCCAACTGGCCGCGGCCGTCCAGCCGCTGGGCCTGGCCGTCGAGCTGCTGCCTGTGCCGCGCGGCCTGCACCTGCTCAGCGGCCTCAACAGCCTGGGCCCCGCGCCGGCGGGCGACGACCGCCCGGTGGTGGTGGCCTGGCCTGACTACGCCGGGCTGCCCCTGCTGGCCGGCTGCCATGTGATCGTGGTTCCCCCGGAGGAGGCGCCGGCTGCCAACTGCCTGGCGCTGGGCGATACGGTACTGGTTCCGGCCGGCTACCCCCGCACGGCCGCGCAGATCTGGCAGCGCGGCTTCCGCGTGCTCAGCCTGCCCCTCAGCGAATTCGCCAAGGCCGACGGCGGCGTCACCTGTCTCTGCGTGTTGGGATAACAGCCGTTGCGCAGGCTGTCCATGGCAGCCTGCGCAACGTGGGGGCGTCAGCGGTGGGGATAAGCGTCGCGGCTAACGCTCGATGCGAAAGGAAACCTCGCCG
Source organism: Chloroflexota bacterium (assembly GCA_029558955.1). Lineage (GTDB taxonomy): Bacteria > Chloroflexota > Anaerolineae > JAAEKA01 > JAAEKA01 > JAAEKA01. Next base: position 2,158 of record JAKQCW010000347.1, read on the forward strand.
CGCACCCGATAGACCTCGACTTCGTTGTCCTTCATGCGAATGTCGAACTCCTTGATGCCGATGCGGGTGATGCCGCGCAGGGTGGCCTTGGCCTCGGCCACCAGGTTCATGGCCGCAGCCTCCCAGCTATCGGGCGACTCGCCGACCAGGTCGATGATCTTGACGACGGACATGGCGTACCTCCTTGTACTCTGCACACCTGAAGCTGCCAGAATCCACAAGCGGCCGGCGGCTGGGCAGCGCCAACGTTGGGTCGCCGGCCGCGCCGTTGCAGCCTGTGAATTTTAACACCAGCAGCGCGGTCTGTCAACTGAAGGCGCGCCGCGCTGCCGCAGACCTCGGCATGGGCGTTGCGCCAAACGCCGAAGGCGCGCGGCCGGCTTGCCAGTCAACGGCCAAGCGGCTATAATCCCGGCGCACCCGTGCAGCCCAAGACATCGCTCCCTTCCCCGACTCAGCGCACCAGACCCGAAAGGCAGGCGGCCCATGACAGTTCTGGCAGTCTTCAGCAACAAAGGTGGCGTTGGCAAGACGGCCGCAGCCGTCAATCTGGCCTATCTTGCCGGCCAAAGCGGGGTGCGCACGCTGCTGTGCGACCTGGACTCGCAGAGCTCGGCGACCTTCTACTTCGGCGTCACGCCGGAGCTGAAAGGGAGCGCGCGCGGCTTTGCCAAGGGGGGCAAGACGGTGTTGCGCAGCATTCAACCCACCGCTTATGACAACCTGGACATTCTGCCGGCCGACATCAGCCACCGCAACCTGGCGCTGGCCTTCGAGGAATTGAACCATTCCAAGCGCCGGCTGGCCCAGATTCTGGAGCCGCTGCAAGAGCGCTACGCCCTGCTGATCCTGGACTGTCCCCCCACCATCGGCTTGCTGGCCGAAAATGTCTTCATGGTGGCCGACCGCCTGCTGACGCCGCTGGTGCCGACGACCCTCTCCTTCGAGGCGCAGCGTCAACTGCTGGCCTTTGCCCGCGCCGAGGGCCACAAGCAGCGCCAGCTCTTGGCCTTTCTCTCCATGGTCGACCGGCGCAAGAAGCTGCACCGCGAGCTGGCGGCCGCGGCCGCGGCTGAATTTCCCCACATGCTGGCCGCGGCCATCCCCTACAGCGCCGACGTCGAGCGCATGGGGCTGCAGCGGGAGCCGACGCCAGTCTTTGCCCCGCGCTCCCAGGCGGCCCAGGCCTATCACAGCCTGTGGCAGGAATTGGCCAGCCATCTCTGGCCCACCCGCCTGGTTGCGTGAGAGAA
>JAKQCW010000279.1 GCA_029558955.1 Chloroflexota bacterium
CTTCACCATGAGCTTCCACCGCTTCGACACGCCCTGATCCCCCGTCCCCCGGCCCTCAGAACCCCTGCCAGTGAAGGACCTCCGCGAGCGGGCGCCGGCCGCGCTCGGACGGGGCCGGCTCCGCGGGCACGCCCAGGGCCACCAGGCTGATGAGCGCGAGCGTGGCCGGCGCGCGGAGCGCCCGCTCGACGGCCGGGGCGTAGGCCTTCCTGGCGCCGGCGATCCAGCAGGCCCCCAGGCCGAGCGCGGTGGCGCACAGCAGGATGTTCTGCGTGGCCGCCGCGCCGTCCTCCAGGGCGTAGTCCGCGCCGCGCCGGCACAGCACGGCCACGCAGGCCGCGGCCTGGCCGAGGAAGCGGCCCGTGTCCACCAGGCGCCCGAGCTCCTTCAGCAGCCGCGGGTCGGTCAGCACGGCGAACTCCCAGGGCTGCTCGGCCCGGGCGCTGGGGGCCAGCCGGGCAGCGTCCACCAGGCGCATGAGCGCCTCGCTGGGCACCGGATCGGCCTTGAAGGCTCGGCACGAGTACCGCCGGGCGAACAGCTCGAGCGCGTCCATGGCGTCCACCTCCCCGGAGCCCGTCCGGAACGCCGATCATGCTACCACGCATCGGGCTTGCTGCGGGCGCGCCCGGGGCCGTATCATCCGGCCCCCATGGAGCCCACGCCGCGCCCCCCCCGCCGCTGGCTGCCCTGGCTGCTGCTCGCGGCCCTGGGCGGCGGCGCGCTCGGCGCGGGCGGCGCGGCCGCCTGGCTGGCCTCCCCGGCCGGGGGCTACCTCGCGCTGCAGGCCGCCTCGGACGCGGTCCACCGCGCGGTCGTGCTGGGCGTGCCGCTCTCGGCCGTGGCCCTGGTGCTCACCTGGACCCTGGGTGAGCTCGGCCGCTACCTGCGCTGGCCGCGCCGCCTCGGCCGCGCGCTGGCGGCCCTCGGCCTGGCCGGCCTGTGCGGCCTGCCGGCCTTCGCCCTGGTCTACGATCGGGGCCTGGAGGCGCGCGGCCTGGCGGGGGCGCTCTTCCTGCCGCCCGAGCCGCCCGGGCCCGCCTCCGGTCCGGAGCGCGGCACCTACCGCGAGGAGGGCGCCGCCGCCCCGGGCCTGGCCAGCGCTCCGTTCGCGGACGGCAGCTACCTGACGCTCGAGCGCCGCAGCCTGGCCCGCAAGCGACCCGACGGGTCCTTCGCCTGGAGCCGCGCCCGCCCGGGCCCGCCGCCGGCCAGCCTGAGCCTGGCCGGCGGGCAGCTCGCCTACACCGGCCCGGGCCCGGACTTCCCCGACGACGTGCTCCTCGAGCTCTGCGACCCGGACAGCGGCCGCCTCGCGCTCCGGCTGCACGTGCTCGGCGCGTGGGCGAGCCCCGCGGTGCTCGACGGCCAGGCCTGGGTGTTCACCGCCTCCCGGCCCGCCACCTGCGAGGTCCACCGGGTGGAGCCGGGGGCGCCCGGGGCGCGCTGGGCGCGGCGCCTGCCCGGGCCCTGCGCCCCGCCGTCCCCGCGCCCGGCCGGCGACGCCCTCGAGATCGCCGCGGGTGGGGGGCTCTGGCGCCTGGCGCGCGCGGACGGCGCGGTCCTCTCGCGGGAGGCGGCCTGCGAGGCGCCGGCCCGCTGGCGGGTTGCCTGCCGCGACGGCCAGGTGGTAGCGTGGGTGCCGCCCAGCGAGGAGCGCCAGCCGTGAGCGACGCCCCCCAGCGCGACATGTTCTCGGGCCCCCTGGAGACCGCCCGGCAGCTCAAGGAGCGCCGGCGTTTCGGGGAGGCGGAGCGGATCCTCACCCAGGCCCTGTCGGCCACGCCCGCCGACAGGCAGCTCAAGGCCTCGCTGGCGGACCTCTACTACCGCACCGACCGACCGCGCGAGGCCATCCAGCTCGCCGGGGCCATGCTGCGGGAGGATCCCGACGACCCGCGCGCCCTGGTGGTCATGGGCAACGCCCTGCTCCAGCGCAAGAAGCCGCGCGAGGCGCTGGAGTACTTCCGCCTGGCGCTGGAGGTCGCCCCGACCGACTACCTGTGGCTGCGCCTGGCGCGCTGCCACCTGAGGCTGCGCGAGCCCGGCGAGGCCGCGCGCGCGCTGGACGAAGCCGAGCGGCTGGCCGCGGAGCGGCCCCAGGCCCTCCGGCTCCGCGCCGAGCTGGCCCGGCTGCAGAACGACGGGGCGGGCGAGCGGCGGGTGCTCGAGCGCGCGGCCCGGGCGGCGCCGGCCGACCTGCAGGGCTTCTTCCTGTTCGTCTGGCCGCTCCTCGCCGACCTGCCGCCCCGCCGCGCGGCGCTCGCCAGCCAGCGCCTGCGGGAGGCGCCGGGCCAGGAGCGCAACCCGCACCTGCTGCTGTTCGAGGTGGAGCAGCACCTCGAGAGCGGCGACCAGGCCGCCGCCCGCGAGCGGCTCGAGGGGCTGATGCGCCAGGAGCTCGACGCGCCGACACGCCAGCGGGCCGAGGAGCTCGCGCGGCGGGCCGCCCGCGGGGAGACGCCATGAGCGACGATCGCTACAGCCGCCAGAGCCTGTTCGCCCCCATCGGGCAGGCGGGCCAGCAGCGCATCCGCGCGAGCCAGGTCGTGCTGCTCGGCTGCGGGGCGCTCGGCTCCACGCTGGCGAACGCGCTGGTGCGCGCCGGCGTGGGCCGCCTGACCATCATCGACGCGGACCGCCTGGAGCTCTCGAACCTGCAGCGCCAGACGCTGTTCGACGAGGCCCAGGCGGCCGCGCGCGCCCCCAAGGCGGAGGCGGCCCGCGACCGGCTGCGGCAGATCAACGCTCAGGTCGAGATCGTCGCGCGCGTCGAGCGGGCCGGGCCGGACAACATCGCCCGGCTGGTGGGCCGCCCGGATGTGGTCCTGGACGCGACCGACAACTTCGCCACCCGCTACCTGCTCAACGACCTGTGCGTGCGCGACGGGCTCCCCTGGATCTACGGCGGCTGCGCCGCGGCCTACGGGGTGTGCATGCCCATCCTGCCGCACGAGACGCCGTGCCTGCGCTGCCTGTTCCCCACGCCGCCCCCGCCCGAGCACGCGCCCACCGCCGACACCGTGGGCATCCTCGGGCCCATCGCGCACGCGGTGGCCTCGCTGCAGGCGGCCGAGGCGCTGAAGCTCCTCAGCGGGAACCGCCAGGCGGTGCGCCCGGTGCTGTACACGCTGGACCTGTGGGAGGGCCACCTGGCCTCGGTGCGCCTGCCGGGTCCGGAGCCGGACTGCCCCTGCTGCGGCGCCGGCCGCTACGACCACCTCGGGGGGTGCGCGTGAAACCGGCGGGCAAGAGCGCGCGGGTCGAGGAGGTGCTCGACGCCCTGGCGCACAGGGCGCAACCCGGCGGCGCCGTGCGCCTGTCCGACCTCGCCTGCCTGCTGCCCGAGGGGCTGACGGTCGAGGAGACCACGGCGCTCATCGAGGCGCTCGAGCGGCGCGGCATCAAGGTGGCCGACCGCGCCCCGGCGGCCCGGGCCGCCGGGGGCCGCGGCGAGCGGCCGCTGCTGACCCGCGAGGAGGAGGTCGCCCTGGCCCGCGAGATCCGCGCCGGCCAGCAGCGCCGCCTGGCCGTGGCCCTGCGCTGGCCCCAGACCGCGCGCAACGTCCGGCGCCGGGCGGACCAGGTGCGGGCGGGCGTCTGCCGGGTGTGGGACGTGCTGGCCGACTACGAGGGCACCCACCCGGACGAGGACGAGGACCAGGCCGAGCGCGAGCTCCAGGCCGTGGGCCAGGAGCTCGGTGGCCTGCTGGCCGAGCAGCGCGCCGCGCGCGCCCGCCTGGAGCGGCACCTGGCCCGCCTGCGCCGCGCCCGGAGGGGTGCCCCGGCGGGGGGCGAGGATCCCGCCGCGGCGTCGCGCGCCGAGGTGGCCGCCGTCCAGGCGCGCATCACCGCGGTGCTCGGCCGGCTGGACTACCGCGAGGGGACCCTGGAGGCCATCTTCAAGGAGATCCTGCGGCTCTCGGGCCTGGCCGAGTCGGCCCGCCGGCAGCTCGAGCAGCTCGAGCGCCGGCACGCGCTGCCCGCCGGCAGCCTGGCCGGGGGAGCGGGGCCGGCCCCTGGCTGGGAGCGCAACCTCCGGGCATGGGGCGTGCCGGCCACCCAGGCGGCCGAGCTCAAGGCCCGGATCAAGGCCCAGCTGCGCCTGCTGCACCTCGGCCCGCGCCGGTCCGGCCTCGACCCGGCGGAGCTCGGCGCGCTGGCCGAGGAGCTCCGGCAGGCCTCCCGCCAGACCGACCGCGCCCGCCAGACCCTGGTCGAGGCCAACCAGCGCCTGGTCATCGGCATCGCCCGGCGCTACCCGCACCACCACATGGACTTCGTCGATCTGGTCCAGGAGGGCAACCTGGGCCTGATGCGGGCGGTGGACAAGTTCGATCCCGACCGCGGCTACAAGTTCAGCACTTACGCCACCTGGTGGATCCGCCAGGCGGTCAGCCGCGCCGTCTCCGACCAGGGGCGCACCATCCGTCTGCCGGTGCATATGAGCGAAAAGCTGCTCAAGCTGCGCCGTACCAGCCAGGAGATGGAACAGACCCTGGGCCGCGAGCCGACCCCGGAAGAGCTGGCCGAGGCGCTGGATCTGCCGGCGGAACGGGTGCATCGCTACCTGCGCACCGCGGTGCGCCCCCTGTCGTTGGAACAACCGGTGGGCGAAGAGGAAGAGAGCACGCTGGGCCAGTTCATCGAGGACGACCACAGCCCCGAACCCTCGGAGCGGGCCGAGCAGTCGCTGCTGCGCGAAAAGCTGGATGACCTGCTGGACACCTTGCAGCCGCGCGAGGAGCGGATTCTGCGCCTGCGCTACGGCCTGCTGGATGGCCATACCTACACCCTGCAAGAGGTTGGCGAGATGTTCGGCCTGACCCGCGAGCGCATCCGTCAGATCGAGCAAGAGGCGCTGGCCCGGCTGCGTCACCCCAGCCGCAGCCGCCAACTGCGCGATTATCTCTAGAGAGCACCCGATGACGCGACGCAAAAACGCCGACCGGCCGGTCGATCAGGAAACGCAGAAGCCCCCAGCGCGGATTGCCCGGCGCAAACGCCGCAAACCCTCCGGCGCCCGGCCGCAGCAGCCATCTGCACGCGCGCTGCACGGCGGCGACTCCTCCCCGGAACGTTACGATGGCTCACGATCCCCGGCCGACACGATGAAGATCAGCCGGGCCCCGCGGCCGGCCGAACGTCCACCGGCCAACCCCAACGTGTTCAGCTATACCTTCACCATCTGGAAAAGCTCTTGAGCGCGCCGCGCGGCCATCAATAGAAATTAACCACGGACCAGCCTCTGGCCAACGCTGTCTGGCGCAGCCGGCGGTCGGGGTTGACGGCCACAGGAAAACCCACCATCTCCAGCAGGGGTAGATCATCGATGCTGTCGGTGTAGAAGTAGCTGCGACGCAGGTCCACCCCATGCGACTGGGCGTAGGCCTGCGCGGCGTCCAGCTTGCCCTGGCCGTAGACCATCGGCTCCAGCAGCCGGCCGGTGAAGCGCCCATAGATGACCTCGAAGCGGGTGGCCATCACATCCTCATTGCCCATGCCCAGATGCTCGGCCAGCTCCGCGGCCGTGTAGTTGGGTGACGCGGTGATCAACGCCACCCGATGCCCCAGCCGGCGATGGCCCTCGACCCAGCGCCGCCCCTCTTCGGTGACGTAGTCGATCAGGTGTTCCTGAAACCACCGGCGGGTGTAGGCGATGCGTTCAGCCTCGGAGTGGCCGGCGAGCTCGCGCACGATCTGGCGCGTGGTTTCGATCATGTCCAGCCGGCCCATCTTGTAGCGCAGCAAGGCCGACAAGGCGCGCATGGCGTCGCCCCAGGCCAGCTCGCCGCGCTTGCGCATGTAGCGCGCCATCAAGACCGCGGAGCTGGCGCTCAGCAGGGTCTTGTCCATGTCGAAAAATGCCGCGATGGCGTTGGACTGGGCGTTGCTGTTCATGAAACCTGTTCCTGAGTGCAAGATTGACATGCCTGTCTGAGTATGGAATAATTCGTGGCACAACCATACCCGCTGGCCACCGCTTTGTCTGTGGACAGCATTCCGGTCGAGATGCGATGACAGCCAAGAACCAAGCAGCAGCACCCGCTGAACTCACCGATGATCCCATTTCCGCCCTGGAGCAGGGGGGCGGCCTGTTGAGCCTGCTGGCCGCGTTGGCCCTGGCCGGCCTGGTGGGCTGGCAGCGCCGGCGCGGCGCGGCCTGGCCGGCGCTGCTGGCCGCGGCGCTGGCCGGCCTGGCAGCCGTTCTCTGGACCTTCCGCAGCCCAGCGCGCCGCGCGCCGGCCGATCCCGACCTGGCGCTGGCGCCGTGCGACGGCGACGTCATCGCCGTGACCGAGGTGCAGGAGCCCCGCTTCCTCAAAGCCGCGGCCTGGCAGATCACGGTGCGCCTGCACCCCGGCCATGTGCAGGTGGTGCGCGCCCCGGTCGGCGGGGTCGTGCGGCTCCGGCGCTATCTGCCGGCCGGGCAGGAGGGCCAACGGGACGACGCGCTGCTGCTGGGCGTGCAGCAAGGCCAAGGCAGCCGGGTCTTGCTCAGGCTTCAGGCCAGCGGCCTCTGGCGCCGTCTGCCCACCTACGTCGGCCGGCGCATCATCCTGCTGCCTGACCTGGAGGACACGCTCCAGCCAGGCCAGGTCAGCGGACACCTGCCGCTGGGCGGCGAGGTGCAGATCTACCTCCCCCAAACCGGCCGCCTAGCCATTGCCCAGGGACAACGCCTGCGCGGCGGGGAGACGATTCTGGCCCGGCTCTGAGGGGGCCGCGGCCCCATTGCCGGCGCGGTTCATGCCCAGCAGCGCGTACTCTACCCCATCGGCCAATGCCTGCCAACTGGCCTCGATGATGTTGCTGCTGGCGCCCACGGTGCTCCAGGTGCTGTGGCCGTCGGTGGATTCGATCAAGACCCGCACGATGGCGCCGGTGGCCGAATGGCTGTCCAGGATGCGCACCTTGTAATCGATCAGTGAAACCTGCTCCAGTTGAGGGAAGAACTGCAAGATGGCCTTGCGCAGCGCCAGGTCCAGCGCGTTGACCGGGCCATTGCCCTCGGCCGCGGTGTGGAAGATCTGGCCGCCCACCTTGACCTTGACCGTGGCCTCGACGAACCAGGCGTTCGGGTCGTAGTCGCCATTGGCGTTGGCCAGGCCGCTGGTGCTGTCGCCCACCAGCCCGTTGTGCGTCTTGCCGTTCACGTGCTCCACCACCACCTTGTAGCGCAGCAGCTCGAAGGGAGGCCTGTAGTCGGGCTGCAAGCGGCGCAACAGCAGCGCGACCGATGCCTCGGCCCCCTCGAAGGCAAAGCCCTGGTTCTCCAGATCCTTGATGCGCTCCAACACCCGTCGCTCGTGCTCCTTGTTCAGCCCCTCCAGGCCGAATTCCTCGCGCTTGACCGCGATGTTGTCCTTGCCGGCCAGCTCGCTGACCACGATGCGCTTCTGGTTGCCCACCAGCTTCGGGTCGATGTGCTGATAGCTGCGCTCCAGCTTGACCACCGCGTTGACGTGGGTGCCCCCCTTGTGAGCAAAGGCCGAGCGGCCGACAAAGGCCATGTGCGAGGGCAGTTGCAGGTTGGCCAGCTCGGCCACGAAATGCGAGACCTCGTTCAGTCGCGCCAATTGGGCATCGCTGAGCGCGTTGATGCCCATCTTGAGCTTCAGGTTGGCGATGATGCTGTTCAGATTGCTGTTGCCGCAGCGCTCGCCGTAGCCGTTGATGGTGCCCTGCACGTGGTTAGCGCCGGCGCGGATCGCCTCCAGCGCGTTGGCCACGCCCACATCGCCGTCGTTGTGGGTGTGGATGCCCAGCGCCCCCCGGTAGCCGCTGCGGTCGAGAATTGCCTTGACCGTGCGCACGATCTCCCCCACCTCCCAGTACATGCTGCCGCCGTTGGTGTCGCACAGCACCAGCACATCGGCGCCGTTGTCGGCCGCGGCCTTGAGCGTGGCCAGGGCATAGTCGGGGTTGGCCTTGTAGCCGTCGAAGAAATGCTCGGCGTCATAGATGAACTCGCCGGTGTGGCTCTTCAGGTAGGCCGCGCTGGCGCCGATCATGCGCAGATTCTCGTCGAGGGTCGTCCGCAGCACCTCGGTGACGTGCAGGTCCCAGGTCTTGCCGAAGATGCAGATCACCGGCGTCTGCGCGTCCACCAGCAGGCGCATCTGGGCATCGTCGGCCGGGTCGGTGTGGGCCTTGACAGTGCTGCCGAAGGCCACGACCCGCGCCTGCTGCAGGTGCAGCTCCCGCCGCGCCCGCTGGTAGTACTCGATGTCCTTGGGATTGGAGCCGGGCCAGCCGCCCTCGATATAGTGGACGCCCAACTCGTCCAGCTTGCGGCTGATGCGCAGCTTGTCCTCGCAGGAAAAGTTGACGCCCTCGCCCTGCGATCCGTCGCGCAGGGTGGTGTCGTAAAGCCAGATGGGGGGTGTTGTCATGAGATAAGTCTCCATAGGGTGAAAGGTTGCCGGCGCCGCCGGTAGAGTTGCCAGACTCCGGAAGAGTCAGCAACTCAGTGGTCTGCAAGTCGGTTACGGCTCACCCGATGGAGCGGGCGCGCAGGGACGGCCTGGCTGGCCCTGTCACGCCCGTGATCACCTGAAGCTGTGTGCTGATCGAAAGCATCGGAGTTGATCTCACCTTGAACCATGATGTATAATGCGGTCGGAGGAACGAGCCATGCAATTGGAAGACTATTTCGACTTTCTTGCGCCTGACGATATACGCATCAAGGGCAGCCGGATCGGCATCGAGTCGGTGCTGTACGAGTTCATCCACAACGCCAAGACGCCGGAGGAGATCGACGCCCAGTTTTGGTCGATCAACCTGGAACAGGTCTACGCAACGATCCTGTACTACCTGCACAACAAGGAAGCGGTGCATCAGTACGTGGCGGATTGGCTGGAGTATGGCGACCGGATGCGACGAGAACAAGAGGCGAACCCGCCGCCGGTGATTCAGCGCCTCAGAAAGCTAAGGCAGCAATACGGCGACAACATCGACCTGCTGGTCGCCGAACGCCGCGCCCAGTATCAGATTGCCGAGCAACCTACGGAGTACCGGGTCGATGACTCAGATCAAGTATCTCCTTGATGAGCACGTCAATCCGGCTCTTCGCACTGGTCTCAAGGCACGCTGGCCACAGATCGAGGTCTGGTGCATCGGCGACCCAGGAGCGCCGGCTCGCTCAACACCAGATCCCGACATTCTGTTATGGTGCGAACATCATCAGTTCATCCTGGTCACCAACAACCGCGCCTCGATGCCGGTGCACTTAGTGGACCACTTGTCCGAAGGCCGCCATGTGCCTGGCATCTTCATCTTGAGCAAGCGGCTATCGATGAAAGACGCTATTCTCGACCTTGCCATGACCTGGGGCGCTTCTGATCTTGAGGAATATCAGGACTTCATCAGCCACCTGCCGCTGAGCCTTGAGTTAACCATCTGCACACTCTTTCAAGGCTTGACGGTCTTCCTCGTTCAGCGCGATGCCGAAACACTCTGCCAGGCTACTGCTACCAATGACTTCGCTCTTCCAAAAGTCGTCGATTCCCGGTCTTTTCTTGCCAGGTCGATGGGGCGTCATGTAACACGCAGCCTGGTATTGTGAAACGATAGGCTCTTCACCACCGCCGCGCCCATGGCCGCCGTGCCCAGCACTTCCGCTGCGCCGTCGGCGATGTCCGGCGTGCGCAGGCCGGCGGCCAGGACCGCATCGACGGCCGCTTCCACCGCCTGCGCCTCGGCCTCCAGGCCCAGCGAATGACGCAGCAACATGGCGACGCTGAGGATGGTCGCCAGGGGGTTGGCCACACCTTTGCCGGCGATGTCGGGGGCGGAGCCGTGGATCGGCTCATAGAGCCCGCGCGGCTGGCCGTGGGGGTTCAGTTCTTCGCCCAGGCTGGCGCTGGGCAAAAGGCCCATGCTGCCGGCCAACATGCTGGCCTCGTCGGTCAGGATGTCGCCGAAGAGGTTCTCGGCCAGCACCACGTCGTAGGCCGCCGGCCGGCGGATCAGGTGCATGGCCATGGCGTCCACCAGCACATGCTCCAGCGCCACGTCGGGGAATTCGTCCCGCAGCAGCTCTGTCACCACCCGCCGCCACAATCGCGAGCTGGCCAGCACGTTCGCCTTGTCCACCGAGGCCAGCCGGCCGCGCCGGCTCCGCGCGGCCTGGGCGGCCAGCCGCGTCACCCGCTCGATCTCCGGCCGGCTGTAAAGCATGGTGTCGTAGGCCACCGGGTCCTGGGGCGTGGCCTCCTGGCGCGGCCCGAAGTAAATGCCGCCGGTCAGCTCACGCACCACCAACAAATCGACGCCGGCCAGCACCTCCGGCTTGAGGGTCGAGGCGTGCAGCAGCGCGGGGACCAGCTTGACCGGCCGCAGGTTGGCGTAGAGTCCCAGCACCCGGCGGATGCCCAGCAGGCCCTGCTCCGGCCGCATCGATGCCGTGGGATCGTCCCACTGCGGCCCGCCGACTGCACCAAGCAGCACCGCATCGCTGGCCTGGCAGAGCATGACCGTCTCAGGCGGCAGCGGACTGCCCGCGGCGTCGATGGCGCAGCCGCCCAGCAGGCCGTAGCCGAACTGGAACTGATGGCCAAAGCGCTGGCCGACGGCGTCCAGCACCTGCACCGCCTCGGCCGTCACCTCGGGGCCGATGCCGTCGCCGGGAAGGACTGCAACGATGGCCTTCATCCGCTGGCCCCTCCGTTCTGGGAGAACGAAGGGAGGCCCGGCAGACAATGCGGGGTATCCTGGTTGTAGCAATCCATCAAGGCCGGCATCTGCACCAGGATGTGGCTGTGGTTCAGGGCCTCGAAGCCATGCGCCTCCTTGGGAAAATGCTCGTTGATCTGGGCGGTCAGCGCCGTTTCCACAGCGGGGTCGATCCAAAAGCGCTGGGTCGGATCGATCAGATCCAGCGATTGTCGTTGCGCCAACGGTAACATGGGTGATGCTCCTTCTCCGGCTGAACGTCGCGCTCCATGAAGCGTGACGTGTGACCTATGGTCTGTCCAACGCGTCGCCGCGCGGTTTGTTGCATACTTCACAATATCACGGTTTGCGTTTCATGTAAAGTCTGCTACCCTGCCTGTTGCTCATAGGCCGCAATCTGCGGCCCCTTGGAGAGCAGATAGCCCAGATCGTCCAGTCCATCCAGCAGGCAGGTCTTGCGGTAGGGATCGATGGCGAAACCGACCTGCTGGCCGTCGGGCAGGGTCACGGTCTGGGCGGCCAGGTCGATGACGATCACGGTGTCGGGCTGCTCATCGACCAGGTCCCACAGCATGGCGACCTGCTCCTCAGGCAACGCCACCGGAAGCAGGCCGTTCTTCAGCGAGTTGTTGTAGAAGATGTCGGCGAAAGCGGGCGCGATCACTGCCCGAAAGCCATACTCGGTCAACGCCCAGACGGCATGCTCGCGGCTGGAGCCGCTGCCGAAGTTGCGGCCGGCCACCAGGATCTCAGCGCCGGCGTGTTGAGCCTGGTTGAGCACGAACTCCGGGTCAGGCGCGCCATCGGAGGCGTAGCGCCAGGCCGCAAAAAGTCCATCGCCCATGCCGGCCCTGGTCACGGCTGTCAAATAGCGGGCGGGGATGATCTGGTCGGTGTCGACGTTTTCGGCCCGCAGGGGAACCGCGGTTGCGGTCAATGAGGTAAATGGCTGCACTTGGTACTCCTTGGTTAACGGGTAACGGGTAATGGGTAATGTCAGAGGCTGGGCCGCGAATGGTCCCTTGCGTTAACAATCAACCATTGCCCACTCAGCATTTGCCATTCATCCCGTCCTACAACATCTCCCGCACATCCACGACCCGCCCGTGGACCGCGGCGGCGGCGGCCATGATGGGGCTCATCAGCAGGCTGCGCGCGCCGGGGCCCTGGCGACCCTGGAAATTGCGGTTGCTGGTGCTGGCCACGTACTTGCCCGCGCCGGCCTTGTCGTCGTTCATGGCCAGGCACATGCTGCAGCCCGCGCCGCGCCACTCGAAGCCGGCCTCGCGGAAGATGCGATCCAGCCCCTCCCGCTCGGCCTGCGCCTTGACCGCCTTGGAGCCGGGCACTACCAGAGCCCACACCTCGCCAGCCACCCGCCGGCCCTGCACGATGGCGGCCGCCGCGCGCAGATCCTCGATGCGGCTGTTGGTGCAGGAGCCGATGAAGACGATGTCCACCGGCTGGCCGGCCACGGCCTGCCCCTGGCGCAGCCCCATGTAGTCCAGCGCGCTGAGCAAGCTGCGCCGCTCGGCCGGGTCCTCCAGCTCGTCCACCGAGGGAATGCGGCCGGTGACGGGCACGCCCTGACCGGGATTGGTGCCGTAGGTGACCATCGGCTGGAGCTGATCGGCGTTCAGCGTCAACTGGCGGTCGAAGGTCGCGCCCTCGTCGCTGGCCAGACTGCGCCAGCGGGCCAGGGCGCGCTCCCAATCCGCGCCCTGCGGCGCATGGGGCCGGCCTTTGAGGTAGGCGAAGGTGGTCTCGTCGGGCGCGATCATGCCGGCCCGCGCGCCCCCCTCGATGCTCATGTTGCAGATGGTCATGCGGTTGGCCATGCTCAAGCTGCGGATGGCGCTGCCGCGATACTCGAAGACGTGCCCCGCGCCGCCGGCCGCGCCGTTCTTGGCGATCACGGCCAGGATGATGTCCTTGGCTGTGACCCCCGGCCCCAGCTCCCCTTCGACGTTGATGGCAAAGGTCTTGGGCTTGCTTTGCAGCAGGCATTGCGTGGCCAGGACATGGCCCACCTCGCTGGTGCCGATGCCGAAGGCCAGCGCGCCGAACGCGCCGTGGGTGCTGGTGTGGCTGTCGCCGCAGACGATGGTCATGCCCGGCTGGGTGATGCCCATCTCCGGCCCCACCACGTGGACGATGCCCTGCACCGGCCCATCGATGTCGAACAGGGTGACGCCGAAGTCCTGGCAGTTCTCGCGCAGCGTGCGCACCTGGGTAGCGGCATCGCTGGGCCACAAAGTTATGTCAACATCACGGGTGGGGATGGCGTGATCCATGGTGGCGAAGGTGCGGTCGGGACGCCGCACCGGCAGCCCACGCTCGCGCAGCATGGCAAAGGCCTGCGGCGACGTCACCTCGTGCACCAGATGGGCGTCGATGTACAGCACCGCCGGCGCGCCCTCATCCTGCGCCACCACGTGGGCATTCCAGACCTTCTCGAACAGGGTTTGTGGTTTCATAGTTCTCGGGTTTCGATGGGAAGAGCCACGGATTCGCAAAGTTCGCGAATCAGAGGTGTCCTCCAGGCAAATAATCGGCCGATTCTCGCAGATCGCAGTTCAAAGCCAGGTCTCGCAGCCAACCACACAGCAATCGCCCAGTCCCAATCCACGATCACACACTTCCAATCCGCGTCTTCCGCTCATCCGCGGTTCTCATCCGCGGTTCTCATCCGCGCCTTCATTCACCGCCTCGATCGCCGCCACGGCCTCCTTGGGCAGCGCCAACCAGAAGTTGCCCAGCTCCACATCCCAGTTGTCCAGGATGGCCCGCGCCCGCGGGCTGGCGGTGAGCTGGTAGTGCTGGCGGATCAGGGAACGCAGGGTTGCTTCGGCGGCCCGCAGTCCGGCGCTGCCTGTGGTTTGATGCACACGGCGCAGGCTGATCAACTGAGAATTGTAGCGGCCCGGCAGCGCGTCGGCCGGGTCGTAGACGAAGGCCAGGCCGCCGGTCATACCTGCGCCGAAGTTGCGGCCGGTCTCGCCCAGGATCACGGCCACGCCGCCGGTCATATACTCACAGCCATGGTCGCCGACCCCTTCCACCACAGCCTGCGCGCCGCTGTTGCGCACGGCGAAACGCTCGCCGGCGCGGCCAGCGGCAAAGAGCGCGCCGCCGGTGGCGCCGTAGAGCGCGGTGTTGCCCAGAATCACATTCTCGTGCCAGGCATACCGCGCGCCGGCCTGGGGCCGCACCACCACCTCGCCGCCGCCCAGCCCTTTGCCCACATAGTCGTTGGCCTGGCCGGTCAGATGCAGGTGAATGCCGTTGCAGAGGAACGCGCCCAGACTCTGGCCGGCCGTGCCCTCCAGCTCGACCACGATGCTGCCGGCCGGCAGGCCCGCCGCGCCGTAGTGCCGGGTCACCTGGCCGGCCAGCCGGGTCCCGACGGTGCGATCGGTGTTGCTGATGGCGTAGCGCAGCCGCACCGGCAGGCCGAAGTCGGCCAGGTCATCCAGCGCCTCCTCGGCCAGGCGGTCGCCCAGGTCCGCGCCCACCAGCAGCGGGTTGCGCTCGTCCACGTTGCGCCGCGGCTGGCCCGTGTCGGGCGTCCACAGCAACGACTGCAGGTCCAGATAGCTGGCGTCCCGGCCGACCACGGCCTGGCTCAGCAGCTCGGCGTGGCCGATGATCTCGTTCAGCGAGCGGTAGCCCAGCCGGGCCAGAGTCTGGCGCACCTCCTCGGCCACCTGATGCATGAAGATCATCAGATGCTCCGGCTGGCCGGGGAACTTGGCGATCAGGTCCACCCGCTGGGTGGCCACCCCCACCGGGCAGGTGTTGGTGTGGCAGGCCCGGGCCATCTTGCAGCCCACGGCCACCAGCGCCGCGGTGCCGAAGCTGAACTCGTCCGCGCCCAGCATGGCCGCAATCACCACATCCCGGCCTGACTGGAAGCCGCCATCGACCCGCACCCGCACCCGGCCGCGCAGGCCGTTGGTCAGCAGGGTGTGCTGCGTCTCGGCCAGGCCCAGCTCCCACGGCCCGCCCGCGTGCTTGATGCTGCTCAGCGGCGATGCGCCGGTGCCGCCGTCCGCGCCGCTCAGGTGGATCAGATCGGCGTTGCCCTTGACCACGCCGGCCGCCACCGTGCCCACGCCGGCCTCGCTGACCAGCTTGACCGAGATGACCGCGTCGGGGTTGACCTGCTTCAGGTCGAAGATCAACTGGGCCAGATCCTCGATGCTGTAGATGTCGTGGTGCGGCGGAGGGGAGATGAGGGCCACGCCGGGGGTGCTGTGACGCAGGCGGGCGATCTCCTCGGTGACCTTGTGGCCGGGCAACTGGCCCCCTTCGCCCGGCTTGGAGCCCTGCGCCATCTTGATCTGCAGCTCCTGGGCTGACATCAGGTAGGCCGTCGTGACGCCGAAGCGGCCGGAGGCCACCTGTTTGATCTTGCTGTTGCGCTCGTCGCCGAAGCGCGCCTCGTCCTCGCCCCCCTCGCCGCTGTTGGAGGCGCCGCCCAGCCGGTTCATGGCGATGGCCAGCGTCTCATGGGTGATGCCGCTCAGCGCGCCGTGGGACATGGCCGCGGTGGAAAAACGCCGCAGAATCGCCTCAACCGGCTCCACCTCATTCAGCGGCGCGGGCTGGCGGCGCGAGGCGAAGTCCAGCAGGTCGCGCAGGTTGGCCGCCGGCCGCCGCTGCACCAGCTCGGCATAGCGCCGGTAGCTCTCGGAGAGTGCGTCCTCTGACCGCGCTTCGTCGGCGTCTTCTGGCGAAAGCCCGGCGGAAGCAGGCGCGTCCGCGGCGCTGTCCGGTCTCCTCCTGGCGCCGGCCGTCGGCGCCTTGCCGATCCCCACCAGCTCATGCAGGGCGCGCACCACGTCGGGGTTGTAGGCGTGATACTCGCCGTCGCGCTTGAACTTGAAGAGGCCATAGCTTTCCAGCGCGGCCTGTGCGTCGCCGTCCGGGTAGGCCGCGTGGTGCCAGGCCAGCACGTCGGCGGCCAGATCTTGCAGCCCCAGCCCGCCCAGCCGGGCCGGCGTGCCGGGGAAGTAGCGCTCCACCACCTCCTCGGCCAGCCCCAAGGCGTCGAAGATCTGCGCGCCGCAGTAGCTGTCCACCGTGGCGATGCCCATCTTGGACATGATCTTGAGCAGGCCCTTTTCCAGCGCTTTGCAGAAGTTCTCCACGGCCTGCGCCGGCGTGACCCCCTCGGCATGGCGGCCGGCCGTGCGCACCTCATCCTGCACGGTCTGCAAGGCCAGCCAGGGGTTGACGGCGCTGGCGCCGAAGCCGACCAGCGCGGCCACGTGATGCACATCCCGCGCCTCGCCCGTCTCGATCAGGAGGCTGGCCTGGTTGCGCACGCCCGCCTGAATCAGCCGCTGATGCACGGCCGAGGTGGCCAGCAGCGCCGGGATCAGCGTTCGCCGCTGGTTCAGGTTGCGGTCGCTGAGGATCAGCAGGCTGGCGCCCGATTTCACCGCAGCCACGGCCTGCTGGCAGAGCCGCGTGACGGCCTGCTCCAGCCCATCGACGCCATCCCCCACCGGCCAGGTGGTGTCCAGCGTGACAGCCTGGAAATCCTCGCTGCGGCCGGCGGGCAGGTGATATTTCAGCTCCCGAATCACCTGGAGATGCTCATCGCGCAGCACCGGGCTGGCCAGCTCGATCATGCGCGCCGCCTCTGGCCCGCGGCTGAGCAGGCTGGAGCGACGACCCAGCCGCTGGTTGAGCGACATGACCTGGGCCTCGCGCAGCGGATCGATGGGCGGGTTGGTGACCTCGGCGAAGCGCTGGTAGAAGTAGTGGAAGAGCGGCCGCGGCAGGCCAGACAAGGCCGCGGCCGGCGTGTCGTCTCCCATGGCGCCGATGGCCTCGACCCCCTGCTGCCACAT
This sequence comes from Chloroflexota bacterium, assembly GCA_029558955.1. Lineage (GTDB taxonomy): Bacteria > Chloroflexota > Anaerolineae > JAAEKA01 > JAAEKA01 > JAAEKA01. The sequence goes on from JAKQCW010000279.1 coordinate 16,539, forward strand.
GGGACGGAACAGCACCACCAGCTCCTCGCGGTTGTAGCCGAAGGCCACCTGGAGGGCCAGCAGGCTGGAGCTGGTCTCCGGGGCGGCAGCTTCCACGCCGGACGCGCTGCCCACTGCGCCGCGCCGGCGCGCGGTCGCCGAACGCACGCTGGGGCCGGTGGTGGCAGATCCCGCCGCGCCCGGCGTCGTCAGGTCGTCCAGCTTGACCAGATTCTCGCCCAGCCAGCGCTGGTAAGGCTTTTCGGCCGCCAGCCGGCCCGCCGCGTCGGCGGTGAACAGGAGCTCGCCGCTGGCCGTGTCCACCAGGAGCATCTCGCCGGGGCCCAGCCGGCCCTTGCGGACCACCGCGGCCTCGTCCACATGCACTGCGCCGGCCTCGGAGGCCATGATCACCAGATCGTCATCGGTGATCAGGTAGCGGGCGGGGCGCAGGCCGTTGCGGTCCAGCACGCTGCCCACCACCTCGCCGTCGGTGAAAGCCAGCGCGGCCGGCCCATCCCACGGCTCTTGCAGGCAGGCATGGTAATGGTAGAAAGCCCGCACGTCGGCCGGCAGCTCCGGGTCATGCTCCCAGGCGCGCGGCGTCAGCATCATCATGGCATGGTGGATATCGCGGCCCGACTGCACCAGCAGATCCAGCGCGTTGTCCAGCATGGCGGAGTCGCTGCCCCGCTCGCTGATCACCGGCGCCAGATAGCCCACCGCGTCGCCGAAATAGGGGCGGGCTGAGCGCACCAGATCGGCCTCGCGGGCGCGCATCCAGTTGATGTTGCCGCGCAGCGTGTTGATCTCGCCGTTGTGGCAGAGCAGCCGGAAGGGCTGGGCCCGCTCCCAGGTGGGGAAGGTGTTGGTGCTGTAGCGCTGATGAAAGACGGCCAGGCTGGTCTCGAAGTCGGGGTCGGCCACATCCAGGTAGAAATTGGCCAACTGCGGGGCCATGAAGAGCCCCTTGTAGACGATGGTCTTCGCCGACAGGGAGGCGATGTAGAAGTTGGTGATGCTCTCGGCCCAGCAGAGCTGCGTGGCCCGCTTGCGCGCCAGGTAGAGCGCACGCTCGAAGGGCGCGCCCGGCGCCAGCGCCGGCGGCCGGCCGATGAAGGCCTGGACGATGTAGGGGCGCAGGCTGATGGCCCACTCGCCCAGCGCGTCCAGGTTGACCGGCGCCTCGCGCCAGCCCAGAAATTCCAGCCCGAACTCGCCGATGGCCTGTTGGAAGAGCTGCTGGCTGCGCTCGCGGTGCACCAGATTGCGCAGCGGCATGAAGATCATGGCCACGGCCACATTGCCGGGGCCGGGGGAGCGGGCGCCCAGCCGGGCCAGATCGCGCGTGATCAGCTTGTGCGGCAGTTGGGTCAGGACGCCGGCGCCGTCGCCGGAACGGCCATCGGCCGCCACTGCGCCGCGGTGGGCATGGTTGCAGAGGGCCTCCAGCGCCAGTTGCAGCACGCGATGGCTGCGCTGGCCGCCGCGCTGAACCACAAAGCCGGTGCCGCAGGCGTCGTGCTCGAAGGATGGGTCATAGAGGGGACCGGGGCCGCTGCCCGGCTGACTAAGGCTTACGTGCATGCACTGCTCCTGACTCGTGGCGTCCACCGCCGATCAGCCTGCCCGAACAGCCGTGCGTGCCGCCGAGAATGCGCAGTTCATCGGCGGCAGCCGGCGTGTCCAGGTCGTGGGGGAGAGGTGACGAGGACGACGCGGGTGCTTCGTCGTCCGGCCGCCCAGCTTGGGCCCTGGACAGGGAGCGCAAGGGGCGGAACTCAGAAAAAAGGCGCCAAAACATGGCAGCAGCGACCTAGACCTGAGCCGGCGGTCGCTGGTTGGCCACGCGCAGGCCATGATCGTCCCATGCTAACGCCTCGGGGCCGTCATGCTCCTGGCGCGGCGCATCATAGGCTTTCTCCAGCCACTCGGTCATCGGGCGGCTGGCCGATCTCGTCTTGTGCTCAGTTGCGTTTGTGCTTGACATGTCTGACTCCTTTCGAAGGGGACTGGGGAACCGATCAGCCCTTGATTCCTCTGGGCTTCTGCGATTACTAGACGCCAATGGCTACCACCGCCTCGCGTTCTTCCTTGGCAGCCAACAGCTTGTTCAGCGCCTGCAGGTAGGCCCGGGCGCTGGCCACCACGATGTCGGTGTCGATGCCGCGGCCGGAGAAGATGCGCTGGCCGCGGCCGCCCTGGGGCCGCTCCACCTCGCCGACCGATTCATCGGCCTCGATGCGGATGGTCACGTCGCCCACCGCGTCCATGCCTTGATCGATGGCCTGGATCACGAACTCGACCAGCCGGTTGGGCGCGCCCACCAGCCGGTTGATGCCGGCATAGACCGCGTCCACCGGGCCGGTGCCAAAGCCGGCGTCGGTCACGATCTCGCCGGTCTCCACGTTGCGCAGCCGCACCACTGCCGTGGGGATGACATTGGTGCCGCAGCTCACCTGCACGTCCTCGATCTGCCACACCTCTGGCGGCTGATAGAGCTCGTCGCCGATCAGCGCCTGCAGGTCGGCGTCGGTGACCATCTTCTTCTTGTCTGCCAACGCCTTGAAGCGCCGGAAGACATCGTCCAGCTCTTTTTCGTTCAGCCGGTAGCCCATGGCCTCCAGATGGACGCGGAAGGCGTGGCGGCCGGAGTGCTTGCCCAGCACCAGCTTGCTTTGGCTCAGGCCGATGGTGCCGGCGTCCATGATCTCGTAGGTGCGCTTGTGCTTGAGCATGCCATCCTGATGGATGCCGGCCTCGTGGGCGAAGGCGTTGGCGCCGACGATGGCCTTGTTGGGCTGCACCACCATGCCGGTGTAGCGGCTGACCATGTCGCTGCTGCGGTGGATCTCCTGCGTGACGATGTTGGTGTCCACCTCGAACACCTGATGGCGGGTGTAGAGGGCCATGGTGATCTCTTCCAGGCTGGTGTTGCCCGCCCGCTCGCCGATGCCGTTGATCGTCACCTCCACCTGGCGCGCGCCGTTTTCAACGCCGGCCAGCGTGTTGGCCGTGGCCAGCCCCAGGTCGTTGTGGCAGTGGCAGGAGATGACCACGTTCTTGCCCCCCGGCGTGTTCTCGCGGATATCGCGGATCAGTTGGCCGTACTCCACCGGCACCGTGTAGCCCACGGTGTCGGGAATGTTGAGGGTGGTGGCGCCCGCTTCGATGGCCGCGGCCAGCACCCGGTAGAGGAAACGGGGATCGCTGCGCCCCGCGTCCTCCGGGCTGAACTCGACGTCAGCGCACAGGCTGCGGGCATAGCCCACCATCTCGCGCACTCGCTCCACCACCTCTTCCGGCGTCATCTTGAGCTTGTGCTCCATGTGGATCGGCGAGGTGGCCAGAAAGGTGTGGATGCGTGGCCGCTCAGCCTCTTTGACCGCCTGCCAGGCCGCGTCGATGTCGTGATGATTGGCGCGGGCCAGGCCGGCGATCACCGGCGGCGGCGCGACGCGGCCGAACTTGTCGAGACGCGGCTCGCGGCCGACCGTCTCGGCCACCTGACGCACTGCGTCCAGATCGCCGGGCGAGGCGGCCGGGAAGCCGGCCTCGATGATATCCACGCCCAGGCGGGCGAGCTGGCGGGCGATCTCCAGCTTCTCCTGGATGTTCAGCGTCGCGCCGGGCGACTGCTCGCCATCGCGCAGGGTGGTGTCGAAAATCAATACAACATCGCGTCCATCGGCAACGGCAGGGTCCATAGAGGCAGCCTCCTTGGTCATTCCACACTCACCGGAGCCAACCACGGCATCATGGCCCGCAGTTGGCGACCGACCTGCTCGATCTGTTGGTCGCGCTCCTGGGCGCGCACGGCGTTGAACCAGGGGCGGCCCTTGGCGTTCTCCTCGATCCACTCCTCGGCATAGGCGCCGCTCTGGATGTCGTTCAGAATGCCCTTCATGGCCGCGCGGGTCTCGTCGGTGACCACCTTGGGGCCGCTGTGGTAGTCGCCGTGCTCAGCCGTGTCGCTGACCGAGTAGCGCATATAGCTCAGCCCGCCGCGATAGAAGAGGTCCACGATCAGCTTGAGCTCGTGCATGCACTCGAAGTAGGCCACCTCAGGCTGATAGCCGGCGTTCACCAGGGTGTAGAAGGCGGCCTTGACCAGCTCGCTGACGCCGCCGCAGAGCACCGCCTGCTCGCCGAAGAGGTCGGTCTCGGTCTCCTCGGTGAAGGTGGTCTTGAGCAGGCCGGCGCGCGCGCAGCCGATGGCCGCGCCATAGGCGATGGCATCCTCCCAGGCATGGCCGCTGACATCCTGATGCACGGCGATCAGCCCCGGCGTGCCCTGGCCATCCAGATAGACCTCGCGCACCCGGTGGCCGGGCGCCTTGGGCGCAATCATGCTGACGTCGACGAAGGGGGGCGGCGTGATCTGGCCGTAGCGGATGTTGAAGCCATGGGCGAACATCAGCGTCTTGCCGGGCGCCAGGTGCGGCTCGATGCTCTCCTTGTAGACCCGGGCCTGGATGGTGTCGGGAATCACCACCATGATCACATCGGCCGCGGCCGCGGCCTGATCGACCGATTTCACCGTCAAACCGGCCGCCTCGGCCTTGGCCCAACTGGGGGAATCGGGGTACAGCCCGACCATCACATCCACGCCGCTGTCCTTCATGTTCAGGGCATGGGCGTGGCCCTGGCTGCCATAGCCGATAACGGCCACCTTGCGGCCGCTCAGGCGGCTGATATCTGCATCTTGCTCGTAGAAAAGGGTTGCCATCAGTGCTCCTTGAATGACGATTGCTGAACGATGAGCGCCGTCTCCGGTCTCACCGTCCATCCTGCTAGATTCCCATCTTCCGGCCATTGGTCTTGCCAGCGCCGTTGACGGCGTGGGTGGGGTGCAGCGTGGCGCGGCCACGGGTGATGGCGACGCGGCCGGTGCGCACCATCTCACGAATGCCGTAGTGGCCGAGCAGATCGATCAGGCTGTCGATGCGATCCTCAGCGCCCACTACCTGGATGATCAGCGAATCCAGGGCGATGTCCACGATCTGGGCGCGGTAGACATCGACGATCTGCATGATCTCGGCGCGGGTCTGGGTGTCGGTGCGCACCCGCACCAGCGCCAGTTCGCGCACTACCACCGGCTGGTCGGTCACATCCTCGACGCGCGTCACGTCGATCTGTTTCTCCAACTGTTTGACGGCCTGATCGACCATGCGCTCGTCGCCATCCACCACAAAGGTCATGCGGCTGATGCCCGGCGTCTCGCTGTGCCCGACCGCCAGGCTTTCGATGTTGAACCCGCGTCGGCGAAACAAGCTGGCCACCCGCGTCAACACGCCGGGGCGGTCTTCCATCCATGCTACGACTGTGTGTTTCATGCGTTCGTTCCTTCTGGGAAGTTCGGCGTCATGCGTGATGCGTGATGCGTGATGGGTAATGCGTAATGCGTGATGCGTAACCGGAATTGCGGGAGCGAGTGCGCAATGCGTGGTGGGTGTGATGCTCAGTCCGTGATGCGGTTGGCGCCAGACGAGAGCCTGCCGACAGCCGACTCTCCGGGCTACGCATTACGCATTACGAGTTACGTATCACCAGCTCGGCTGCACACCTGAATAGCCCTGCACGATGGCCGGGCCGGGACGGCGGATCATGTCGCCGACCGCGCCGCCGGGCGCGACCATGGGGTAGACGTTGACCTCTTCTTTGACCTGGAACTCGACCAGGAAGGGGCCGTCGTGGGCGTTGGCCCGCTGGATGGCCGGATAGACCTCGTCGTTGGCGGTGACTCGCAGGGCGGGGATGCCATAGGCGTCAGCCAGCTTCATGTAGTCCGGGCTGAGCATGGGGGTGCCGGCGTAGCGCTTTTCATAGAAGAACTGCTGCCACTGGCGCACCATGCCCAAAAAGCCGTTGTTGATGATGCCGATCTTGACCGCCACATTCTCCTGCACGATGGTGCCCAGCTCCTGCAGGGTCTGCTGGAAGCCGCCGTCGCCGACGATGGCCCAGATCAGCTCGTTGGGCTTGCCCAGCTTGGCCCCCACGGCCGCAGGCAGGCCAAAGCCCATGGTGCCCAGCCCGCCGCTGGTGATGAGCTGGCCCGGCCGCAGGTGGGTGAAGTACTGCGCCTCCCACATCTGATGCTGGCCCACGTCGGTCACCACGGTGCATTCCCCCTTGGTGGCGTGCCACAGTTGGCGCATGACGAAGGGGGGAATCAGCTCATCCACCTCCTGGTCGGCGATGTCCACCTGATGGGTGGTGGCCTGCCAGCCGCGAATGGTCTCCAGCCACTGACCGTGGGTGGCCGGCTGGATGCCGGGCAAGAGCGCGCCCAGCGTCTGCTTGCAGTCGCCCAGCACCGTCACCGTGGGGCGCACATTCTTGCCCACCTCGGAGGGGTCCAGCTCGAAATGGATCACCTTGGCCTTGGGGGCAAAGCGGTCCAGCCGGCCGGTAACGCGGTCGTCGAAGCGCATGCCGACGGCGATCAGCACGTCGCACTCCTGCACGGCGTGGTTGGTGGCCGCCTCGCCGTGCATGCCGCCCATGCCCAGCGCCAACGGGTGTTGTTCAGGGATGTTGCCCAGCCCCAACAGCGTGGTCACCACGGGGATCTGCGCCCGCTCGGCCAGCTCGATCAGCTCAGCCTCGGCCTTGCCCATCTGCACGCCGTGGCCGGCCAGGATCAGCGGCCGGCTGGCCTGGTTGATCAGTTCTGACGCCTTCAGCACGGCGCTGGGTTCCTGGCGCAACGCCTTGTGCAGACCGGGGCGGGAGAGGGTTTCGGGGTAGGTCCAGTCGATCTTGGCGTTCTGCACATCCTTGCAGATGTCCACCACCACCGGGCCGGGCCGGCCGCTGCGCGCGATGTAGAAGGCCTCGGCCATGGCCTCCGGCAGCTCGTCGATGTGGGTCACCAGATAGTTGTACTTGGTGACCGGCAGCGTGACGCCGGTGACATCGGTCTCCTGAAAGGCGTCGCCCCCCAACAGATTGCTGGCCACCTGGCCGGTGATCGCGACCACCGGGATCGAGTCCATCATGGCGTTGGCCAGGCCGGTCACCAGGTTGGTCGCGCCGGGGCCGCTGGTGGTCATGCATACGCCGACCTTGCCGGTAGCCCGCGCCCAGCCTTCAGCCATGTGTACCGCCGCCTGTTCATGACGCACCAGCACATGGCGCACGGGATAGGCCGGCATCGCATCGTAGGTGGGCAGGATCGCGCCGCCGGGATAGCCAAAGACCACGTCCACGCCCTCGCGCAGGATGGTCTCCCAAACAATCTGAGCACCTGTCCGTTCCATAAGCTTGTACCTCGCGTCCGCAGTTGGAATGTTGGAACAAAAAACCTCAGTCCAGCTCCCCCCTGGCGGCTCAACGGTGAGCCGAAGAAGGGTGAACTGGCTGAGGCATCGTCGCTTCACGAAGGCCACATGGCCTGGCAGCGCTTGGTCAGAACCGCTGCCGCTCAATTGTTCGCACCGGCGCATCAAAAAAGCCCCTCCCGAAGCTGGGAGGGGCTTTGATCGCCTTCAAGGGCTTTGCTGCCTGAGCTTAGCGCCTGGTCGGCCTCCCAGCGGGAACCGGCTCCCGGAGAATGACCGGGAGCACAATAACCAGGAGACTAAGGAGGACCAGACTTGTCAGCATGAACTGTCAGCACCTTGCGTATTTATTCTAGTCGTCACAAAACGTGTGGCGCCAGTATAACCCGATTGGAGGGCTTTGTCAACCCCCCAATCGGCAAAAGCGCCCAGGAATCAAGATATTTTAAGGTTTCATGACGCAGCGCGCAGCAATGGCCTACGCCATCGCTGCTGGCTGCTGGCCCGGCGCCTCTTGCGCAGCGACCTCATCCCAGATCAGCCGCTCGAAGCCCAGCCCCACCACGGCGTAGGTGCGCAGACGCAAGGTTGCGCCATAGCTCGCCTCCAGCGCCGTGCGATAACGCTGAAGCTGCAAGCGGGCTTCGGCCAGCCGGGCCTGCACGGCAGGCAGGGCCGCCAAAGCGTGCCGATCCATCTCGCGCGCTGCCTCGCCAGTGATCCCCGCTTCCTTCAGCTTCACCAACTTAAACTCTAGCAGCAGGTCCAACAGCTGATACTGGCGCATCTCGGGGCGGACGATCAAGGTCAAATCGGCGTAGCGACGCGCCAGCGATGTCTCTGAATCGACGATGTAGAAGGTGTCGTCGAAAAGCAAAGTCAGAAAGGTGGTTTTGAGGGTCATTTCGCTGGCCCAGCGATAATCCCTATTGTCCAGCACCGGAAACAGGCGCTGTTCCACGAAATCACACACGGGCTGTAAGTCGCCATGTTGGTAGAGTGTCTCAGCCGCCAGGAAGACCGCGTCGTGCTGGCGGCGATCGGGCAGCAGCAGATCGCGCAGACGCTCCACATACAGCTTGCGTACCACCAGATTGGGCACGCGCAAGGTCAACTTGCCCAGTTCCGTTTCCCCGGCGCCCAGCGTCAGCACCCCCAGATAGTACAGCAACGACGCCATGAACGTGCGGTCTTGCGAGGGTGTCAACATCTCGGCTACGCCAAATCTATCCTCCAACTGACGGATGCTGATGAGCGACTTTTCCTCCAACGCGTCGAGGATCAAGGCCCGCCCATCCGACAGGCCGGCCACATAGGCGATCTTGGCCCGATCGCTGGCGAAGTTGCTGTCCAGCATGGCGCGCGGCGCTTCGCAATGGCGCTGGAAATGATCGAAGTAGTACAACGCCAGCATGGGGTTGTAAATCAGATCTCGGGCGTCGTAGGTGAAGGCGTAGCCATTGTAGAAGCTGCGCATGGTGGCCAGCGCCTCTGCAGCCCGCTCAGGCGGATAGCCGCACTCGCTGGCGATCTCGTCCAGCGTCTCGGCTACCTCAGCCTCCCAAAAGCCGCACAGGGCGTGCAGGGCTGGCTCGAAGGAGATGTGCTTGGCCACGTTGTAGCCACTGGTGGCATCGCTCAGCGCCACCGGCGACACTCCGGTGATGAACACGCGCTCCAACCCGCGGCCCGCCGCGGCTGATTTGACCACCTTGAAAAGCGTCTTCAGCAGGCCATCGCCATAGAGCAGCGCCTCATATCGCTCCCGGCCGCCCGGACCGCTGCCCATCAGCACCTCATTGGCGAAGTTGTCGTACTCGTCGATCAAGAGATAAAAACGGTGTCCACGTTTCTTCACCACCGGCAAGACCGCTTCGAAGGAAGCAATGGCGTCATCGGGATTGATGTCGATGGCATCGGGCAGATAGTCCTGATACCAAAGCACAAAAGCCTTGACCGCATTGTTGATATGGTTGTGTAGCGCCTGCTTGACCTGCTCAGGCGAGCCCTGAGGATCCACGACGGAGAAATCCCAGCGCATCACCAGGTACTGGCTGTGCAGCGGCGTGGGGTTCTGGCCGATGGCCAGGCGGCCAAAGAGCTGCTCGAACTCGCCCGCCCGCGCCACATCGTAGTAATTCTCCAGCATCGACAGCAGCAGGCTTTTGCCGAAACGCCGCGGGCGCAGGAAGAGCACATGCTTGCCCATCTCCTCCAGGGTATGGATGTGAGCGCTGCGGTCGACGAAATAGTAGCCCTCGCCGATGACCTGGCGAAAGTCGCTGATGCCGTAGGGGAACTTCATCGGCCAACCTCTCTTGGCTGCGTGCTGACGACCGCCCGAGGCGACGGCCTGCCGTCATTATAGCATAGCACGCGCCTGCCGGGCAACAGGACCACGCGAAAGTTGGCAAGTCCCGCAGGACTTGCCAACTTTTTATCCACCCAACGGCCTGCCGCCGCCCCGTCAATGCCGGAAGTGCCGGGCCCCGGTGAAACACATGGCCAGCCCCAGCCGGTCGCAGGCCGCGATCACATCGGCGTCGCGCACGGAGCCGCCCGGCTGGACCACGGCCGTGACGCCGGCGGCCGCGGCCGCCTCCACGCCGTCGGCGAAGGGAAAGAAGGCGTCGGAGGCCAGCACCGAACCGGCTGAGCGCTCGCCGGCCCGCCGCGCGGCCAGATAGACCGAGTCGACGCGACTCATCTGGCCCGCGCCGACGCCCACGGTGGCCAGCTCTTTGGCGAAGACGATGGCGTTGGACTTGGTGTGTTTGGCCACGCGCCAGGCGAAGTCCAGGTCGGCCAGCTCGTCCGCGCCGGGCTGGCGCTGCGTGACCACCTGCCAGGCCGCGGCCGGCTCGATCTGCGCGTCGGGCGTCTGCGCCAGCAGCCCACCCTCGATGGCGCGCAGCGCCAGGCCGGAAGCGGCCAGCGCAGCCGGCTGCAGGATGCGCAGATTCTTCTTGCGCCGGAAGCGTTCCAGCGCCTCTTCGTCGTAATCGGGCGCAATCACCACCTCCACGAACAGATCGGCCATGGCTTCGGCCAGCGCCAAATCGGCCGTGCGGTTGAGCGCGATGATGCCGCCGAAAGCCGAGACCGGGTCGCTGGCCAGGGCGCGCGGCCAGGCCTCGACCAAGCTGGCCGCGCTGGCCACGCCGCAGGGGTTGGTGTGCTTGATGATGCACACGGTGGGCGCGTCGAACTCCTGCGCCAGTCCCCAGGCCGCGTCCATGTCCAGCCAGTTGTTGTAGCTCATCTCCTTGCCCCCCAACTGCTCGAAGGGCTGCGGCTGGCCGGCCGGCAGATAGAGCGCGGCGGCCTGGTGCGGGTTCTCGCCGTAGCGCAGCGTTTCGGCGCGGCTGTAGGTCAGATTGAGGGTGGCGGGGAAGGGGTTGAACGGGTCAGTCACGCCTGCCAGCCAGCCGGCAATGGCGGCATCGTAGCTGGCGGTGTGCTGAAAAGCCTTGAGGGCCAGCCGGCGACGCAGGGCCTCCTCCACCGCGCCGGCCTGCACGGCCGCCAGCGCCACGTCGTAGTCGGCCGGGTCGCAGACCACCAGCACGCGCTCCTGGTTCTTGGCCGCGGCCCGCAGCAGGGTCACGCCGCCGATGTCGATCTGCTCGATCGCCTCCGCCAGCGTCACGTCGGGCCGGGCCACGGTCTGGCCAAAGGGGTAAAGGTTGCAGATGACCAGATCGATGGGGGCCAGGCCATGCGCAGCCAGCTCGGCCAGATGCTCTGGGGTCTGACGGGCCAGAATACCGCCGTGCACGGCTGGGTGCAGCGTCTTGACCCGGCCGCCCAGGATCTCAGGAAAGCCGGTCAGGTCGCTGACGTCCTGCACCGGCAGGCCGGCCTGGCGCAGCGCCGTGGCCGTGCCGCCGCTGGCGATCAGTTCGACGCCGGCCGCGTGCAGGCCGCGGGCCAGATCGACCAGCCCGCTCTTGTCGGATACACTGATCAAAGCTCGAAGGTGGGTCATATCCGCCATCACTTTCATTGTTGCCGCTCTGGGCGGCTGCAAGCCAAGGACTTGTCTGGAATCGGGGCAGATGTCGCTGATCAGACAGCCACTGCGGAGTCAGGATGGCCCGACTGTACCACAGGCTGACGGGCTTGTCAATTCATTCACAATCGGGGCGACGCAAATTTGATGGCGAAAACGATCGAAAAACCGCCCCGTTTCCGTTCAACAATCATGGTACAGGTTTAACACCGGGTCGAAACCAACTTTTCAGCACCACAGCAGTAAGGAGGCTATCTCACCATGTTCCGACATCGTTTCGCAGCTATCGTCGCGCTGGCCCTGGTCGTCTGTCTGACCGCGGGATTGGCGCCAATGGCCCAGGCTGGCGACGCAGCGCCCAACCTCGACCGCATGTTGGGCAATGCCGCCCGGCAATGGAGCGCCACGCGCCAGCAGGAAGCAGTGCAGCAGATCTCGGCCACCATGAGGGTCGTGGCCACCAATCTGAACAACCCGCGCGGCCTGACCATCGGACCCGATGGCGGCATCTACGTGGCGGAGGGAGGCGTTGGTGGAACCGACTGTTACGCGGTTGATCCTGGGGACCCCACCGTGATCTATTGCATCGGCGGCACCGGCTCCGTCACCCGCATCGAAAACGGCGTGCAGACGCGCATCGCCACCGGCCTGCCCTCGCTGGCCGCGCCTGATGGCTTTGCGGCCGGCGGGCCCAGCCGCATCTCCTGGCGGCCGCGCGACGCGTTCTCCGTGATCATCGGCCTGGGCGCCGACCCGGCGGTGCGCGACCAGTTGGCGGCGGCCTTCAACCCCATGTTCGGCGATATGGGCAAGCTGGTGCGCATGAACCCGGCCGGCAGTTGGAGCTACATGGCCGATGTGGCCGCCTACGAGGGGGTGGCCAACCCCGACGGCGGCATGGTCGACAGCAACCCCTATGCGGTCTATTCAGCGTTGGGACGCAAGCGTCTGGTGGCTGACGCCGGCGGCAATTCGCTGATCGAGGTAAGCAACGACGGCCAGGCCCGTACCGCGGCGGTCTTCCCCGCCCGCATCGTGCCCTATCCGCCCATGTTCGGCGGCGGCGAAGGCCCCATGGAATCGGTGCCGACGGCCGTCGACGAGGGTCCCGACGGCGCGATCTACGTGGGCGAGCTGACCGGCTTCCCCTTCCTGCCCGGCAACGCCAACGTCTACCGGCTGACGCCGCGCCAGGGGCCGCAGGTCTTCGCCAGCGGTTTCTCAGCCATCCACGACATCGCCTTTGGCCCAGACGGCAGCCTGTACGTGCTGGAGATCGCGGCTGACCTGATGGCGTGCGAGCTCTTCGGCGACTGCAACGGCCGGCTGATCAGGGTGGCGCCCAATGGCACGCGCACCACCCTGGCGCAGGGTCTCCCCTTCCCCGGCGGCGTGGCCGTCAACCAGTCGGGGCAGGTCTTCATCACGCTCTTCAGCACCATGCCGGGCATGGGCATGGTGGTCCAGGTGCAATAGCCGGCAGGCCGACAGGCCAGCGCCGACATGACAACAGGCGCCCCGCCGAGCTTCGGCGGGGCGCCTGTGCGTTGTCCAGGGCCAGGCCGGCTGTGCTACTCCTGCTCAGCGCGGGCCTGACCGTAATGCGTCTGCATGCTGCGGTAGCGCAGATCCCGCTCGCGCAGGGCGCGAATGGCGGCGACCGCCGCGGCCGCGGCCGAGAGGGTGGTCAGCAGCGGCACATCCATGGCCGTGGCCGCCTGGCGGATCAACTGGCCGTCGGTCTGGGCGCGCGGCCCCAGCGGCGTGTTGAGGATCAGATCGACCTGGCCGCCGCGGATCGCGTCCACCACGTGGGGTGAGCCCTGTGAGACCTTGTTGATCGTCTGCACCTGGATGCCGACCCGGCGCAGCGCGTCGGCGGTGCCGGGGGTGGCCATGATGCGAAAGCCAAGCCGTTGGAGGTCGCGGGCAAACTTGAGCGCCGAGCCCTTGTCGAAGTCGTTGACGCTGATCAACGCCGCGCCGGACAGCGGCAGCGGCGTGCCGGCCGCCAACTGCGACTTGGCGAAGGCATGGCCGAAGCGGCTGGCGTGGCCCATGACCTCGCCGGTGCTGCGCATCTCGGGCCCCAGCACCGCGTCGCTGCCGGGCAGCTTCTTGAAGGGCAAGACCGCCTCCTTGACGAAGAAGCCATCGACGCGCGGCTCTTCCAGCACGCCCAGCTCAGCCAGCGTCCGGCCGGCCATGACCTGCGCGGCGATGCGGGCCAGCGGCAGGCCGGTGGCCTTGCTGGCAAAGGGAATGGTGCGGCTGGCCCGCGGGTTGACCTCCAGCACGTAGACGATGTCATCCTTGATGGCGAACTGCACGTTCATCAGCCCACGCACCTGCAAGGCCAGCCCCAGCCGCTCGCTGTAGTCACGAATGAAGTCCAGGTGATAGGCGCTGACCTTGTACGGGGGGAGCACGCAGGCCGAGTCGCCCGAATGCACGCCGGCCTCCTCGATGTGCTGCATGATCGCGCCGATCACCACCCGCTCGCCGTCGCACAGCGCATCCACGTCGATCTCGTAGGCATCCTCCATGAACTGGTCCACCAGCAGCGGCTGGCCGGGGGCAACCGCCAGCGCCTGCTCGGCAAAGCCATGCAGTTGGCTTTCATCGCTGACCACGGCCATGGCCCGACCGCCCAGCACGAAGGAAGGCCGCACCAGCACCGGGTAGCCGATCTGGGCCGCGGCCGCGCGGGCCTCGGCCAGGTTGCGGACGATGGCGTTCTGCGGCTGGGGGATGTCCAGCTCGGCCAGCAGGGCGGCGAAGCGCTGGCGATCCTCGGCCAGCCAGATGGACTGGGGCGAGGTGCCCAGGATCGGCGTTCCGACCGCCTGCAGGCCGGCGGCCAGGTTGAGCGGCGTCTGGCCGCCGAACTGGACGATCACCCCCTCGGGCTGTTCGACCTCCACCACGTTCAGCACATGCTCCAGGGTCAGCGGCTCGAAATAGAGCCGGTCGGCCGTGTCGTAGTCGGTGCTGACCGTCTCGGGGTTGCAGTTGAGCATGATGGTCTCGAAGCCCAGGTCGCTGAGCGCGTAGGCCGCCTGGCAGCAGCAGTAGTCGAACTCAACCCCCTGGCCGATGCGGTTGGGTCCACTGCCCAGGATCAGAATCTTGCGGCGGTCGCTGGGCCGGGCCTCGTCCTCCTGCTCGTAGGCGCTGTAGAGGTAGGGGGTCTGGGCCTCGAACTCGGCCGCGCAGGTGTCCACCCGCTGAAAGGTGGGGAGGATGCCAAGGGCGCGCCGCAGGGCGCGGAGATCGCCCTCGCCCCCGGCCCCTTCCGGGCGAGGGTCAGGGCGCGGGAGCAGCCGCGCCAGCCAGGAATCGGCAAAGCCCATCTGCTTGGCCCGGCGCAACAGGCCGGGCAGCTCCGCGCTTCCAGGCTGGCAGTGGGTCAGGGCCGATTGACAGGCGACGATCTCGCTGAGCTGCGCCAGGAACCAGGGGTCCATCCCCGTGGCAGACGCCACCGCCTCGACGCTGGCCCCGGCCTGCATGGCGCGATAGACCGCAAACAGCCGCCGGTCGCCGGGTCGCGCCAGATCCTCCAGGGATCCCAGCTCCTCTGAGGCCCCCTTGCCCCCGCCGTCCAGCGCATCCACGCCGATCTCCAGCGACTGCACCGCCTTGTTCAGCGCCTCGGGGAAGGTGCGGCCCAGCGCCATCACCTCGCCCACCGACTTCATCTGCGGGCCCAGCGTGCCATCGACGCCGGGGAATTTCTCGAAGGCCCAGCGCGGGATTTTGACCACCACATAGTCCAGCGACGGCTCGAAGGCGGCCTTGGTCTGGCCGGTGATGTCGTTGACGATCTCGTCCAGGGTGTAGCCCACGGCCACCAGCGCGGCCAGCTTGGCGATGGGAAAGCCGGTGGCCTTGCTGGCCAGGGCGGAGGAGCGGCTGACGCGCGGGTTCATCTCGATGATCACCGCGTCGCCGGTGCGGGGGTTCACGGCGAACTGCACGTTGGCGCCGCCGGTCTGCACCCCCACAGCCTGCATCACCCGCCGCGCCAGGTCACGCAGCACCTGATACTCGCGGTCAGTCAGCGTCTGCGCCGGGGCCACGGTGATGCTGTCGCCGGTGTGTACCCCCATGGGGTCCAGGTTCTCGATGCTGCACACCACCACGAAGTTGCCGGCGCGGTCGGTCATCACCTCCAGCTCGTACTCCTTCCAGCCCATGATCGACTGCTCGATCCAGGCCTGGCCGATGGGGGACTCGGCGATGGCCCTGCGCACTGCCTCGGCCAGCTCGCCCGGCTGATAAACCCAGCTCGCGCCGCTGCCGCCCAGGGCAAAGGAGGCGCGCACCAGCAGCGGATAGCCGGTCTGCGCGGCCAGCGCCTCGGCCTCGGCCAGCGACTGAGCCGGCCCGCCGGCCGGCACGGGCAGCCCGGCCTCCTGCATCAGGTCGCGGAAGCGGCGCCGATCCTCGGCCGCCTGGATCGCCTCCAACGACGCGCCCAGCAGGGTGACGCCATAGCGGGCCAGCACGCCGTTCTCGCTCAGGGCCAGCGCCAGGTTCAGCCCGGTCTGCCCGCCCACGGTGGGCAACAGCGCGTCGGGCCGCTCCTGGGCGATGATGGCCTCCAGCACCTCCGGCGTGGTCGGCTCGATGTAGGTGGCGTCGGCCAGGTCGGGGTCGGTCATGATGGTGGCCGGGTTGGAGTTGACCAGAATCACGCGGTAGCCCTCGCGGCGCAGCGCCTTGATGGCCTGGGTGCCGGAATAGTCGAACTCAGCCGCCTGGCCGATGACGATGGGGCCGGAGCCAGGGATCAGGATGGATTGGATGTCGGTACGTTTAGGCATGGGGGGACTGGGGCGCTTCAGCAAGGTCGCCCCAGCGGTGGGAGCGAATCGTCTGCACGAACTCTACGAACAGCCCGTGGGAGTCGTGTGGGCCAGGCGCGGCCTCCGGGTGATATTGCACGCAGAACACCGGCTTGTGTCGCAGCCGCATCCCTTCCAGCGAGCCATCGTTGAGGCTGAGATGGGTGATCTCGACCTCGGCCGGGTCGAGGCTGGCCATGTCCACTTGGTAGTTGTGGTTCTGGGCAGTGACCGCTACCTGGCCGGTGCGCAGGTCCTGCACCGGGTGGTTGCCGCCGTGGTGGCCGAACTTGAGGCGGCTGGTGCTGCCGTCCAGGGCGCGACCGATCAACTGATGTCCCAGGCAGATGCCGAAGATGGGCACGCCGGCATCGATCAGTTGCCGGGTCGCCTCCACGGCATAGGGCAGGCCGGCCGGATCGCCTGGGCCGTTGGAGAGCACCACCCCATCCGGTTGCATGGCCAGCGCGGCCGCGGCCGGCGTGCCAGCCGGCAGCACCGTCACCCGCAGCCCGGCGGCCGTCAGATGGCGCACGATGTTGCGCTTGGCCCCGAAGTCGTAGAGGAGGACGTGCGGCGCTAAAGTTGCCAACTCTTCCGAGAGTTGGCAACTTTGGTGCACCCAGACATCCGCCGCATCTCCCGTCCAGTCATACGCCTCGGCGCAGGTGACGGCCTGGACCATGTCCAGCCCATCCAGCCCCGGCCAGGCGCGCGCCGTGGCCAGCAACTGCTCCGGGAGGGTCCCGCGGGTGGAGAGTGCGGCCTTCATGATGCCGCGCTGGCGCAGCCGGCGGGTCAGATAGCGCGTGTCCACCCCGCTGATGCCGGGCACGCCATGCTCAGCCAGCCAGCCGGCAAGGTCACGGCTGGCGCGCCAGTTGGAAACGGTCGGGCTGAGGCTGCGCACGACGACGGCCTCGACCTGCGGCAGCGCCGACTCATCGTCCTCCAGGTTGATCCCCACATTGCCGATGTGGGACGCGGTGAACAGCACCCCCTGGCCGCGGTAGGAGGGATCGGTGATGATCTCCTGGTAGCCGGTCATGCTGGTGTTGAAAACCAGCTCGAAGACCGCGTCGGCGGCCGCGCCGAAGGGCTGGCCGGGCAGAACCGTGCCGTCCTCAAGAACAAGATAGCAATCAGGCATGTTTCCTCTGCAATTCCTCACCGTGGCCAGTCACTCGGAGGGTGTTTGAAAAGCCCACCGCGCAGAGATCCTGAAAAGTGGTCGCTTAGGGCCGCAGGTGCTGCGCAAAGAAATCCACGATCCGGTTGTAGCAGTCCACCTTGTTGACGTACTTCAGCACATCGTGCCCCTCGTCGGTGTAGACCACGTAATCCACAGCCTTGCCCTGGGCTTGCATCTGCTCGACCACATCGCGCGATTCGCGCTCGATGACGCGCGGGTCGTGCGCGCCCTGCATGACCAGCAGTGGACAGGCCAGGTTGGAGAGATAGGTGCTGGGCGAGCGCTCGGCCAGGAACTCGGCGTCCTTCTCCGGATGGCCCACTGCCTGGTAGAAGTAGGTCCTCCAGGTCTCCGGCAGGCGGTTGATGAAGGTTGTCAGGTTATACGGCCCGAACATGTCCACGCCGGCCTGCCACAGCTCCGGGTGCCGGCCCAGCAGGGTCAGGGTCATGTAGCCGCCGTAGGAGCGTCCCATCACGCCGACGCGGCCCATGTCCAGCCGGGCATCCTGGCGCAGCAGCTCGTAGGCCGTCACGTGGTCCAACCGGTCCAGCCCGCCCCAGTCGTGATCGATCCGCTTCATGTATTTCATGCCGTAGCCCGTGCTGCCGCGCACGTTGGGCGTCCAGACGGCGAAGCCGTTGAGGGTGAAGAACTGGATCAGCGGCATGGAGAACCAGGTGAAGTCAGGCCGCTCCTGGCTCTGCGGGCCGCCGTGGATGTAGAAGATCACCGGCCGCGGCCCCTCGAAACCGAGCTCGGCCGCCGGCAGATAGAGCCGGGAGGAGATGCGCAGGCCGTCGTGGCTGGTGTAGGGGTAGTCCTCGCCCGGGGCCATGGCTGTCGGCGGGATGCCCAGCAGGCGCTCGTTGGTCACGCGCTGCAGAGCGCCATCCGCCTCCAGGACGTAGAGCTGGGCTGGCGACATGGCCGTGGAAAAGGCAAAGCTGTAGCGCCCGCTCCCCTCGTCGTAGTCCAGCGACTCCAATACGCCGCCGCTCAGCTCGCCTTGGCCCACCAGCACCCGCTGCACGGCAAAGCTGCGGCCGGCCTCGTCGAACAGGCCCTCGTAGACCCAGGAGCTGCCGTCGATGTTGTATTCGACGGTGTAGCGGTTGCCGCCGCGCCAGGTCAGGTTGACCAGCTCGCCGATGCCGCTGTGCGCCAGGCCGTGGATGACCACCGGCTGCAGCGCGTTGGGATCGGCGAAGGGGAAGTAGGCCAGGCCGTAGCTATCGTCGAAGAGCGCCGAGGTGCAAAAGACGCCATGCTCCAGCGGGTAGGCGATGCCGATGCCGTTGGGAGGCGTCTGCTCGCCCGGCGCGCGCTGGTCGATAGGCTTGCCGAAGAGCAGGCGTCGCTCCCCCTCGCCCTCCCGCCAGAGATAGAGCGCCGTATCGCCGAAGGTGTACTGGTCAGCCAACACCACCGTGGTCAGGTCCGCGTTGTGGCCGACGGGCGCGTTGGCGTATATGCTGGAACCCAGGTCCACCGTCTCCAACGTGGCCAGGTCGGCGCGCAGCGTGGTGAAGATGGGGCTGTTGCGCGGGTCTGTCGTGAAGAGCGCCAGCAGCCGCTCAGCGTCGCAGAAGGTGCAAAAGACCTGCTGGCCGGCGAAGCGGTCGCCGAACACCGGCTCTGGCCGACCGCCGTCCATGGGCAGAAACACGGGCTGGTAGTTCTCGTCGCCGTCGTGATCCAGCATCAGCAGGATCTTGCCCAGCTTGGGCAGCACCTGGAAAGTCACGCCGCCTTGCAGGTGATGCGGGTTGGGCAGGGCGACGTCGGGCGGCAGCAGCGGCTCCGGCACGCTGCCGCGCACATCCATCACGTAGAGGCTCAGACGGCCCGACAGGTCGCTGATGAAATAGAGCCGGTCGCCTACCACCTGGGGATGGACGAACTGGCGGGCGGAGAGCAGGGATTCGATGCGATAGTGGGACATAGCAGGTTCTCTTCGGCCCCATGGGGCCGCCTATGGTTGTGTGACAGGTTCGATGCAGTTCGAATGCCCCCAGTATAGCACCAGAATGAATGTTGACCAACTCACGATTCCGCCCGCGTCCTGTCATCCGCAAGATGGTCTACCGACGAAAAAACGCCTCCACCTCCTCGATCCGCAGCACCTGCCGGCCTGGCGGCAGCGCGGCCAGGATGCGCCGACCATACTGCTTGGTGTGGATGCGCGCATCCAGCAGGGCGATGACGCCGCGGTCCCTCTCGCTGCGCACCAGCCGACCCGCGCCCTGGCGCAGGGTCAGGATGGCGTTGGCCAGTTGCAGCTCCTCGAAGGGGTTGCCGCCCCGCGTTTTCACCAACTGCTCCTCCCGCATCTGCACCGGATCCTTGTGCGGCAGAAACGGTATCTTGTCCAGGATCACCAGCGACAGCGCTTCGCCCGGCACGTCCACCCCCTCCCAAAAACTGCGCGTGCCGAACAACACCGCGTTGCCGTCGGCCTTGAACTGCTCCAGCAGATCCTGGCGGGTCAGCCCACCGCCCTGGAAATAGCAGGGCCAGGGCAACTCAGCCTCCAGCGCATCGTAGAGCTGCTCCATGCGCCGCCGGCTGGTGCAGAGCACGAAGGCCCGGCCGCGGCTGGCCTGCACCAGCCGCCGCACCTCGCCGGTCAGCCAGCGCAGATAGACCTCCTCCCCCTGCTCGTAGGCCGGCTCGACCCCGCGCGGCGCGTAGATCAGCACCTGCTCCCGGTAGTTGAAGGGACTGGGCACCCGCCGGGCCAACACCGCAGCGCCTTCGGGCGCGCCCACCTGCCGGCGAAACCAGCTTAGGTCGTCGGCCACGCTCAGGGTGGCGCTGGTGCTGATGACCCTCGGCCAGACGCCGAACAGGCCATTTTTCAGCGGCTCGGCCACGTCCAGCGGGCGATAGATGGCCGCCAGGCGCTCCTGCTGGCGGCGGGCGCCGCTGGCGTCCATCTCGCAGTAGCGGATGTAGGTCTCCGGCTCCGGCCGGGAGAGGGCCTGCACGGTAAAGGTCATCTCAGCCGCGTGGCGCACGAGCGCATCGGTCGCGCCTTCCTCGCCGCTGCCAGGCTTGTGCTGCGATAGCTTGCGCAATATCTCGTCGAGAGCATGCCCCAGGCGAATGCCCTCCTGGATCTCCCCTTGCAGGTCCCAGCGCTCGCTCCAGCGCTGCGGCCGGCGCTCCAGCAGCGAGGCAAAGAACTGGCCGTTGTGCTCCATGGCGGCCTGGCGCAGCGACGCAGGTACGACTTCCTGCGTGATGGGATGGTTGGCCAGCGCGGCCAGCATCTCCATCTCCAGCCCCTCGGAGAGCGCGCCGATGGCATAGCGGGGCAGCTCATGGGCCTCGTCCACGATCAACGCCGGACGAACGGGCACGATCTTGTTCTCGCTGCGCAGGGTGCTGAAGCAGAGCAGGGCATGGTTGGTGACGATGATGTCGGCCGCAGCCGCCCGCGTCTTGGCCTGCTCGTAGTAGCACTCGTCGAACAGCGGGCACTTGCGCCCGCCGCACTCGCGGTGACTGACGGTCAGCCGTTGGCGCAGGGGGAAGGGCAGCCCCATCTCCTCGACGTCGCCGCCGGGCGCGGTCTCCAGCCCCTGCTCCACCCGCTCCACGTCGCCGGACAGGCCGGGCAGGCCGCGCTGGCGCAGCAGTTCCACGGTGCGCAGGTTGCACAGATAGTTGCTGCGCCCCTTGAGCAGGGCCACGCTGAAGGGACGCGGCGCGATGCGCTGCAGGTCGGGCAGGTCCTGACGCCAAAGCTGGCTCATCAGCGCCTTGTTGGAGGTGCTGACCACCGCCTTGGTCCCCGACCAGATCACCGGAACCAGGTAGGCGAAGGATTTGCCGATGCCGGTGCCAGCCTCGACCACGGCGTGGTGTTGCTGGTTGAGCGCGTTGCGCACCAGCTCGGCCATGGCGATCTGACCCTGGCGCGGCCGGTAGCGCCCGCCCAGCAACTGCGCCACCTCGCCGCCGACCTGGAAAATGCCGGCCACCGGCGGGCAGTCGATGGGCTCGTCCAGGTCCTGGCCCTCGGCGGTGTAGCCCGGCTCGTCGATGGACGGCGGCGCTTCAGCCGGCTGGACGCGGGTCCGCGCCGACGCGGCGGCCGGCGGCGTGGGCGGCTCCGGGGCGGCCCTGGGGGGCCAGGCCGGCATGATCCAGTCGCTCTCCAGCCAGTCGGGCGGCGGCTCGTCGGGCAAGTCAGGCCGGAAGCCGGGCGGCGGTGGGCCGGAGCTGCGGCGCGGCGATTGCTCCCGTTCAGCGTCCCATCCCCGGCGCATTGATCCTTTGCTCATGGTCTGTTGCCCCAGTCGCCGCCGGCCGCGGCCGCTTCCCTCAGCATCGCGGCCACAGCCAGCGCCCGCCCTGCTGCGTCGCCCACGTAGTCGCTGGCATCCAGCAGCGAGGCGACCTCGCCGGGCAGCAGCCACTGGGTGATGCGCGGATCGGCGCGCAGGCTGTTGGCCAGCGGGTTGGGCTGGCCGCGGCGCAGGGCGTCCCAGGCCACCAGGCTGTGCTCACGGATCAGCTCGTGCAGCACCTGCCGGTCGCCGCCGGCCTTGACCGCCTCCATCAGCAGTCGCTCGGTGGCGGCGAAGACGCCGTAAGTGGCCAGGTTGCGCGCCACGACCTCCTCCCGCACCACCAGCCCCTGCACGACGCGTGTGGCGCGACCCACCAGCTCATCCGCCAGCAGAAAGGCCTCGGGCAGCAGCATGCGCCGGTTGGCCGAGTCGTCCAGGGTGCGCTCCAACAGGCTGTGCGCGGCGTTGTCCCAGGCCACCCGCGGCAGCGCGGCCAGTTGGCGGGCCAGGCTGTCCAGGTTCTCGGCGTCGATGGGGTTGCGCTTGAAAGGCATGGCGCTGCTGCCCACCTGTTTGGCGCCGAAGGGCTCGCTCCATTCGCCGATGGTGGGCGACTGCAACAGGCGCAGGTCGAAGGCCAGCCGGTAGATCGATTGGGCCAGCCCGGCCAGCGCGTTGAGCACCAGCCAATCCTGTTTGCGCGGGTAGACCTGGGTGCCGGCCGGGTGGGCGTCGATGCCCAGCAGCTCCAACACCCGCGCCTCCAGCCGCGCCGGCGTCCAGCCGCTCTCCTCCAGCAGTTGGCCATAGGAGGCGGAGGTGCCCACGGCCCCGCGCAGTCCCTTGCCCCGCACCCCCTGGCGCGCCCGCGCCAGCTCCTGCCAGTCCAGCAGCAGATCATAGCCATACTGGGCCAGGCGATAGCCCACGGTGGTCGGCTCGGCCGGCTGCAAATGCGTGAAGGCCATGCAGGCCAGCCCGGCGTGGCGCTGGATCTGGTCGGCGACTACGCGCAAAAGCGTCGCCAGCTTGCCTTGCAGCAGGTCGAAGGCCGCGGCCAGCCGCAGCGCCTCCACGTTGTCCAGCACATCCATGCTGGTCGCGCCCAGGTGGATGATCCCACCCCCCAGCGGGCATTGCTCGGCGTAGGTGCGGATCTCGGCCATCAGGTCGTGGCGGATCTCGGCCTCGATCTCGGCGGCCCGCTCCAGGTCGATCTGCTCCTGGTGCGCCGCCAGATCGGCCACCTGTTCGGCCGTCACCAGCCCGGCCTCCTGCTGCGCCGTGGCCAGCGCGACCCAGAAGCGTCGCAGCAGCAGCCGTTTGCGCCGCTCCGACCACAGGCTGCGCATGGCCTCCGAGCCGTAGCGCCAGGTCAGGGGAGAGAGGTAGGTGTCGTGAGTGGTCATGTTGGCAGTCGGGTTAGCGTGAACTTGGTGTGCCGTGAACGGCGAGCGGTGGGCGCGGCAGTTACGGTGCGGAGCGGGCAGATTGGGACGCCGCGTGCCCGGCGACCGTGCGCAGACGCAACAGCTCTCCTGCCACCGTCCCGCCCAGGATGAGGGCCGCGCCGACCATCTGGAGCGGAGTGAGCGTCTCTCCCAGGAAGACCGCGGCAAAGAACAGGGCGGAGAGCGGCTCCAGGTAGCCCAGGATGGCGACGCTCTGGGCCTGCATCGCGCCGATGGAGGAGAAGTAGAGATAGCAGCCGACGCCGGTGTTCAGCAAGCCCAGCACCAGCACGGGGAGCCAACTCCCCGGCGGCACATCGATCGCCAGCCCGCGCCGGAAGAGGAGGAAGAGGGCCACCGTTCCAAAGGCCGCGATGAGCTGCCACATGGGGTTCTCAAGTCCGGTGATGCCGGTAGCCTTCTTGTTGCAGATGACCATGACCGCGTAGGTCGCCGCGGCCAGGATCGCAAAGACCAGGCCGGGGGAGATCCCTTCCAGCGCCAGCGCCTGCCCGTTGACGCACAACATGCCGATGATGACCGCCACGAAGCCGATCACGCTGGCCAGGGTCAGCCGCTCCCGGAACACCAGCGGCGCCAGCATCATGACGATCACCGGGCCGCAGTAGTAGCCGAGGATGGCCACGCTGACGCCAACCTGGACATAGGCCTCGAAGAGGAAGAGCCAACTGGCGCCCATGGCGACGCCGGAGATCAGCAAGAAGGCG
>JAKQCW010000280.1 GCA_029558955.1 Chloroflexota bacterium
GCCCGGCCGGCTGCAACACCAGCGTCTCCTGCGCGGTCTGCTGGATGTCGGCCTGGTCGAAGCGCAGGGGGATGAACTGCACCCCCTGCCACGGCTGCACCATGTCGTCGTAGTGGGGGCTGAAGACGTCGCCGCTCTGCCCGGTGGTGTAGATGAACTGGCTGGCGTTCAGGTCGCCCAGGTCGATGATCTGGCGGAAGCTGGCGCCGCTGTTCATGGTGAAATCGTCGTAGTCCACGCCGGCCGCGTTGACGGTGAAGCTGCTGCCCATGGCCGGAATGCTGCGGTTGAAGATGCCATCCAGCGGGCTGACCGCGGCAAAGACCAGATGATCCAGGTTGGTCCAGTGGGCATCGCCCCAGCGCCAGCGGGCCAGGTCGTTGCCAAAGCGGCTTTGCAGCTCCGCCACCGCCTGGCTGAAGGCGCGGGCCACGATGTCGGCCTGGCGCTCCACGGCCGGCGTGCGCACGTCGTCCCACCAGATGTTGTCAGGCTCAGCCGCCAGCCGCTGCACCGTCTGGGTCGAGTTGTTGCGGAAGTCGGACAGATAGGCCTCGGCCAGCTCCGCGCCGCCGGCCGCGACGATCTCGTCGCCTAGCGTCTCGCTGATCAAGCGCTGCTGGTACATCTCGAAGATCAACGGCTCGGCGCTTTCGGGGGTCATGCGACGATCCCAGGCCAACAATGCGGCCAGCGCCTTCTGCGCCTCAGCCGAGCCGCCGCTCAGGTCGATCTGCTCCAAGAGCGGGGTGAAGATGTCGGTGGGCACGGGGTGAATGTCCCCCTGGATGGCCGCGAAATCCTCGGGGCTCAGCTGCGGCTTGCTCTCGATCAGCTCGATGATGCGCTGGGCGCGGTAGGGCGCGGCCCAGTCGGTGGTGATCAGGTAGGGGTAGCTGTCGGGCACGACCTGGTTGTTGGCGGTGGCCACATAGCCCACGGCGGGGTTGTAGACGAAGGGCAGCTCCTCGTAGGGGATGTAGCCGGTCCACTCGTACTCCCCGGTCCAGCCGGGCACAGGCACAGTGCCATCGCCGGCCGCGCGGATGGGGATCCAGCCGGGAACCTGGTAGCCGATGTTGCCCTCCACGTCGGCATAGACGAAGTTCTGCGAGGGTGCGGCGAAATCCTGCAAGGCCGCGCGGAACTGCTCCCAGTTCTGGGCCTGGTCGATGCGCAGGATGGCCTGCGAGAGGGGGGTGCCCTGCAAGGCGGTCCACTGCATGGCCAGCGGCGGCGCATCGGCGCCGATATCACCGCTGACCTCGTTCATGATGGGGCCATGGCGGGTAATGCGCACGGTCTGGATCACCGGCGTCTCCTGCCCCTTGACCAGGATCTGCTCCTCGATCACCTCCATGTCCTGCCACTGGCCCTGAAACTCATACTGGTTGGGGTTGTCCGGGTTGATCTTTTCGATAAACATGTCCTGCACGTCGGGGCCGACGTTGGTCACGCCCCAGGCGATGCGGTCGTTGTGGCCGATGACCACGCCGGGCACGCCGGGGAAGGTCACCCCCACCACGTCGAAGCCGGCGCCGTGCAGTCCGTTGGCATACCACACCGAGGGGATCTGCATGCCCAGGTGGGGGTCATTGGCCAGGAGCGGCATGCCGGTGGTAGTGCGGCTGCCGGCCACCACCCAGTTGTTGCTGCCCACGCCCGGATCGGCCGTTTTCAACATGCGCTTGACCGCCCAGACCTGGCTCATGTCGAGCTGTTGCAGGCCGGCGAAGCTTTTGACCTCGGGGGGGATGATGAAGGGGCCCTCCTCCGGGTAGCGGGCCATGAGGGTGGCCGCGGCCTCTGGCCCCAGGAGATCGATGAGCTGGGCGGTCATCAGCTCCGCTTCCCAGTTGCCCCCCAGGTTCCAGGCCATCATCTTGCCCCAGACCAGGGTGTGCAGGGGCTGCCAGGGCTCTGGGGTGTAGCCCAGGATGCGGAACTCGATGGGCAGTTTGTTGGGGTTGGCGGCGATGAAGGCGTTAACCCCGTCGGCGTAGGCCTGCAGGGCGGCCTGGGTCTCGTCGCTCACCAGCGCCAGATCTTCGGCCGCGGCCCGGCCTGCGCCCAGAGTGCGCAGGAACCTGTCAGTCTTCAGCGTGGCCTCGCCCAGCACCTCCGACAGCCGGCCCAGGCCGACGCGGCGTTGAAAATCCATCTGGAAGAGGCGGTCCTGGGCCTGGACATAGCCCTGGGCAAAGAAAAGGTCATGGGCGTTGTCGGCATAGATATGCGGCACGCCGTTCTTGTCGCGGTGAACAGTGACCACGCCTTGCAGGCCGGCCACAGTCATCGCGCCATCGGTCTTAGTCGCCGCGCCAGAGCGCACAA
>JAKQCW010000292.1 GCA_029558955.1 Chloroflexota bacterium
TTGCTGTGGCCGGTCTCCTGACCGTGCCACGCCTCCCCTTGCTGTGGCCGGTCTCCTGACCGTGCCACGCCTCCCCTTGCTGTGGCCGGTCTCCTGACCGTGCCACGCCGGGGTCGCCCAGCCAGACCCCCTACCCGCCGATCAGGCGTGACCAGAAGCCGCGCCGTTCTGGCTGCGGCGCGGCCGGCGGATAGGGCGTGGACGCGGCGGGCGGCGGGACAGCCTGCGGCGCCATCTGGCCGGCCATCAGCCGGGCCACGGCATCCTCCAGCACCCGCACCCGCGTCTCCATCCGTTCCCGATAGTCCGCCTGGCGTCGCCGCTGCTCGGCCAGCTCCCGCTCCAGCTCCAGCATGCGCTCGCGCAGGTTGCCGGCCTCGCCCTTCAGGTTCAAGTTGTCCTGGATCATCACCCCCATCAGGTCACGGCTGGCCTGCTGGCTGTTGAGGATGATCTGCTGATTGTCGGCCATGCCCTGGATGGCGTCGCGCAGGAAGCGGGCCGCCGGCGTCATGGTCTCCACCGGCTGCAGTTGGCCGGCCTCCTGCGGCGGCGGGTCGGCGTCGCCCGTGTCGAACAGCGCCTCCGAGGTCCCGGCGCCATCCAGCGGCCACGGCTCCGGCCCGTCCTGCGCCTCGCCCGCGCCCTGGTCCAGTTGACTCGCCACCTGCTCGTAGGTCCAGCCCTGTTCCAGCAGTTGCTTGACGCGGGCCAGCACCTCCAGGTCGTGCGCGCTGTAGCGCCGATGGCTGCCGCTCTCCTGGTCGCCGTCGGCCAGGTCGAGAAAGGGGCTGAAGCGACTGGACCAGCGCCGCAGGGTCGCGGCGCTGATGCCCAGTTGCTCAGCCACCTCAGACGGGCGCAACAGCTGCGGGTCGGACGCGCTGCCGGGATCAGACATCGTTCACCACACGGTAGTCGGCGTCGATCACATCATCACGGCCGGCCGGCTTGGCGCCGTTGCGGCTGGCGCTGGCAGCGCCCGAAGCCTGCTGCGCGTCCGGGCCGGCGCTCGCCGCCGGCGCCTCGCCCCGGTGCTCCGCCACGATCTCCGGCGGCGCCAGCGAGATGAACAGGCGCACCAGCAACAGCAGGACGGCGACGTCGTCCAACTGGCCCAGCACCGGCACCAGGTCGGGTATCAGGTCGATGGGCAAGATGAAATAGGCCAGCCACAGCGCCGGCACCATGGCCTTGAGCAGGAAGGAGACGCGTGGATCGGCAAAAAGCCGCCACGCCAGTTGGCCGTTCTGCCAGATCTCTTGCAGAATATTGCTGGCGTTGTTTTGGTCTGTCTGGGACATTGTCTTGTTCTGATCCTCACGTGATTGATCCTGCCGGGCGCTGCTGCGCCCTGCGGCAGGGCATAGTGTCGTGAGCGATTCTGCCGGCCGCCCGTGAGCGGTTTCTTGGCCAGCGTTGGGCATTATAGCGCGCCGCCAGCCATCGTGCAAAACGCTCATACCGTGCAAGATTTCGCTCACGGCCCCATGGGCTGCCGCTGGCAAAATCCCGCCGAAGCCATTGCCATGACCACACTTCAGAACAGCCTGCGCAACTGCTCGCCGGCCATGCTGCGCGCCATCGCCGAGGTCAACGGCGTCGAGCTGGCCAGCAACCAGCCCAGCCAGATGGTCGAGCAACTGGCCGCGGCGCTGGCCGATCCTGAGCACCTGCGGGCCAGCCTGGCCGCCTGCACGCCGGCCGCCCAGCAGGCGCTGGCGGCCCTCCTGCGCGAGGGGGGGCGCACGCCGCGGCCCGCCTTCGAGCGCCGTTGCGGCGCCATCCGGCCGGCCGGTCCGGCCCGGCTGGAGCGGGAACGACTGCACTTGCAGCCGGCCAACGCCACCGAGGAGCTCTGGTACCGCGGCCTGCTCTACCCGACCATGGTCGAGACGGCGGATGGGCTGGTGGAGTTCCTGCACGCGCCGCCTGAACTGGCTGCGCTGCTGCCGTCGCCGCCGCCGGCCGAAGCGCCCTTTCCACCTGCGCCGCTGGCCGCTGCGCCTGTCAGCCAGCCGCCGGTGGATCTGGCGCTGCATGAGATGGCCACGCTGTTGGCGCTGGTACAGGTCGGGCTGGTCGCGCTGCGCCAGCGGGCCGATCTGTGGTCATGGCAATCCACCTCGCTATACGAGCATCAGCGCGCTTCGTTGCAGCCGCCCGCCGATTCCGCCTGGCTGGCAGAGGAGGCGCCGGGCAGCCTGCCCCTGCTGGCCGTGACGCTGGCCATGGAACTGGGCTGGCTGCGCGCCGACGGGCGGGGCCGGCGGCTGGCGTTGACGGCCGCGCCCGTGCGCGCCTGGCTGGAGGCGCCGCGGGGCGAGCAACGGGCCGCGCTGCTGGCAGCCTGGTCGCAGTCCACCGCCTGGAACGATCTCTGCCGCACCCCGGCGCTGAGCTGTGAACAGACCGGCTCGTGGGGCAACGATCCGGTGGGGACGCGTCAACGCCTGCTGCCGCTGCTGGCCCGCCTGCAGCCGGGCGCGGCCTACGACCTGGACGGGCTGAGCGCGGCCATCCAGGCGTCGATGCCCGATTTTCAACGCCCTGACGGCAACTACGACACCTGGTACATCCGGCAACGGGGGGCGCAGGCCTTTTTGCGCGGCTTCGGGCATTGGCAGCAGGTGGAGGGCGCGCTGCTCCATTTCATCCTGGCCGGGCCGCTGCACTGGCTGGGCGCGGTCGAGTTGACCGGGGACCGCGCCGCGGCCGCCGACGCCCTGCCCGCGGCCGGCGGGATCCGCATCAGCGCGGCCGGCCAGGCCTGGCTCGCCGGCGCGCCCCCGCCCGCCGGGCCGGAGGCGACCTTGCTGACGGTGCAGCCGGACTTCACCCTGCCGGTTCCGGCCGGCGCGGCGCTGCTGGATCGCTTCCGGGTGGCGCGCTTCACCACCTGGCAGGGAATCACATGGGACGCGGGCCAGCCCACCTTCATCTACCGCATCTCCCAGAGCGGCCTGCAGCGCGCGGCGCAGCAGGGGATCGACGCCGGCCGCGTGCTGGCCTTTTTGCAAGAGCGCGCCGCCGAGCTGCCCGCCAATGTGGTCAGGGCGTTGGAGCGCAGGGGGTGACCTCTCAGCCGTTGCCGTCGCTCATCATTTGGACAATCCCGCCTGCAAGGAGATAATTCCCCGCATGGAAATTGGCTTCACCCTCTTCATCTTCGTTCTGCTGGCCATGCTGTTGGCGGTGGCCAACCTGGAGCGCCAGCATGTGGCCTTTCGCTGGCTGACGCTGCTGGCATTGGCCAGCCTCAACCTGCTGATGATCGTCTTTGGCCTGCTGAGCCTGGCCATGGCGGCCGCGCCCATGCCCGGTCTGTCTTCGGAGCTGACCGCGGCCTACGCCAGCCTCTTCCGCGCCGTGGGGCTGACCGGCCTGCTGGCCTTTGTGCCGATGATTCCAGCCGTGCGCCGGCTGTTGGCCCGCTGGCTGCCCATCGACCCCAACTCGGTCATCGTCACGACCGCGCTGGTCTATGCCATCTACCTGGTGGGGATGGGCATCGGCCAGCAGCCGCTGCTCAGCGATGCGGCCGTGCTGGAAAGCCTGGGGGGCGCCAGCGTGGGTGTGGCCACGCTGTGGGCGCAGTCCGTCGGCATGATGCTGATCGCAGTGTCGGGCGTGGGCATCTTCACGCGGCGCACCCTGCGCGAGACGGCCAGCCGGCTGGGGCTGGCCTGGCCCACCTGGCGCCAGGTCGGCTTCGGCGTGCTGGTGGCGGTCGGCCTGGTGGCCCTGCAAATCGCCTTTTCATGGGCCTGGCAGGCGCTGGACCCGCAGGGCATGGCGCAGATCGACGAGGCCAGCAACGTGCTGCTGGGCGATCTGACTGGCAGCCTGCTGGGCACCTTCACCATCGGCATGGCCGCGGCCCTGGGGGAGGAGATGATCTTCCGCGGCGCGCTGCTGCCCCCCTTCCGCCTGGGGTTGACCTCGGTGCTTTTCACCATCATCCACAGCCAGTACCGCCTTTCGCCGGCCCTGCTGCTGATCCTGGCCATCGCGCTGGTGCTGGGACTGGTGCGCTACCGCACCAACCTGACCATCGCGATCCTGGTGCATTTCCTCTACAACGTCGGCAGCGTCTCGCTGTCCAACGTGGGACAGTAGACCGTGGCCGGCGAGGAGAGCGCCCCGGCCGATCTGGGCAATGCGGCGGAGCGGCTGCGACGCTTGCAACAGTTGGGGGTGCGACGCGGCCGGGCTGGCCTGACGGGGCCGCCGGCCCCGCCGCCGCAGCCCGCGGCCCGGCCCGCTCTGGCCGATCGCCTGGCGGCCGAGGAGGTCGTCACCCCGGCCGGCCCCTGCCTGGTGGCCACCCAGCGCTATGGCCTGGAGGAGGCGCGCGGCGGCTGGCCGCTGGCGGCCACGCTGACCGCGACCGGCGCGGCCGTGGCGGCGTGCAGCCGCGACCGCGGCCTGGCGGACTTCGACTTCAGCCGGGCCGCGTTTCTGGACACCGAGACCAGCGGGCTGGCGGGGGGCGCAGGGTCCTTCGCTTTCATGGTCGGGGTCGGCCTGTTCGAGGAGGGGGGCTACGCGGTGCATCAGGTGTTCATGCGCAGCCCGGCCGAGGAGCGCGCCCTGCTGTACGTGGTGGCCGAGCTGCTGGCGCCGTGCAGCGGCCTGGTGACCTTCAACGGCCGCTCCTTCGACGCGCCGCTGCTCAACACCCGCTACGCCTTGCAGCGCCAGCCCTCGCCGCTGGCCGGCCTGCTGCACCTGGACCTGCTGCCGGCCGCGCGCCAGCGTTGGCGGCTGCGCCTGCCCTCCTGCGCCCTGGGCGCGCTGGAGCAGGAGGTCCTGGCCGTGCAGCGCGGCCAGGCGGACGTGCCCGGCTGGCTGATCCCGTCGATCTATCAGGAATACGCGCGCAGCCAAGGCCGGCCGCGGCCGGAGGTGCTGGAGGACATGGCGCGCGTCTTCTACCACAATCGGGAGGACATCGTCAGCATGGTCCCGCTGGCCGCGCTGCTGTGCGCGCCCTTCAGCCTGGCCGGCGCGGCCCTGTCCGATGCCAGCCTGCCGCCGGCCGATTGGCTCAGCCTGGGCCGCTGCTACGAGGAGCTGACCTGGCTGGAGGCCAGCGAGGCGGCCTATCGCCGGGCGTTGGCGGGGGCGCTGCCGGCCGAGCTGCGCGGCCTGGCGCTGCGCCGGCTGGGCGGGCTGTTCAAGCGCCAGGAACGGCGGGCGGAGGCCGCGGCCATCTGGCAGGACTGGATCACCAGCGTGCCCGGCCCGGAAGTGACCCCCTACGAGGAGCTGGCCAAACACCACGAATGGCAGGAGGCGGATCTGGCCGCGGCGCGCAAGTGGACCCTCTGGGGGCTGCACACCGCCCGGCAGCTTCCCCCCGGCCCGGCGCGCGAGGAGGCGCTGGCCAGTCTGCAACATCGGCTGGAGCGGCTGGAGCGGAAGCTGGCGGAGCGGGCAGCGCCAGCGGATTAGCTGGCCAGGCCTGCGACGCTGGCATCTTCCAAGACAAACGCTGGGGCGAGAGGGGGTGAGCGACGCAGGGGGCGTGGAGAGCTGGAGCGCAGCGGGCTTCAGATGAAGCGCACGGCCGACGGATCGACGCCGGCCGCGGCGCGCAGCTCGACGGCCAAAGCCGCGTCGGCGCCCTGCTCGGCCAGAACCTGAGCGCGGCCGGCCATCACGGCCGCGCCCACGCTTGCGCCGTCGGCCAGGGCGCGGTAGAAGCCGGCGGCGAAGGCAACGGCGGCCGCGTCGGGCGCTTCGGCGCTCATGCCCACCACGCAGGCCGTCACATTCAGCAGCGCCCCGGCCAGCGCGTCGCTCCAGCAGGCGTTGAGCAGGACGCAGCGCACGCCGGGGGCTGCCGCCAGCAGACCGGCGAGGGCCGCCGGCGCGATGGGCGTCGCCTGCCCGGTCGCGTCCTCCAGGATCAGGTGGCCGGCGACGTCGCCATGGCCGGCGAAATGGACGATGGCCGGCCGGTGGCGCAACAGGATGTCCAGCAGGTCGGTGCTGCGCGCGGCCCACTGCTGCTCCAGGTGAAAACGCGCGCCGAGGCGGGCCTGGCGCAGCGCCTCGCCGACGCGCCGCGCTTCCTGGTCCAGACGCAGCCGGGGTGTGTTCTGAGGATTGGCGGCCAGGAAGAGGAGGGTTGCGCCGCCCGCGTCCGGCGCGGCCGCGGGAACAGCGCCCGGCGGCGCGCCGATGACGTTGGTCACGGTGGCGGTCCCGCCGCTCTCAGCGTGGGCAGAGTGGAAGTACTGGTTGCCAGCGGCCTGGTAGACGCTGCCGCCGACCCGCATGCCGCGGTTGTCGAAGCGGACCGGTGTAGCCGCGGCCGGGCGGGCCGCCAGCGCCTCCAACTGCGCCTCGATGCGCTGCAATTGGAGCCGGCTGGCCTCAGGGTTGCTCCAGGCCGCCAGCACTTCGTTGAAGCGCTCCAGCTTGCCCAGCAGCGCCGTGATGTTGCCAGCCAACGCCTGCAGGAGCAGGCCGTGAAACGCGCGCCAGGCTGCGTCGTCCCGCACCAGTTGCTGTCGAAAGGCGAGAGCGCAGGTGGACTGTAGCCGCTGCTGAAGAAAAGCGGTCTGGCGCGGGTCGTGGCCGTGCAGCAGGGCGGCCAGGCTGGCCTCCAGCGCCCGCTGCGCCGTGTCGGCGTCGGCGACGCCGGGCGGAAACTCAGCGCCAGCCACGGCATCGGCGCAGTCGGCCACCAGCCGGAAGGCGGCGCGGTCTGACTGCGGGTCGACGGCGCGGCGATACTCCTGCTCCAACGTGTCCACGGCGCTGCGGATGGCCGCGGCGTAGGCCCTGGCCAACGGGTCGGGGGAACGACCGCTGAGCGCGGGCCACAGCCCGGCCAGCCCCTCACCCAGCCAGTTGGCGCCGACCGCGCCGGCTGTGGCGATCAACGTGGCCTGGCCGGTGACGATGCCCATGCCGGCCAGCAGCGCGCCGGCCAGCAGCTTGTTGGTGTTGCCGCTCATTGATCCACCTCCATCAGCTCGCGCCGCCAGTCTTCATCCTCGGCCCAATAGCCGGCCGGTTCTTCGCCAACCATGAGCAGGCTGGCCTGCTGACCCGCGGTGCGCTCCAGCAGGGGGATGGTCGTGCCCTGGCTGTGGTGCGCTTTCTG
>JAKQCW010000301.1 GCA_029558955.1 Chloroflexota bacterium
GTCGTCCATCGCGATGATCTGGTAGTGCTGTAGCCGCACCGACTTGGCAGGTCGTCGCCCTTGAGACTGGCGCTTCATGCGTCCGGCGACCTCTGAATCTTCCTGCGCGCAAACGCCGCACGAATTGTGGCGCGTTGCGTCATATTGTGCTATACTGTAGACCCAGCGTTTAGACCTCCGCGGTCTTGGACGGACAGAGATCACCCAGCGATCGCGCTGTCAGCGCCGCACTGACAGACGCGTTGCCGGCCCACCCATTGTTGCCCTGGCAAACTGCGGCAGATTTCCTCCTCTGTATTGAAAAAAAGGAGCTACCATGACTACCGGCACCGATTTGCTAGAGATCGTCAGTCCAGCTTCCGGCAACGGCCATGGCGAGGTGGCCAAGGCCGCGCCTGTGGCTGGCATCGAAGAAAATGGGACTTCCAAACCGGCCGCTCCGGCCATCCTGAAATTCACCAACCCCGCCTCCGGCGCCATCTTCGGGGAACTGCCCATGGCCACGCCCGCCGATGTGGAGCAGGCCATGACCGAGATGCGGGCGGCCTCCCGCATCTGGAGCCGGAAGGATGTGGCCGCGCGCGTGGCAATCCTGCGCAAGTTTCAGGCGCTGCTGATCGACTCCATGGATGAGATCACCGACGTGATCAACCAGGACTGCGGCAAATCGCGCCAGGATGCCATGATCGAGGTCTTCATCACCGTCGATATGCTCGACACCTATCTGCAACACGCCAAGCGCTGGCTGCAGCGCTATGAGGTCTCCAGCAGCCTCTTCTTCTTCAAGAAGTGCTATGTGGAGCCGCGGCCCTACGGCGTCGTGGCGGTGATCTCTCCCTGGAACTACCCCTTTGCGCTGGCCATGCCCCCTCTGCTGGGCGCGCTGCTGGCGGGCAACACGGTGGTGTTGAAGCCCTCCGAGGTAACCGCGGCCACCGGTCTGCTGATCGAACGGCTGATCGAGCGCGTGCCGGAGATGAAGCCCTTCGTGCGCGTGCTGCACGGCGACGGCCGGGTCGGGGCGGCGCTGGTGCAGTCTGACCCCGACTACATCTTCCTGACCGGATCGACCCTGACCGGCCGCACGGTGGCCAAGACCGCCGCGGAGAAGCTGATCCCCCTGGCCTGCGAGCTGGGCGGCAAGGACGCCATGATTGTGCTGGAGGATGCGGATCTGGCCGCAGCCGCGCGCTGGGGCGTCTGGGGCGCCTTCTTCAACGCCGGCCAGACCTGCATGGCGGTCGAACGGGTCTACGTGCATGAGCAGGTCTATGATCAGTTCCTGGAGCTGGTGCTGCACGAGACCGAGCGCGTCACCATGGGCTACTCGCGAGACACCGCCAGCATGTTCGATATCGGCCCCATCACCGACCCGCGCCAACTGAAGGTGATCACCGCCCATCTGGCGGACGCCCATGCCCGCGGCGCGCGCGTGCTGGTCGGCGGCGAGATGAACGGCAATTTTGTCAGCCCCACCGTGCTGGTGGATGTCACCCATGACATGAAGCTGATGAATGAGGAGACCTTCGGGCCGTTGATGCCCATCGTCAAGGTGGCCAGCGAGGCCGAGGCCATTGCGCTGGCCAACGACAGCAAGCTAGGGCTGGGCGCATCGGTCTGGAGCCGCAACTTGCAGCACGCCTGGAAGGTCGCGCGCCAGATCGAGGCTTCCTCGGTGATCATCAACGACACCATCACGCAGTTTGCCGTCCCCATGCTGCCCTTCGGCGGCATCAAGCACTCCGGCTACGGACGCATCCACGGCAAAGAGGGGGTGGTCCAGTTCACCCGGCCCTACGCCTACGCGGTGGGCCAGCCGCCGCCGGCCTTCGACGTGGCCACCATCATGCGCTCCCCGGGCAACTACGAGCTGGGCAAGGCCATGCTCAAGCTGACGCGCGGCGCCTCCGCCCGTCAGCGCCTGGAGCCGGTGGCCGGTGCGATTCAGGGAACCGTCAAGCGCGTGATCAACCTGGAGAAGCGAGGCCTGCTCTGGGGCGTGCAGGGCGCGACGCACCTGGTGAAGGATGAAGTGCTGGGCCGGCTGCGCTGACGAATAAACAGCCGCTCGGGCCGGTCTCCTGACCGAGCCCGCCATGACGGGAAATGGCCGCTCGGGCCGGTCTCCTGACCGAGCCCGCCATTTCCATCAACAGCTGTGCGCCCAGCGCATGGATATCTGACGTTTAATTTCGAACGTCGTCGCCATCTCAGCATGGCGCGCGTCACGCATACCGCAGACCGGGTTTTTCCGGCGCGGAGATAGTCCATGGCCTCGTGAATGCCTTGCATGACGCCATGCCCTTCGTCTGCGCGGCAAAACCCGGTTTCTGATGCGATGCCCCCTGGCGGAAGTGACCTATGACCGACTCTAGTCTCGACTCTCTGGGCCAACGGGCCAAGGCTGCCAGCCGCCTGCTGGCCCGCGCCTCCACTGCGCAGAAGAACGCCGCGCTGCACGCCATCGCCGACGGCCTGGAGCGGGACCAGGCGAAGATTCTGGCCGCCAACGGGCTGGACGTGGCCGATGGCCAGGCGGCCGGCCTCTCCCCGGCCCTGCTGGACCGCCTGCTGCTGGACGAGCGACGACTGGCCGGCATCGCGGCCGACACCCGCTCGGTGGCAGCTCTGCCCGACCCGGTTGGCCAGGAATTCGATGGCCGCGTACTGCCCAACGGCCTGCGCATCGCCCGCCGCCGCACCCCGCTGGGGGTGCTGGGGGTGATCTACGAGGCGCGGCCCAACGTGACCATCGACATCGCAGCGCTGAGCCTCAAGACCGGCAACGCGGCCATCCTGCGCGGCGGCAAGGAAACCCTGCGCAGCAACCTGGCCATGGTCGAGGTGATCCAGAGCGCGCTGGAGGCCAGCGGCCTGCCGGCCGATGCGGTGCTCTACATCGACAGCATCGACCGCAGCCTGATCACAGAGCTGCTGCGCCTTGACCGCTACGTGGACATGATCATCCCGCGTGGCGGCGCGGCGCTGCACAAGCTCTGCCGTGAACAGGCCACGGTGCCGGTGATGACCGGCGGCCTGGGCATCTGCCACCTGTTCGTGGACGCCTCGGCCGACCAGGCCAAGGCGGTCGAGATCATCCACAACGCCAAGACGCAGCGGCCCAGCGTCTGCAACGCGCTGGATACCGTGCTGGTACACCGCGACGCGGCGGCCCAGTTCCTGCCCAGGATGGCGGAACGGCTGGCCGCCGACGGCGTGGAGCTGCGGGCAGACCCCACCGCGCTGCTGATTCTGGAGCGCGCCCTGCTCCCGACGAACCACGACCGGCCGACCGACGGTCAGCAATCGCCGGTTGTCCCGGCCGGGCCGGAGGATTTCGATCAGGAATGGATGCGCCTGGTGCTGGGGGTCAAGGTGGTCAGCGGCCTGGAGGAGGCCATGGAGCACATCGCCCAGCACAGCACCGCCCATTCCGACGGCATCCTGACCGAGGATCACAGCAACGCCATGCGCTTCGTCAACGAAGTCGACTCGGCCGCGGTTTTCGTCAACGCCAGCACCCGCTTCAACGACGGCGGGCAACTGGGCCTGGGCGCAGAGGTGGCCGTCAGCACCCAGAAGCTGCACGCCCGCGGCCCCATGGGCCTGCAAGAACTGACCACCTACAAGTGGGTCGTGTTCGGCGACGGGCAGGTGAGGGTGTGAGACGTAATGCGTAACCCGGAGAGGCTTTCCGCAATGCTGGTCGCGTTTCACGTAAGACGTAATGCGTAATGCGTAATGCGTAACCCGGAGAGGCTTTCCGCAATTCCGGTCACGTTTCACATCACCCATGCCCCGTAACCCAGAGACTCCTCCCGCAATTCCGGTTACGCATTACGCATTACGAGTTACGAGTTACGAGTCCCGTTTTGACACTCTTCGTGCATGATGGTACAATCTTGTCACACGCTTTTGAGCAAGGAGTACACACCCATGGCGGATCACAAGATACGTGTTCTGGTAGCCAAGCCTGGCCTGGATGGCCATGATCGCGGCGCGAAAGTGGTGGCCCGCGCGCTGCGGGATGCTGGCTTCGAGGTGATCTACACCGGCATTCGCCAGACGCCGGAGATGATCGCCGAGGCCGCGTTGCAGGAAGATGTCGATGTGGTGGGCCTGAGCATTTTGTCGGGCGCCCATCTGGCGCTCTGTCCCCGTGTGGTGGAGCTGCTGCATCAACAGGGCCTGGAGGATGTGATAGTTCTGGTGGGCGGCATCATCCCCGATGAGGATATCGACCCGCTGCGCCAGGCAGGCATCGCCGCGGTCTTTGGCCCTGGCACCAGCACCCAGGATATCGTGGCCTTCATCAACCAGCGCGTCGCGGTTGAGGCATAGCAGAAGAAAGCTCGCATTGGAATCCAACGCGTGACCCGATTCAAAAACGCCAACCATCCGGTTGGCGTTTTGCGTTCACCGGCAGAGCCGCGCCGGTCAATGGGTTCGTGCGCTGCGACGCCGCCAGCCGGCCATCGCGCTGCAGGTCGCCAGAAGCGCAACCAGTGCGCCGGCCAGCAGCGACGGCCAGTTGCTCAAGGTCTGCGCCACCCCCGCCTCGAAGCTGGCCAGGCTGACGGCCGTCGGCTGGTCGATGATGAAGGGTGCGCTTTCCGTCCACGGGCTGACAACCTCGCCCAGCCGGGCCCGCACGCGCAGACTGGCGTCGCTGGCCGCGCGGCCGGGCACGCGCCACATGCCGCTGTTGGACGCCGTCCCGTTGGGGCTCAGCGCCCCGGGCTGCCACTGCGCCAGGCTGGCCTCCTCCACCCGCAGATCGTCGATCCAGGCCGCATCCTGGCCGCGGCTCACCGTGCTGTCCTTGCTGAAACGCCAGATCAACTGATGTTGGCCGGCCGGCAGGGATGTGCTGAAGCTGCGCCAGCCGGTCTGGCCGCTGGCCCGCAGCAGGGACTGACCATCCACCAGGAACTCCAACAGGTCATAGCCCTGCTCCGAGTCGACCTGATAGCGGAAGCTGAGCAGGCCCTCGGCCACAGTCTCCACCGGCAAAAGCAGGCTGCTGTGCTGGCCGTGCTCGATCCGGCCGGAGCCGGCGACGCCGTTGGCTGCCTGCCAGGGCGCACCGCCGGTCTGGCTGAACTGCTCTGCCAGGCCGGCGCTGAAATCGGTCTTCCACACGCCGACCGCGTCGGCGTCGATGCTCCACTCCAGCTCGTAGCTGACCGGCAGATCGGTCTGGGGCTGCCAAACCACCGGCGCCAGCCCGTCGGGCGTCAGGATCGCGCCGCTGGCCGGCGCCAGCACAGCCGTGGGCGCGGACAGAGGGGCCAGGCCGCGGCTTTGCAGGACGCGCTCGATGGCCGCGGCCTGCTGGCCGGCGTTCAGGGCCGCGTCGGCGTCCAGCAACGCCTGGCCGGCCTCGACCAGCGTCGCAGCCGGCGGCAGATAGAAGCTGCTCTCCAACGCCAGCCGGTCGGCTTGCTCCTGCCCCACAGCCGCGCGCAGGTCCCACAGCACCCGGCCCCAGATCTCGCCGTCGGTGTGGACGTTGCCGGTCAGCCCAGCCGGATACTGGCGCTCGGCATCCATGCGGCGCAGACAGCCCTGGCTCTCCTGAGCATTTCCGAGCTGCACCCAATTCGAAGTCTGGCGATTGCTGTCCCACTCGCCGATGCAGGCCGGGTCTGCGCTGGTCTCGGCGAACAGCGTGGCGGCCAGGTAGT
Organism: Chloroflexota bacterium; assembly: GCA_029558955.1. Taxonomy (GTDB): domain Bacteria; phylum Chloroflexota; class Anaerolineae; order JAAEKA01; family JAAEKA01; genus JAAEKA01. Next base: position 5,688 of record JAKQCW010000301.1, read on the forward strand.
CGCCGAAGCCCTCGCCGATCGCCTCCATGTCGCCGCCGCCCCAATGCGGCGCCAGGTCATGGAGCAGCGCATGGCCATATTCGTGAACGATGATATCGGGGTCCAGCGCATCAGGCCAGCCGCCGTCGCCGAAGTGCAGCGCATCGTCGCTGACGCTGTAGAAGGACTGATCCTGGCTGAACCAGTGCGGGCTGGCATAGGTCACGCGGTCGCGGATGCCGTTGGGCGGGTTGTTGCTGCTGCTGTAGCCCAGGGACTGGATGTAACGCTGCGCGGCGTCGATGTGGTAGTAGACCATGACCTCCTTGAAGCGCGCATCGTTCGGCTGGTAGAGGAAATCGCCGCTGGCTGAGAAGGCGCTGGCCGGCCGGTAGCCCACCGGCTGGGTCACATCGACATAGTCCCCACGCAGCCAGCCGCTGTCATCCAGCCCCAGCAGCGGCAGTGTGCGCAGCGGCAGCGTCCCCGCCCGCGCCGGCTGAGGCGGGTCTGGATCGAGAATCTGGCCGCTGGCCAGCGCCAACCGGTTGAAGCGCTTGATCACCTGCCCGTCGGCCGCATCCAGCAGCACCTCCCAATCCCCCTGCGGCTGGGCGGCTGCAATCTGCACCCGCCAGACCAGGCGGCCCTCGTCGTCGCTCATGGGCAGCACCACCAGCTCCGGCGCGGGGCTGTTGGCGCGCGGCGCTCCGAACTGGATGGCGGCGCGCGCCCGCTGCACGGCATCGAGGGCAGAAATGGTCGGGACTCCAGCCGGCACAACCAGATCGGGCCGGGTGCGGTTGTGAACCACCTGCACCTGCCCGGCGGCGTCCAGATGCACCGCCAGCCAGGCGCCATAGACCGGCCGGCCGGCCGCGGTCTGCTGGAAAACCACGTGGCTGCTGCTCAGCCCATGGCGGGTGGAGGCCAGGCGCAGCGAGCTCAGCGTCTGATCCAGGCCCAGGGCGGCATGGTTGGCCTGCAAGAAGGCGCGGGCGATGTCATCGGCGCTGGCGGCGGGGTCGGCGTCGAAGCGGCAGTCGCGCAGCGTGGCCGGCCAGCCGCTGGCCGCATCCACGGTCACCTGCGCGCAGGGCAGATCGGCCGGAGCTGTGGGCGCGGCCATGGCGGGCGCGGCAAACAACACCAGCAGGGCCAGCGTCAACAAGAAGCGTATCCAACTGTGAGGAGCATGGGCGTGCTTGCGTTGTGTTCGGTGCACGACGGCTTCTCCTGGGGCGAAGAACTTGCAAAACAGGCAGGAGCGATCTCGCCGGCGTTGATTTTAGCACCGCTCAGCCAAAAAGTCCAGCAAGGCGCGAACGGGACAGCAATTCCAAATATGGCGACTGCCGAACTGGAGTCGAGGCTTCAGCCGGGTTGGCACGCTCAACTCGCATCGTCCGGACCCGGCTGAAGCCTCGACTCCGCCCATATTTGGAATTGCTGCGAACGGGAGCCGCGCCGGTTCGGCCGGCCGCTTTGTGTCCTGCCCAGCGCCGTGCTACAATTGGGCCGCTCCCTGAAACACCGGTTTTGATCTGCCAGGCAGGCGGGATCCTTCGCCGAGCCGCAGGATGGCCGCCGCGCTGAGCCGCAGGATGACCGCCATGCCCACCCTCACCGCCGCCGATTGGCAGGACTATGCATTGCTGGACAGCGGCCAGGGCCGTAAGCTGGAGCGCTTTGGCCCGGCCACGCTGATCCGGCCGGAGGCGCAGGCCACCTGGCAGCCAGCCCTGCCGCGCGCCCAATGGGACGCCGCCCACGCGATCTTCACCGCCTCCAGCCAGAACGGCGGGCGCTGGCAGCAACGCCAACCGCTGCCGCCGCGCTGGCCCATGGCCTACGGCGCGCTGCGCTTCTGGGTGCAGGCCAGCCAGTCACGCCAGGTCGGCCTCTTCCCCGAAAACGCGGCACACTGGGACTGGATCGCGGCCCAGGTGCGCCGCGCCCACCAGCCCCTGCGCGTGCTCAACCTGTTCGGCTACACCGGCCTGGCCACGCTGATGGCTGCCCAGGCCGGCGCGCACGTCACCCACGTGGACGCCGCCAAAAAGGCCGTGCTGTGGGCGCGTGACAACCAGGCGCTCTCCGGTTTGCACGACCGGCCCATCCGTTGGGTCGTGGAGGACGCGCTGACCTATCTGCGCCGCGAGGCGCGCCGCGGCATGCGCTACCACGGCATCGTGCTCGACCCGCCCGCCTTTGGCCGCGGCCCCGGCGGCGAGGTCTGGAGCTTCGACCGGCTGTTCGGCGAGCTGTGCAACGGCTGCCGCGCGGTGCTGGCCGACGAGGCCCGCTTCATCGTGGCCACGGTCTACACCCAGGGCGTCGCACCGGCCAGCCTGGCCGCCGCCCTGGCCGATATTGTTCGCGGCCAGGCTGGCCCGGTGGAGAGCGGCGAGCTGGCCACCCGCGAGCGCAGCGCCGGCCGCCTGCTGCGCAATGCCATCTACGCGCGCTGGCAAGCTCTTTGATGGCCACCAGCGAACCCAGGTTGCTGCCCATGAGTCCACTTCACTTCGACCCCACCGTCCTGCTGGCCGACCCTGACCGTCGCCTGCGCATCCTGCCCGTGCTGGAGGCCGCGCTGGCCGCGGTGGATCCCGGCCCGGCCGTGCGCGCCGCGCTGCGGCGCACCGGCAACCGGCTGGCCATCGGCGAGACGGTCTACGATCTGACGCAGTACGAGCGCGTGCTGCTGCTGGGCTTCGGCAAGGCGGCCGTGGCCATGGGTGTGGCCGCGGCCGAGGTTCTGGGCGACCGCCTGGCGGGCGGCGCGTTGCTGACCAAACATGACCACGCGGCCGGCGCCGAAGCGCTGCCCCGCTCCATCGCCGTGTTCGAGGCCGGCCACCCGGTGCCCGACGCGGCCGGCGTGCAAGCGGCCCAACGCATCGCCGAGCTGGCCGACAGCGCGACCGCCCGCGATCTGGTGCTCTGTCTGATCTCCGGCGGCGGCTCGGCGCTGTTGACGCTGCCCGGCGCCGGGCTGAGCCTGGCTGACCTGCAAGCCGCCACCGCCGCGCTGCTGCGTTGCGGCGCCAGCATCGACGAGATCAACGCCTTGCGCAAGCATCTGGAACAGCTCAAAGGGGGCCAACTGGCGCGGCTGGCCAGCCCGGCCACGGTGGCCAGCCTGGTGTTGTCCGATGTGGTGGGCAACCCGCTGGATGTGATCGCCTCTGGCCCCACCGTGCCTGACCGCTCCACCTGGCAGGGGGCCTGGCAGATCGTGCAGCGCTATGGGCTGGAGCCGACCCTGCCTGCGGCCGTCATCCAACACCTGCGCGCTGGCCTGGCCGGTCTGCTGCCCGACACCCCCGGGGCCGATGATCCGGTGTTCAGCCGCTGTCAGACCGTGGTGGTGGCCGACAACCGCCGCGCGGCCCAGGCAGCCGCGGCCCGGGCCCAGGTGGAGGGCTTCAACGCCATCGTGTTGAGCACCTACGTCGAAGGAGAGGCGCGGGAGGTGGCCAAGGTGGCGGCGGCGCTGGGCCGCGAGATCGCGGCGCATGGCCATCCCCTGGCCGCGCCGGCCTGTCTGCTGCTGGGCGGCGAGACCACGGTCACGCTGGCTGGGCAGGGGCGGGGCGGCCGCAACCAGGAGCTGGCCCTGGCGGCCGCGCTGGCGCTGGCCCGCATGCCGGAGGGTCAGCGCATCGTCATTGCGGCGCTGGCCACCGACGGCAGCGACGGCCCCACCGACTCGGCCGGCGGGCTGGCCGACGCGGGAAGCGTCGCCCGCGGCCAGGCCGCGGGGCTGGATGCCGCCGCGCACCTGGCCAACAACGACGCCTATCCCTTCCTGCACGCCAGCGGCGACCAACTGCGCATCGGCCCGACCCAAACCAACGTCAACGACCTCCTGGCCATCTTCGTCTTCCCAAGCTCCCCAGCGTAAATCCGCGTCTCAACCGTCTCCACCCTTCCGATCCGCGTTGATCTGCGTCCCAACCAGCGTCACCCTTCCGATCTGCGTTCATCCGCGTTGATCTGCGTCCCAACGCTTATGTCCACCGACAACGAAACCCCCGATCTACCCCCACGCCTGGAAGCGGCCTTTGCCCGCGCCGACGCGGCCAGCCGCGGCTGGCTGAGCGTGCTGCGTCGCACGCTGGACCGATTCACCCTGGCGCGCGGTCCACAAGCCGCGGCCGCGCTCTCCTACTACAGCCTTTTCTCCCTCTTTCCCCTGGCCGTGTTGTTGATCACCGTCCTGGGCTGGTTCATCGAGCCGGCCGAAGTTCAGGCTTTCATCACCCTGCTGGTGGATCGCCTCCTGCCCGACGCCCAGGGAGTCGAAGAGATGGTGCTGGACACCCTGACCAGCATCTTCGCCACGCGCGGCGAAGTCACGCTGATCAGCCTGCTGGCGCTGCTGTGGGCGGCCTCCGGCGTCTTCACCAATCTGACCTTCAACGTCGACCTGGCCTGGTCGCAGACGGCCCGACCCAACCCGGTCACAGCCCGCCTGGTTGGCCTGCTGATGGTCGTGATCGTCTACATCGGCCTGGTGGCGCTGTTGCTCACTTCGGCCACCCTGGGTGTGCTCTCCATGTTGCCCGTGGCGCTGCTGCGCTGGCTGGGTTTCAGCGGCAAGATCGCCGGGGAGTGGATCCCGCGCGCGCTTCCTTTCGTCGCGTCGCTGATGATCTTTTGGGGACTGTACAAGTGGGTGCCGCGCGTCCAGGTGCCCTGGCGCGTCGCCTTCTGGGGCGCGCTCTTCGCCGCGGTCACCAGCCAGATCCTGAACCTTGGCTTCACCTGGTACCTGGGCAGCGGCCTGGCGCGCTATGAACGCCTCTACGGCCCGTTGACCGCGATCATCGTGCTGTTGATTTGGTTCTACCTGACGGTGGCGGTGGTTCTGTTGGGGGCCCACTTCAGCGCCGCGCTGGGCTGGCGGCGCGAGAATCGTCAAGCAAGCAAGGGGTGATCCCTCGGTGCATCAGTCTCCCACGGTGATCAGGGCGCGGATCTTCTCCAGGGTGGCCGGGCCGATGCCCTTGACGTTGCCCAGATCCTCGATGGAGCGGAAGGGGCCGTTGGCGGTGCGGTAGTCCACGATGGCCTGGGCGGTCACCGGGCCGATGGAGGGCAGCACATCCAGCTCCTGCACGCTGGCCTGGTTGATGTCGATCAGCGTCAATCCGGCCAGGTCGATGCCGCCGCTGCGCGTCGCGCCCAGATCAGGCGCGCTGTCTGCGACGCCGGCCGCGGCCGCAGGTCGGGAGGGCGCGGGGGTGGGCGCGGTCAGCTTCTCCCCATCTTGCAGCGGCTGGGCCAGGTTCAGCGCGGCGGCGTCGGCGTGCGGGGCCAGGCCGCCGGCCGCGGCGATGGCGTCGCCCACGCGGGCGCCGGCCGGCAACTGATAGACCCCCGGCGTCAGCACCGCACCCGTGACCTCGACCTGGATCGGCTGCGGGGTGGGGGTGGGCGCTGGCGTGGCCGTGGCCGGCGCCGGCTGCACCTGAAAGGCCACCGGCTCCGGCTGGCGCAACAGCCACAGCGCGCCCCCGGCCAACACCAGCCAGACCAACGAGGTCAACAGAACCGCCAGCACCAGCGGCTGCCGGCTGGCGCGGGCCGGCGCGGGCTGGACATCCGACCCGCTCACAGCGGCCTCAGTTGCGCGTTCGGGGGGTGTTTTTCGGCTCACGGCGCGCTGACCTCCGCCCGATCCACGCTGACGCCGCTTTCCTCCTGCGCCGCCAGGGTCAGCTCAGCCAGCAGCCCAGGCAGATCGACAGGATCGGCCAGGCAGCCGAGGACCGTGAACAGTTGCTGCGTCTCCGTCTGCATGCGCAGGGTGTAGCCGCCCCGCAGCTCCTCGCGGCCCACGGGCGCGGTCAGCACGTGGGTGGCGGTGAAGCGCCAGCGCCCGCTGCGGTCGATCACCAAGGTCCAGACGTCGCGGTCCGCGTCCGGCTGACGGCGCGCGGCCACCTCCCCGGTCATGTCGCTGGCATACGCGTCCCAGCCGGCCTGCTGCAACTGCCTGCACAGGCCGAAGATGTCCTTGTCGCCCGCAGATTCCACCTTGCGCATGGCGTAGCCCTCCATATTCCCGACAGTCAAGAGTCCCGAAGTCCCAGATTAGCAGCGCAGCGGCTGCGCTGGCCGATACACGGAACCGACCAGCGCAGCAATCAAAACTAAATGCACAAGGAAACGCCGGGCCTGCGGCCCATGCGGCCTTGATCTCCTGACGTGCGGTTACTACTCAGCCGGCGGGTGCGAGCACGTGGATTGAGTAGGCCGCCGTATCGAAATCCCGTGCTCGCACCCGCCGGCGGGCCAAACGTTGGTTTCGACACTTGCACCTGCGCTGCGCTTCGGCGCAAGTGCAGGTGTACGCCTCAGATGGCTACTCAACCAACGTTTGGCCCGCCGGCTGAGCAGTTGCAGCGTGAGACAGAAATCGTGAGATGCTGAGTTGACCCTGAACCCGGCTACGGGCCGGTCTGGCCGTCATCATGCGAGCTGACGTTGCCAAACATGACGCCCAGCGCCTTGAAGAAGTCGATGGGCAGGGGGAAGACGATGGTCGAGTTCTTCTCCACAGCGATCTCGGTCAGCGTCTGCAAATAGCGCAGTTGGATGCCCACCGGCTCCTGGGCCAGGGTGTGCGCCGCCTCCTGCAACTGCTGCGCCGCCTCGAACTCGCCCGAGGCATGGATGATCTTGGCGCGCTTCTCGCGCTCGGCCTCGGCCTGGCGGGCCATGGAGCGCTTCATGCCATCGGGCAGCTCCACATCCTTGACCTCGACAATGGCAACCTTGATGCCCCACGGCTCGGTGGCCTCGTCGATGATCTGCTGCAGCTTCTGGTTGATGCGCTCACGATGGGCCAGCAGCTCGTCCAGGTCGCTCTGGCCCAACACATTGCGCAGGGTGGTTTGGGCGATGTTCCAGGTGGCGCGCTTGTAGTCCTCGACCTGGACGATGGCTGCCTCCGGGTCCAGTACCCGGAAATAGACCACCGCGTTGACCTTGACGGTGACATTGTCGCGGGTGATGGCCTCCTGCGAGGGCACATCCAGCGTGACCACCCGCAGATCCACCGTCACCAGCCGGTCGATGAACGGGATGATGAAGATCAGGCCTGGGCCGCGCGCGCCCGCCAGTCGGCCCAGACGAAAGAGCACGCCCCGTTCGTATTCCTTGAGAATCTTGATCGCCATCGACACCAATGAGATCACAGCAAAGATGACGATGACGACAACGATCAATGTGCCAAGCATGGAATCCTCCTTTTCTTGCAACCTGGGCGCCAGCATCTTTGTGGCGCACAGGGCAATTTAGATTATACTTGTCTTGTCTGGTCTGACAAGTGTGCACGAAGAGGACTGACGGTGCTGAGCGCGCTGTTGACCAGCACCGTCAGTCCTTTCATCAGGTTGAACCTTTCCCCTTTTCCGCTCGTCTAATGCCTGTCATGACTCAACCAACTTATCCCTCCAACGCCAATCCGAATCCCGCGCCGGGCAAGCGGCCGCCGGGCCGCCCTGTGCGGCAGGTGGGCAGCACGCCGCCGCCGGTCAGCCGGCCGCCGGCTCAGAACCCCCTTCCCTCCTCGCCGCCGCCCACCGGCCGCGGCGGGGGCAGCGGGGGCGGCGCTGAGGCCATCAACGGCCTGCTGCTGGGCATTCTGCTCTTTCTGATCGCCCTGCTCTTGGGGCTGGGCCTCTTCCTGGGCGGCTATGTGGCTGTGGCGCGCAACCTGCCCCCGGCCGATCAACTGGTGACGCTGACCACCCACGGCGAGAACACGCGCATCTACGCGCGCGATGGCAGCCTGCTGCAAGCGCCGCTGGCGCCGAACGACCCCACAGCCGGCCTGCGCCGCCGCGTGCCGTTGGCCGAGATCTCCCCCTTCCTGGTGGATGCGGTGATCGCCACGGAGGATTCCAACTTCTACGAGCACCGCGGGGTCGATCCGGTGGCCCTGGGCCGCGCCATCTTCCGGGCTGTGCAGACCCAGGGGCCGGTGGTGGGCACCAGCACCATCAGCCAGCAGTTGGCCAAGCTGGTCTTTCTGTCGCCGGAGCGCTCGCTGACCCGCAAGGTCAAGGAGGCGATTCTGGCGGCAGAGATCACGCGGCGCTACTCCAAGGATGAGATTCTGGAGATCTACCTCAACGAGATCTACTACGGCAACATGGCCTATGGCATCGAGGCGGCCGCCCGGCTCTATTTCAACAGGGCAGCCAGCGAGCTGAGCCTGGCCCAGGCCGCGCTGCTGGCCGGCCTGCCGCAGGCGCCGGCCGCCTACGATCCGCTGCAGAATCCAGACGCCGCCAAGTCCCGCCAGGCTGATGTGTTGCGCCTGATGGTCGAACATGGCGCGATCACGGCCGAACAGGCGGACGCGGCCTGGCGGGAGCCGTTGGCCTACTACGGCGGCGGCCTGGAGAGCACCCGGCTGGACAAGGCGCCCCACTTCGTGATGACCGTGCGCAGCGAGATCGAACGGCTCTACGGGCCGGAGCTGCTCTACCGCGGCGGCCTGCAGATCTACACCTCGCTGGACCCGGCCTTGCAGGCAGAGGCTGAGCAGCAGGTGCAGGCGGGCGTGGCCGAGCTGCAAGGGCGCAACGTCAGCAACGGCGCGCTGGTGGCGCAGGATCCCCGCACCGGCGAGATCCTGGCCATGGTCGGCTCAGCCGATTTCAACAACGCGGAGATCAGCGGCCAGGTCAACGTGGCCACCTCCCCCCGCCAGCCTGGCTCCACCGTCAAGCCCTTCACCTATCTGGCCACCTTCGAACGGCCCAACGACTGGTGGACGGTCGCCACGCTGATCGACGACGTGCGCACTGAGTTCGACGACGGCGCCGGCCGGCCTCCCTACGTGCCGGTCAACTACGACGGCCGCGAGCATGGCCAGGTCAGCGTGCGCTCGGCGCTGGCCAACTCCTACAACATCCCCGCGGTCAAGGCCTTGCAGCACGTGGGGGTGAACGCGCTGCTGAACGTGGCCCAGCGCTTCGGCATGACCACCCTGACACGGCCCGATCATCCTCCCTACGGCCTCTCCCTGACCCTGGGCGGCGGCGAGGTGACGCTGCTGGAGCTGACCAACGCCTATGGCGCGCTGGCCAACGGCGGGGTCTACACGCCGCCCACGCCGATTCTCTGCGTGCTCGACGCCAACGGCGCCACGCTGGAGCGCGTGGATGTGCCCGATCTGCCGGAGGCCTGCCGCAATGCGCCGCTGGCCAGCCGGGCGGTGCAGCGCCAGCCGGCGCAGAATCGCGTCGCCACGCCGGAGCACAGCTACCTGCTGACCGATATCCTCAAGGACAACGAGGCGCGCACGCCGGCCTTCGGCGCCAACTCCTGGCTGCAAATCGGCCGGCCGGCCGCGGTCAAGACCGGCACCACCAACGACGTGCGCGATATCTGGACCATCGGCTACACCCCGGAGCTGGTCGCCGGCGTCTGGGTGGGCAACGCCGACGGCGCGCCCATGGATAGCAACCTCTCCGGCATTGCCGGCGCCGGGCCGATCTGGAACCGCTTCATGCGCAGCGCGCTGGCCAATACGCCGGTGCAGGATTTTGCCCGGCCCTCGGGGATCGTCCAGGTCGAAATCTGCACGCTGACCGGCGCTCAGGCCGACGATGCCTGCCCGGCCGACCGCCGCCGGGTGGAGCTCTTCGCGGCCGATCAGTTGCCGGGCGGCGCCAGCCCGCAGCTCCCGCCGGTCAGCGGCGAGGCGACGCTCACCTGGCCGCTGGATGGCCAGATGGTGTCGGGCGTGATCCCGATCAGGGGCAGCGCAACCATGGCCGACTTCGACTATTATCTGGTGGAGTATGGCGAAAGTTTCGAGCCGGGCGCCTGGGGCGTGGTGGCCGGCCCCATCGGCCAGCCGGTGCTGAACGGCGAGCTGGCCCAATGGGATGTCGCCGGCCTGGGCAGGGATGGGCCGCACGTGCTGCGGGTGGTGGCGGTGGACCGGCAGGGCCGACGCCTCGAATCGACGCCGGTGCGGGTGACGGTGCAACATGAGGCCACCGCCACACCCACGGTCACACCGACCGAGACCGCCACGCCCACCGAAACGGCGGTGGTTCTGCCCTCCCCCAGCCCGACCGCGACGCCCACCGAGACCCCGCCGGCGCTGCCTCCCCCCAGCCCGACGGCCTCGGCGACGCCGCCGCCCACAGCTACCATCCCCGCGCCGGCTGCCTTGCTGGCTGAGATCCAGGCGCCGCTGGATGGAGACTTGCTGAGCGGCCAGGTCGCCATCCTGGGAACGGCGGGCGGCTCGGCCTTTGCCAGCTATTCGCTGGAGGTGTTGCTGGGCGAGGTGTGGACGCCGTTGGCGCCGGACGCGTCGCCTGTGACCACGCCGACCAGCGGGGTGCTGGGGCTGTGGGACACGACGCTGCTGCCCAATGGCCCCACGGTTCTGCGGCTGATCGTCAACGGCCTGAACGGCGAGCTGGCTGTGGACACCGTCTCCCTGGGCATCGGCAACTGAGCGCGCCCTGGGTCAGGCGTCATCCAGCAGGCCCGCCGCCTGCGCCCGCTGCAACGCCTGCTCGGCCATGCGCACCACCGGCATGTCTACCATGCGGCCGTCCAGGGCGAAGGCGCCCAGCCCGGCAGCTTGGGCCTCGTCGTGGGCCTGGATGATGCGCCGGGCGCGCTGGATTTCCTCCGGCGATGGTGCAAAGATGCGCTGGGCGATCTCGACCTGGCGCGGGTGGATGACCATCTTGCCGTCGTAGGCCATCTGCCGGCCGGCGCGGCACTCCTCCTCGAAGCCCGCCAGGTCGTTCAAATCGAAGAAAACCTGGTCGATGGCTGCCAGCCGGTAGGCTTTGGCAGCCAGCACCACGGCGCTGCGGGCGTAGAAGACCTCCCAGCCGGCCGGCGTGCGCAGGGCGCCCATGTCGCCGGCCAGGTCTTCGGCGCCGAAGAGCAGCGCATCGACCCGTTGGCTGGCCAGGGCGACCTCGCGCACGTTCATGACGCCCAGCGCGGTCTCGACGATGGGGAGGAGCTTGATTCTGCCGACCGGCCAGCCCCGCGCCCGCTCCTCCAGCGCCAGGAATTCGGCCACGGCCTCCACCTGTTCGGGGAACTCGGCCTTGGGCAGCACGTAGCCATCGGGCCGGCCGGTGATGGTGCTGCGCAGATCGTCCTCGGCCAGCTCGCTGCCCATGGGGTTCATGCGCACCAGCCGCTCGCTGCGGCCGAAGTCCAGCGTTTGCAGCGCCTCGACCACCGTGCGCCGCGCCGCGGCCTTCTGGCTGAAGGCGACGCCATCCTCCAGGTCCATGACGATGCTGTCCACGCCCAGGCCGATGGCCTTCTCGATTTTGCGCAGCGAATCGCCCGGCATGAAGAGCAGGGCGCGGCGCAGGGTTATCTGTTTGCTCATCCGTTCCTCCTGGTGTGTTGCCTAGGGGCGCCGCAGTTGGGGGCTCGACATGGGCCTGCGGGCTGAGCAGCGGGTCAGGCCAGGATTCCCGCGGCCACTCATCCAGCGCTGGAAACCCTTGCCAACCGTGACGGCTGCCCAACCGGAGTCAAGCCTTCAGGCGGGTCAGCGCGCCCGGGGCGCATCGACCACACCCGGCTAAAGCTCGGTCTTCACTCACTGCTCAAGCCGGTTCCGTGAACCGGCGGCGTTGTTGGGCGCAAACCCGGCGGATCACGGATCCGCCGGGAGCAGGGTACCTGTATAGTTACACCCGGAATTGACATCCTTGGCTGTAGAGATGTGTGGCTCTGGATTACGAGTTACGCATTACGCATCACGCATTACGTGCAATCCAGACACAACTCCCACCCTTCCGGTTACGCATTACGCACTACCCGCAACCCAAACACAACTCCCACCATTCCGGTTACGCATTACGCATCACGCATTACGTGCAATCCAGACACAACTCCCACCCTTCCGGTTACGCATTACGCATTACGTGCAATCCAGACACAACTCCCACCATTCCGGTTACGAGTTACGGGTTACGAGTTACTCTGCAAATCCACCACAAACCGGCTTCCCTGACCCGGCGTACTTGCCACGCTGACGCTGCCGCCGTGGGCCTGGACGATGCCCTGCACGATGGCCAGGCCCAGGCCGCTGCCGGCGGCCTCGCCGTTGGCGCCGCGGTAGAAGCGCTGGAAGATGTGCGGCTGGTCCGCGGGGAGGATGCCGATGCCCGTGTCTTCCACCACGAATTGCACCCTGTCTCCTGGCCCCTGCGCGGTCAGGGTTATCTGACCGCCGGCGGGGGTGAACTTTAGCGCGTTGTCCAGCAGGTTGGCCAGCGCCATCTCCAGCCGCGGGCGGTCGCAGCGCACGGTCAGCGCCTCGGCCGGCGGCTGCACCGTCAGGGCCACCCCCTTTTCCTGGGCGGCCAGTCGGAAGGGGGCCGCGGCCGCCTCCAACAGCTCGCCCACGTCATGGCTGCGCAGGTCCAGGTCGATCAATCCACCCTCCAGCCGCGACAGGTTGAGCAGGTTGCCAGTGATCCACTCCAGACGCTGGATCTGGCCCGCGCTTTCCAGGAGGAATTCACTGCGCGCGGCCGCGTCCCCGGCCGCCGGGCCTTGCAGCAGCTCGTTGAAGCTGCGCAGCGCGGTGATGGGGGTGCGCAGCTCATGCGACGCGTCAGCGATGAAGCGGCGCAGCGCGTCCCGTTCGGCCGCCAGCTCGGCAAAGCTGGCCTCCAGCCGTCCCGCCATCTGGTTGAGCTGCCGGCCGAGCTGGCCGATCTCGTCGCTGCCCTGCACCGGTGCGCGCACAGAGAGATCGCCCGCGCTCATCTGCCCGGCCGCATTGGCCAGGCTGGAAAGGGGGCGGGAGAGGCTGCGGCTGACCAGCAGGCCGGCCAGCAGGGCCAGCAGCGTGGCGCCCAGGCCGGCCAGCAGAAAGGCCCGCCGCGCCGTGGTCAGCGTCTGCGCGCCAAAGGCGGCCGATCCGCTCAGTTCCACGTAGCCCAGCACCCCGCGCTGGCTGCTGATCTCCTGCACCACCGTGCGCGGCGCCGGCTGATCCGCGCCCTGCTCCGCGGCGTCGTCAACCGGCGTCGCCGCGCCTTGCGGCGTATCCGGCGTCTGGCGCTGTTCGAACACCACGCGCGTGCCCCAGGGCGAGTCCACCAGACGAATCACCGTGTATTCCGTGCCCGGCGGCAGATCGTCCAGCGACAAGCCGCCGCGGCGCAGTCCCTCGGCGCGGCCGGAACGGTCCAGCGGCACGGCCATGCGCACCGGCCCGCCGCCGAAGAGGCTGGCATCCAGGTCGGGGAAGATCTCCAGCAGCGAGGGCAGCCAGAGGTACTCCTCCTCTGGCGTCGGTTGACCCGAGTCGGCCAGTGTGTTGCCCCGGCCATCCAGGATGCGGATGCGTGAGTTGCTGAGGAAGGCTGAGGTGCGCGCCAGCTCTTGCAGGTCGTTCAGGTTGACCAGCGGCTCCATCAACGAGGCGGCCTGGCGCGCCACCGCGTCGGCGTTGGCCTGCAAATAGGCCGCCTCCTGGCTCGCCACCTGCTGGCGGATCAATGACAGCGCCAATACGCCGATCAAGCCGACGGTGAGCAGGGTGACGAAGAGGAAGCTGGCGACCAGCCGCCAGCGGATGGATTGGAACATGGGCGTGGCAGAAGGGGCACGGTCGGAGACCGGCCCCAGCAGGGAGGAGGGGCACGGTCGGAGACCGGCCCGAGCAACAGGCCGGCCTCAGATCGAGACCGGCCTGTGCAGTGTGTGTTCTTGGACTTTGTTTACGCCTGCGGGCCGGCGGGCTCCTGCTGCTGTCCAGGGAGCTCGAAGGGCAGTTGATCCAGATCGAAGGGCAGTTGGTCCAGGTCGAAGGGCAGTTGATCCAGGCCAAAGGGCAGGTTGAACTGTTGTCCGCCCATGCCGCGGCCGTGGGAGCGCGGCGTGGCCACGGCGCTGACGCTGACACCGAGATAGGCGCGTGTCGCGTCATCGGGGTGTTGACCCAGCGTCACCTCGACCTCGGTCGCCTCCTGCGCGTCCGCGCCGGTGATGGTCAACAGCGCCACGTCGCCCGGCTTGCGCTCGGCCAGCGCATCCACCAGCGCCTGCGGGCTGTCCACCGCCTCGCCGTCGATGGCGCTGATCAAGTCGCCGGCCTGCACGCCAGCCTTGGCAGCGGGGCCATCCTTGACCACCTCGCCCACCAGCGCGCCGCTCAGCGACTGGATTTCGGGCATGGCTTCATCGTCGGGCATGGTCTGGCCGAAGCCGCGGTCGAAGCGGAAGCCGCCGCCGGGATTGCCGAAGAAGGGCATGGTCTGGCCTTCCAGAGCCTCCATGGAGAGGGCGTTGGTGTAGCGCACGCCCAGATAAGGGCGGGTTGCATCGTCCGGGTTCTTGCCCAGAACCACTGTCAGCGTCTGGTCGGTCTCATCGTTCTCCGCGCGCACCACGGTGAGGGTCACCTCGTCGCCCGGCGCATAGCCGCCGATCAGGTCGGCCAGACTGGCGCCGTCCTCCAGCGTCTGGTCATCCACCGCGGTGATCACGTCGCCCACCTGCAGGCCGGCCGCGCTGGCCGGGCTATCGGCGACCACCTCAAGCACCTGCGCGCCGGCAAGGGCGGCAAGCTGGGGCAAGACCTGCATCAGCGGCTCGTCAGCATCCTCAGCCTCGGCGCCGCCCAGGTAGACCTGCAGGCCCAGCAGGGCGCGGCCGTTGCGCTCGGCCACGGTCGCGGAAAGGGTGCGCGCCTCGTCGCCGTGCAGCAGTTGCAGCTCGATCTCATCGCCGACGGCCAGGCCGCGCATCGCACGGAACCAATCGGCCGATCGGTTGATCTCCTGGCCGTTCAGCGCCAGCAGGATGTCGCCGCGCTTGACCCCGGCCTTGGCCGCGGGCCCTGCGGCGTCCACGTTGACGATCACCAGCCCCGGCTCGGCCGGCGCCTCGGTCTGCGCCATGGCCAGCGGCGCGGCCAGGGTCAGCAACAGCATGGCAACCAGCGCCACGCTCCAAATCATACGTTTCTTCATAGAACTCGGTCCTCCTGATCGATTGCGCAGACGTTGAGCTTTTTCCGAAAAGCTCAACGTCTTGCCGTTTGCATCGTACAGACGTTGAGTTTTTTCCGAAAAGCTCAACGTCTTGACTCTCCGATGATTGTACCAGGAGGTTGCGATGGGATCGTTGCGGGGCCGTTAAGATTCCGCAACATTCAGGCAGATCAAGGCTCGAATTTGTAGCCGACGCCGCGCACGGTCACCAGCCAGCGGGGATTGGCCGGGTCTGCTTCCAGCTTCTGGCGCAGGTGGCGCACATGCACATCGACGGCGCGGTCGCTGCCCACCTCGCTGTCATAGCCCCACACCGCTTCGATCAACTGCTGGCGGCTGTAGGGGCGGCCGGGATTGGTGGCCAGAAAGCGCAGCAGGCGAAACTCCATGGGGGTGAGGTCCACCGGCTGGCCATCACGCAGCGCCAGCAGCCGCCCCGCGTCGATGGTCAGCGGGCCGAAGACCAGCCGCTGATCGGGCGCCGGCGCGGCCAGCTCGCCATAGGCGCGGCGCAGCAGGGCGCGCACCCGTGAGATCAGCTCGCGCAGGCTGAAGGGCTTGACCAGGTAGTCGTCCGCGCCCAACTCCAGCCCCAGCACCTTGTCCACCTCTTCGTCGCGCGCGGTGATCATCAGGATCGGCTGGCGGAAGCCCTCGCTGCGCAGTTGGCGACAGACGTCGAAGCCGCTGATGTCGGGCAGGCGAATGTCCAGCAGCAGCAGGTGGGGGGCCTCGCGGCGGGTCATGGCCAGCGCGGCCTGGCCGCTGCTGGCCCATAGCACCTGAAAGCCCTCGGCGGTCAGGCCATATTCCAGCCCGCGCGCCACGGCCCGCTCATCCTCGACCATCAGGATACGTTCGCCCGCCATGCCGCCTCAGCGCTTAGGCCGCTTGAAAAAGGCCTGGTAGTGGTCGCTGGCGCCGTAAAGCGCCTTGCCGCCGCCCGCCCCCACCATCTCCCAGCCATCCTCGCCCAACTGGGCCAGATAATCGTGGATCAGCGGCGCGTGCATCCAGTTGCGGATCTCCTGGCCGTTGATGAAGCGCGGCCGCCAGCCGCGGTATTCGCTGAAGGAGACCACCAGGAAATCCCAACTGCGCACGG
>JAKQCW010000304.1 GCA_029558955.1 Chloroflexota bacterium
TCACTCCTCTTGCAGTTTCATCCGCCGCAGTCGCAGCGAGTTGCTGACCACGAAGATGGAGCTGAAGGCCATGGCGCCAGCCGCGATCATGGGGTTGAGCTGGTACTCAGGGCCGAAAAAGGGCACCAGAATGCCGGCCGCAATGGGGATGGCCAGCACGTTGTAGAAGAAGGCCCAGAAGAGATTCTGCTTGATGCCGCGCATGGTGGCGCGGCTCAGCTTGATGGCCTGCGGCACGCTCCGCAGGTCGCCGCGCATCAGCACCACGTCGGCCGCCTCGATGGCCACGTCAGTGCCGGTGCCGATGGCCATGCCGATGTCGGCCTGGGCCAGCGCCGGCGCGTCGTTGATGCCGTCGCCGACCATGGCCACCAGCGAGTGCTCGGCGTCCGGCGCGCGGCGATCGGCGTCAGACCCTGCGGCCTGAAGCCTCTTCACCTCGTCAGCCTTTTCGCCGGGGAGAACTTCGGCCAGAATCTGGTCGACGCCCACCTGCTGGGCGATGGCCTCGGCCGTGCGCTGATTGTCGCCGGTGAGCATGGCCACCCGGACGCCCATGGCGTGGAGCTGATCGATGGCTGTCCTGGAGGTGGGTTTGACGGTGTCGGCCACGGCGATGACGCCCAGCGCCTGGCCGTTGATGGCCACCAGCATGGCGGTCTTGGCCTCCCCTTGCAGGCGCGCCACCTCGCGCTCCAGGTCGTTCAGCGCCACGCCCCGCTCCACCAGTAGGCGGGCCGTGCCCACCATCACCTCGTAGCCATCGACCGCAGCGATGATGCCGCCGCCGGCCACCGCCTGAAAGGCCTGCGGCTGGCTCAGCGCCAATCCCTGCTCCTTGGCCGCGTCCACGATGGCCTGGCCCAGCGGGTGTTCCGAAACGCTTTCGGCCGACGCAGCGAGCTGCAAAAGGTGCCCGGTGAACACCAACCGTTCACCGTTCTCCGCCAACCGTTCACCGTTTACCGTTAACCGTTTACCGCTAACCGCCAACCGTTCACCATTCGCCGCCAACCGTTCACCGTTCACCGTTAACCGTTCACCGTTCACCGCCAGCCGTTCACCGATCACCACATCGGTCACCCGCGGCCGTCCCTGGGTGATGGTGCCGGTTTTGTCCAGCACCACCGTGTTGAGGCGGGCGGCGGTCTCCAGCGCCTGGGCGTCCTTGATCAGGATGCCGTTCTCCGCGCCGACGCCGGCGCCGGCCATGACGGCCGTGGGGGTGGCCAGGCCCAGCGCGCAGGGGCAGGAGATCAGCAGCACCGAGACGGCAAAGAGCATGGCCGTGGTGAAGTCGGCGCCGCCGATGAAGTACCAGGCCAGGAAGACGACGATGGCTAGCCCGATCACCGCGGGCACGAAGACCGCGGCCACCCGATCTACCAGGCGCTGGATGGGGGCGCGGGAACCCTGCGCCTCCTGCACCATGCGCACGATCTGGGCCAAGGCGCTGTCGCGGCCGACTTTGGTGGCGCGCAGGCGGAAGCTGCCCGACTTGTTGAGGGTTGCGCCGATCACCTCGTCGCCCGGCCCCTTGTCCACCGGCAGGCTCTCGCCGGTGACCAGGCTTTCGTCCACGGCTGACTGGCCGCTGATCACGATGCCATCCACCGGAATCTTCTCGCCAGGGCGCACGATCACGATGTCGTTGACCTGCACCTGGTCGATGGGCAGCTCGATCTCCTCTTCGTCGATGCCCTGCTGAGGCCGGTCTCCGACCGAGCCGGCCCCATTTCCCTGCTGAGGCCGGTCTGCGACCGAGCCGGCCCCATTTCCCTGCTGAGGCCGGTCTGCGACCGAGCCGGCCCCATTCTCCTGCTGAGGCCGGTCTCCGACCGAGCCGGCCCGAATGACGCGCGCGGTCTTGGCTTGCAGGCTGAGCAGCTTGCGGATCGCATCGCCAGCCTGGGTCTTGGCCCGCGCCTCCAGATACTTGCCCACCATGATCAGGGTGATGATCACCGCGGCCGACTCGAAGTAGAGGTGCGCATCCAGGCCCAACACCAGCACCACCAGGCTGTAGCTGAACGCGGCCAGCGAGCCCAGGGTCACCAGAGTGTCCATGTTGGCGGTGTGGGCCTTGACGGCTGCCTTCCAGGCGCTGCTCAGGAAGGGCCAGCCCACCCAGAACTGCACCGGAATGGTCAGAATCAGCAGGATCCAGCCGTAGCCGGGGATGTGCGGCCACAGGCCGAAATCGTGGCCCATGCTCAGCACCATGATGATGCTGGAGAGCACGATGCCGACGATCAGGCGGCGCTTGCGGTCGTTGAGCTCAGCGTTGCGCGCCCGAACCTCGGCGTCCTCGTCCAACTCGGCCGCGCCCGCCTCCGGCTCGATCACCTTGTAGCCGATCTCGTCGATGCGCCGCGCCATGTCGCTGCGGGTGACCACCGTGGGCAGGTAGCGCACATGGGCCGATTCGCTGGCATAGCTGGCCGTGGCCTCCAGCACGCCGTCCATGCGCTTCAGGGTGCGCTCGATGGTCATGGCGCAGTTGGCGCAGGTCATGCCGGCGATGGGCAGGTCCACCGTCGCCTCAGGCACGCCATAGCCCACCGCCTCGATGCTCTGCATCAAGTCCAGCGGCTTGAGCATGGCGGGATCGTAGATGATCTCAGCCCGTTCATTGGCGTAGTTGACGTTGGCCTCGACCAC
>JAKQCW010000307.1 GCA_029558955.1 Chloroflexota bacterium
ACCTCTCGCGGCGACAAGCCTCGCTCTGATTGCCGCCAGTTCGCACCACCGATGCGCTGGCCCAGCCAGCACACAGCATTCGTACACTAAACTATCGCTCGCGCTGTCTCACAATTCTTGACACATTCCGTTACGCATTACTCGTCACGCATTACCTGTCCCACCAACACATCCGAGAATCACAACCACCCCCCGCCATTCCAGTTACGCATTACTCGTTACGCATTACGCATAACCCAGACACACCTCCCGCCATCCCGGTTACGCATTACTCGTCACGCATTACCTGTCCCACCAACACCTCCAAGAATCACAACCACCCCCCGCCATTCCGGTTACGCATTACTCGTTACGCATTACGTGCCCCGCCAACACTTCCGAGAATCACCGCCAACTCCCGCCCACCACGAAAGAGAAACCCATGTTCACACCCCGACCCACCGCTGGCGATACCGCCTGGTTCGTCCATGACCGCTTCGGCATGTTCATCCACTGGGGCCTCTATGCCCTGCCCGCCCGCCATGAGTGGCTGATGACCGCTGAAAAGATCGATCCCGCGCTGTACAGGGAACGTTACCTGTCGCGCTTCAACCCGACGCAGTATGACCCGCGCGCCTGGGCGCGCAGCGCGCGCGCGGCCGGCATGAAATACGCCGTGCTGACCGCCAAGCACCACGAGGGCTTCTGCCTCTGGGACAGCGCCTACACCGACTTCAAGGTCACCAACACCCCCTGGGGCCAGGACCTGATTGTCCCCTTCGTCGAGGCCTTGCGCGCTGAGGGGCTCAAGGTCGGCCTCTACTACTCGTTGCTGGACTGGAGCCACCCCGACTTCACCATCGACGTCCACCACCCGCTGCGCGATCACCCCGACGCGGCGCGACTGAACCAGGGGCGCGTCATGCCCCGCTACGCCGCCTACATGCGCCACCAGGTGGCCGAGCTGCTGACCCGCTTCGCCCCCGACATTCTCTGGTGTGACTTCTCCTACCCCAACAGGAGCTACAACGGGCTGCCCGGCAAGGGCCGCGCCGACTGGGAAAGCGATCAACTCTACGCCATGATCCGGCAGCTCAGCCCGAACATCATCCTCAACAACCGCCTGGACCTGCCCAACCTGCCCGCCGACTTCTACACGCCGGAGCAGATCCAGCTCACCGGGTGGATGCGGGTGGAGGGGGAACCGGTGGTCTGGGAGGCCTGCCAGACCTTCAGCGGCTCCTGGGGCTATCACCGCGACGAGGACAGCTGGAAAAACCCGGAACAGTTGATCATGATGTTGATCAACACCGTGGCCAACGGCGGCAATCTGCTGATGAACGTGGGGCCAACTGCGTTGGGAACGTTCGACCCGCGCGCGGAGCAGGCCTTGGGCGTCTACCGCGAGTGGATGGCGCTGCACGGCGAGGCCATCTACGGCTGCACGCAGAGCGAATTCCCGACCCCCCAGGACTGCCGCCTGACCCAAAAGGGGAACACGGTCTACGTCCACATCTATGCCTGGCCCTTCAAGCAGTTGCATCTGCCCGGGCTGGCCGGGCGGGTGGCGTATGCCCGCTTCCTGCACGACGGCAGCGAGGTTCCGCTGACCAGCAGCGCCTGGGAGCTGGAGTATCTGACCGTGCAGCCCGACACGCAGTTGCTCTTCCTCCCCGTCAGGAAACCCGCGGTGATTGTGCCGGTGGTGGAGCTGACTCTGAAGTAGAGGGATGTAAAGCGTGAACCGTGGCAAAGGCCGTGGATTGCGTCGCTTCCTTCGACTCGCCCGCCGTGATTATTCCTGCTCGGCCTGTTCCGTTTGGCTCCAGGGGGGATCGCCGTCGTAGTACAACACGTCAGGGTCGATGTCCGCCCCGTTTGGCCAGGTCAGGGTCTCTGTTTCGGGATCGACATACACCTGAGCCAACAGGTCTGGATTCTGACGAATGGGGTCGAAGAGCGGGCCGCGCAGGTAGGGATCCAGGTCGATCTCTCTGGCCGAGCCGTCGGTAAAAGTGACGTAAACCACCGATCGCTCGCGCAATCTGACCGATTGGACTGAGACCAAATCGGGATATTGGGCGTTGCTGATCATTTCTTCGATCATTTCAATCCCTCGATAACCGAAAGTTCTGCCTGCTTCCTGGCCCGTTCCCAGTTGGACACCAACTCAACCCGGTGCAGCGCCAGCCATTCCAGCACCAGATGATAGGCGCGGATCGGCAACTTGCCAGCGATCAGCGCGCCATCTTCAATCGCAATCAATGCCGCGTACTCACCGTATTTGGCATGAAAATGAGGAGCGTGCCTGTCGTTATAATACATCATGATGACGATCCCGTAAAACCGACTGATCGTAGGCATGGTTGATTTCCCTCTCCGCGGCGACCTCGCCGATTCCGTCGTCAGCAACTGCATAAACAAAGCAGCCAACTCTCCGCTTCGGAAAGTTGGCTGCTTTGCTGTTAGCCCCTAGCCGCGCTGCTCCATCGGCGTGTAGTCGCGCAGCCAGACGCCGTCGTAGATCTGGCGCGGGCGGGCGATCTTCTGCTCGGGGTCGCCGATCAGCTCCCGCCACTGAGCCAGCCAGCCAGCCGCACGCGGGACGGCAAAGAGCACCGCGAACATGCTGTCGGGCAGGCCCATGGCGCTGTAGATGCAGCCGCTGTAGAAGTCCACGTTGGGGAAGAGGTGGTGATCGATGAAGTAGCTGTCTTGCAGGGCGACTCGCTCCAGCTCCAGCGCCACATCCAGCCGCGCCGTCTGGGCGCTGGCCGCGATCACCTCGTGGGCCAGGTTGCGCACCAGGGCCGCGCGCGGGTCGTAGGTCTTGTAGACGCGGTGACCAAAGCCCATCACCAGCCGCCGGTTACGCTTGGCCGCCTCGATGAAGGCGGGCACGCGGCTGGGATGGCCGATCTCGTCCAGCATGGTCAGGACGTGGCTGGTGGCGCCGCCGTGCTTCGGCCCGCGCAGCGCGGCAATCGCAGCAGCGACCGACACAAAGGGATCGGCGCGCGAGCTGCCCACCATGCGCATGGTGGTGGCCGAGGTGGACTGCCCGTGGTCGGCGTGCAGGATGAAGAGGATATCCAGCGCGCGCTCATAGAGCGGATCGGGCCGGTAGCCCTTCTCCATGCGTTTGAACATCATGCGCAGGAAGTCGCCGGTGTAGGTCGGCTCGTCGGCCGGGTAGACGTAGGGCCGGCCCAGCGAGTGGCGATAGGCGAAGGCGGCGATGGTGGGCATCTTGGCGATCAGACGCCGGATCTGCAGCTCCACCGAGGCCGTGTCTGAGACGTTGCGTGCGTCCAGGTAGAAGGTGGAGAGGGCCGAGATCACGCCGATCATGATGCCGATGGGATCGGCGTCGCGCGGGAAGCCGTTGATGAAGGTCAGGATGTTTTCGTGCAGCAGGGTGTGATGCTTGATGTCATACTCCCACTGATCGTACTCCTCCTGCGTCGGCAGCTCGCCGTAGATCAGCAGATAGGCGGTCTCCAGGAAATTGGAGTGTTCGGCCAACTGCACGATGGGATAGCCGCGATAGCGCAACACCCCCTCCCGGCCATTGATCTCGGTGATGGCGCTGGCGCACGAAGCGGTGTTGAAGAAGGCCGGGTCGTAGCTCATGACGCCGAAGTCATCGGCGTCCACCTTGATCTTGCGCAGGTCGTTGGCCCGGATCATGCCATCAGTGATGGCCAGTTCATACACCTTGTTGGTGCGGTTGTCGGTGATGGTCAGACTGCCGCCCGTCTGGGGGGTGTGTTGAGCGCCCTGTGCCCCGGTGTGGCGCTGGGCCATGGGCAGGTAATCACGCTCAGGCGAGCCGATGTAGTACTCAGCCGGCCGGGAGATGCGCTGCTCCGGGTCGTGCAGCCCCTCGCGCCACTGCGCCAGCCAGCCGATGGTGCGCGGGATGGCGAACATCACCGTGAACATGCTGGTGGGCAGGCCCAGCGCCTGGTAGATCACGCCGCTGTAGAAATCGACGTTGGGATAGAGCTTGCGCTCGACGAAATAGGGGTCGTCCAGGGCGATGGTCTCCAGCTCGGTGGCGATGTCCAGCAGCCGGTTGCGGCCGGTCACCTCGAACACCTCGTAGGCGATGCGCTTGATGATGCTGGCGCGCGGGTCATAGTTCTTGTAGACGCGGTGGCCGAAGCCCATCAGCCGCCGGTCGCCCCTCTTGACGCTCTGGATGAAATCGGGCACGCTGGAGACGTGGCCCACCTCGTTCAACATGCGCAGCACCGCCTCGTTGGCGCCGCCGTGCAGCGGGCCAAAGAGCGCCGAGGCCGCCGCGGCCACGGCCGCGTAGGGGTCGGCGTTGGTGCTGCCCACCACGCGCATGGTGCTGGTGGAGCAGTTCTGCTCGTGGTCGGCGTGCAGAATGAAGAGCACGTCCAGCGCCCGCTCCAACACCGGGTTGGGCCGGTACTCGTCCTGCTGCATCCTGAACATCATGCTCAGAAAGTTGCCGGTGTAGCTCAGTTCGCTGTCGGGGTAGACGTAGGGGAAGCCCATGGAGTGGCGATAGGCAAAAGCTGCCAGCGTGGGCATCATCCCCACCAGGCGCAGAATGTGCTTTCGCACGACACCCGGGTCTTCTACGTGATGGGCGTCGGGGTAGAAGGTCGAGAGCGCGGCCACGGTGCCTACCAACGTCCCCATGGGATGGGCGTCGTAGCGGAAGGCGTTGAGGAACTGGCGGATGCTCTCGTGTACAATCGCCTCGTCCATCACCGAGCGGGACCACTGACTGAGCTGAGCGGCCGTGGGCAGTTCGCCGTGCAAGACCAGGTAAGCCGTCTCCAGGAAACTCGACTGCTCCGCCAACTGCTCGATGGGATAGCCGCGGTAGCGCAGGATGCCCCGGTCGCCGTCGATGTAGGTGATCTGGCTGCGACAGGAGGCGGTGTTGAGAAAGGCCGGATCGTAGGAGGTGAGACCAGGTTCATCCGCTCCAGTTTTGATCTGGCGCAGATCCAGGCCGCGTATCGTGCCATCGGTGATAGGTAAATCGTAGGATTGGCCAGTCCGATTGTCGAGAAAGGTCAACGTCTCAGGTTGCATGGGATCACCTCGCATAGATTGGAATCGGGGCCAATCGGCCGCCGTTGGCATCGTTGGTGCGCTATAGGATAACCGCAACTACGCCGTTGTGCAAGCTGACGAAAGGGCGCGTTGCGCGTGATCTGGCCGGCCTTGGCGGGGTGGCCCTGGCCAGCCCGCGCCGGCCGCCTTATCCGGTCGGCTGCGCTCTGCGGGCCGCGGCGGCGCGCGCGCCCTCTGCCCAACGCATCAAGAGCAGTGCGCCCAGCCCGAACGCGGCAAAGCCCAACACCAGCGGCAGCACCGTCTCGTTGTAGACCTGGCCGATGCCTGCGCCCAGCGGCGTGGCCACCAGGGTTGACAGCGAGCCGACCACGGCCGCGCCCACGCCGGCGATGTGGCCCAGCGGCTCCATGGCCAAGGAGTTCATGTTGCCGAACAGGATGCCGATGCAGAAGAAGCTGGGCAGCAAGAAGATCATCAGCAGCGGCAGCGGCGGCTGCCCGTCGGTGGCCAGGGCAACCCCGACAAGCAGGATGGACAGCGTGCACAGGGCCAACAACGCCTTGCGCACCAGGGGGCGCATGCCGTAGCGCATGACCACCCGGCCGTTGACAAAGGAGGCCAGGCCGAGGGAGAGCGCGTTGATGGCAAAGACCAGCGGAAAGAGCGTTCCCAGTCCATACTGGAACTGGAAGATCTGCTGCGCCGAGCTCAGATAGCCTTGCAGCGCGCCCGAGATCAGCCCGGCCATCAGCGTGTAGCCCAGCGCCACCGGGTTGGTCAGCACCTCGACCAGAGCGCGGGCGATGCGGCGGGCAGAAAAGGGCGCCCGGCGCGCCGGCGGCAAGGTCTCAGGCTGACGCAGGGCAAACCAGAGCAGCGAGATCACGCCCATGACCAGCAGCGCTGAAAAGATCGCGCGCCAGTCGGCCACCAGCAAAATGGCCTGGCCCAGGATCGGCGCGATGATCGGCACCAGGATAAAGACCACCGAAATGAAGGACATCACCTGGGCCATGGCGCGCCCTTCGAAACGGTCTCGAATCAGCGCCATGGAAACCCCGCGCGGCCCGGCCGCTCCCAGGCCCTGCAGCAGCCGCCCCGCCAGCATCATGGGAAAGCTGACGGCGAAGATCGACAGCAGTGAGCCGGCGAAGAAGACCCCATAGCCCAGATAGATGGCCCGTTTGCGTCCGATGGTGTCTGACAGCGCGCCATAGAAGAGCTGGCCCACCGCCAGCCCGATGAAGAGCGTCGTCAGAATCAACTGGTTGTCGTTCACGCGCTGGACGCCCAGCTCGGCGCCGATCTCAGACAGCGCGGGCAGCATCGCGTCGATGGACATGGCGACCAGCGAGGTCATCAGCGCCATCATCGCGACGAATTCCCCGAGGCGCGGGCCGGTTTCACTTTTCAGGTTGGACATGGTGCCGGGTGATCCTGTTCTAGCAGAGCGAGACTGGGAAGTCCGCCTATTATCCCCCGCCTTCCCCGCTTTGCCAAACCGGCTGGCCACGTCTGCCGCTCAGCGCGAACGCAATGCCCGCACCGAGCGGCGGTCGGCCAGCGCTTCCAAACATGGCGCGGCGTCGAGGCTTCAGCCGGGTCATGGCGCGGCGTCGAGGCTTTAGCCGGGTCATGGCGCGGAGTCGAGGCTTTAGCCGGGTCATGGCGCGGCGTCGAGGCTTCAGCCGGGTCATGGCGCGGCGTCGAGGCTTTAGCCGGGTCATGGCGCGGAGTCGAGGCTTTAGCCGGGTCATGGCGCGGAGTCGAGGCTTTAGCCGGGTCATGGCGCGGCGTCGAGGCTTCAGCCGGGTCATGGCGCGGCGTCGAAGCTTCAGCCGGGTCATGGCGCGGAGTCGAGGCTTCAGCCGGGTCTGGACGATGCCAGTTGAGCGCGCCGCCCCGCCTGAAGGCTCGACCCCTGATTGGCAGCCCCACAGTTGGAATCGCTGGCGGTCGGCGCCGCGCTTCGATGTCGGATCGCTGGCCGGGGCGCGGCTCACGCCGGCTGCGGAACCAGTAGACCGACGTCTTCCAGCACCGTCTGCACCCACGCCCGCACCCGCTTCCGGGTGAGGTTGTCCTGATTCTCTGCATCCAGCGCCAGGCCGATGAAGACGTCCTTGTACACAGCCTCGGAATAGGTGAACTCGTAGCTGTCGTCCACCATCGAGAAGCCGATGGGAATGGCGCCCTGCTGCATCACCTTCTCGCTCAGCGTCTTGATGGCATCGACGAAGCTGTCGGCATACGCGTACTGGTCGCCCAGGCCGTAGATAGCCACAAGTTTTCCGTTCAGATCGAGCTTGTCCAACTGAGCAAACTTGTAGGCCCAGTCCGCCTGCATCTGGCCGATATCCCAGGTCGAGATGCCCAGGATCAGGACATCGTAGCTTTCCATGACCTTGAGATCGGTGTAGGCCACGTCGTGCAGATCCACCGTGGCCAGGCCGGTGGCTTCGATCTCTTCCTTGATCACATCGGCAGCCACGGCGGTTGCGCCTTCGGTGCTGCCATAGAAAAGTCCGAAAGTAGTTGCCATAGTAGTGCCTCCGCAAAGGGTATTGTCTCTGATTTTGGAACAACGCGGTGGCGCTGTCTTGGCCCTCAGTGTACGCAGAAAGCGCGGGCGAGTCTTTGTGCTGGCACAAACAGGCTCATGCTTCCCCTCCACAGCGTGTGACCGGCGCCGTGTGACGCGGAACGGCAACACAGTGGCCGCCGCGCACGGCATTGGCGCTGCTAGACAGAAACGCGCTCTTGCCGTATCATGTCACCGCTCTGGCAACAGGCCAGAGAGTTCCAACATAGACGGTCGAGCTTCGGTACTCGGGCCAACCTGGGCGTGGCGCTCCGCAGGGGCCGACCGAACCGGCTCGCTGGCTTGGTTAATCGGAGCATCGCGCGCGGCCCATCAACGCGGCTGGCCTGTTGACTGATGGCTCAGAGGAGCAGCGTTTCAAGGAGCAACCAACATGACGGCATCCAACCTTACCGATACCCCTGCCATTGCCCCAGTGCGGCAGACCGAGCGGATTCAGATCCTCGACATCCTGCGCGGCTTCGCCCTCTTTGGCATCCTGCTGGTCAACATGGCGCTCTTCAGTCGCCCGTTCCAGAGCATCCTCTTTCCTATGGCCGCAGATGCCCCCTGGTATGACCGGGCCGCGGAGTGGCTGATCCACTTCCTGGGCGAAGGCAAATTCTACAGCCTCTTTTCGCTGCTCTTTGGCCTGGGCATGGTGTTGCTGATGGAGCGCGTCGAGAGTCGCGGCGGGCGCTTTGTGTCCCTCTACATCCGGCGCCTGCTGGCTCTGCTGCTGATCGGCATCGTCCATGCCATCCTGATCTGGCCGGGGGATATCCTGATCGTGTACGCGTTGCTGGGCTTTCCGCTGCTTCTTTTTCGCAAGGCCCGCCCGCGCACCCTGCTGATCTGGGCCGTGATTCTGATCGTGATTCCGCTGCTGCTCACCGCGGCGATAACGGGGCTGATGGAACTGGCACGCACGATGCCGGAGGCGGGCGAACAGATCGACCTCGGCTTGGCCCAGGCAAAGGCCAGCTATCTGGCCGATATCGCCCGCGCCAACCAGGTCTATCTCCAGGGCAACTATCTGGAAGTCACCGCCCAACGCGCCTACGACTATGGAAGCATGGCGCTCACCTCGTTCTTCTTCATGGGGTTCAACGTACTGGCCATGTTCCTGATCGGAGCCTACTTCGCCAAGCGGCACATCTTCAACGATCTCGCTGCGCACCGGCCGCTCTTTCGCCGGCTGCTGGTGGTGGGCCTGGTGATCGGACTGGCCACCAACGCCCTCTACGCCAGTTTGATCATCGGAGTGCAACGTATCGATCTTTCCCCGACCATGCTGTTGGCCACGGTCAGCCAGAGCATCGGCGCGCCGCTGCTCAGCCTGGCCTACGCCTCGATCATCTGCCTGCTGGCGCTGCGGCCCGCCTGGCTGCGCATCTTGCAGGTGCTGGCGCCCCTCGGTCAGATGGCGCTGACCAACTATCTGCTGCAGTCGATCATCAGCACCTTGATTTTCAACGGCTACGGCCTGGGTTTCTTTGGACGGATGGGTTCCGCCGCAGGGATTCTACTGACTGTTGTGATCTTTCTGGCCCTGATTCCCTTCAGCCACTGGTGGATGAAGCGCTTCCGCTATGGCCCCGTTGAATGGCTGTGGCGCTCCATGACCTATCTGAAGGCACAGCCGATGCGACGATCGTCATGAGACCGCCCAGCGACCCCACGATGCGGGTGGTCACGATAGGGCGGGAATAGTCAGCCAGCCGCGGGTCGCGCCAGCTTTCGGGCGCCTCGTGGTCGGCCAGATAGGTCAGCGCGCCGTAGGAGATTATGCCAATCGATAGCCGAGCCGGCGCCAAAGCCGTCTGAGGCGAACCAGTTGCGGTCTGTTCATTTGGAGAGCATGAACGGTTGCCCGTCCCGTCGGAGTCAGCCCAACAATCTCTGTCTGGTCCTGGTTCCACCGGAAGTGGTCAAACCAAGAGTGACGGTAGGGATGAAACAGTGGTGAAACCGCCCCAGTGGTCAGGTCTATTGCTTCCTGGCGACTGCCCTTGAGACGGTTGCAGGCTGTGCAGGCCAGGCAAAGGTTGTCCAGTTCACTGGCCCCGCCTGCACTGAGAGGGATGATATGATCGATCTCGAACGCTGTGACGGACAGTTCCTCAAGCGAACGGCAATAGGCGCAGACGCCGTGACTGATCGCTCGAACCTGGTCGCGCAGCGCAGGCGGCAAGGTTGGACGCATATGGCATCAGTTAACCTGCTCGGTCTGGCTCAGGTATTGCAACGTAACGCGCGCTCTGGCTTTCAGAATGTTCAGCGAGTCGATCTGTTCCAGATAGCGATCCAGTTCTTGGGCTTCACCAGCGCTCAACGCCTGCTGCCGGTTGCGTTCCAACAACATGCTCAGCCTTTCCTGGTGTTCAGCCGCCAACATGCCCTCGCTCAATGCGCGCAGTTCGGTTTCGCTCAGACCTGACAACAGCTCAGGATCATCCATCAAACGCGCCTGAAGGCTGCGAAAGTCTTCCCAGGTCAGCACCACACCCACTCGCTGGCCATTTTCGCGCGTGATGTATTGAACGTCAGACAGGCTTTGGGTCGTGTCCATCGATCGGCGCCTTTCATCCACCTGAAATCACTCGGATAGCAGGGCTATTATACATTCGAGGGGGAATAAACCCAACCTGGGGAAAGGAGCTCGGCGGCAGGCGGCAACATCCCCAACCAAAGCGATCATGGACTGCAACGACTCCAGATGTTACGCGGAGTTCCTCGGGACGCGGGCTTCATCAATACCGGCAACAAAGCGTCGATCTGGCCTGACAGGCTGGCGATGTCAGTCAATGCCCGTTTCGGCGTCGAGCGGCTCAATGGAGCAAGGAGGTTCGAGGGAGGGCATTCGGCCCTCCCTCGAACCCACACGACCGGTCTACACCGCGCTCAGGATCTCGTTGGTCGTCGATCTTGCCGATCCGGCGGCGATTGCCGTCCGATCGAAGCCCTTGACGATCAGCCAGGCGGCAAAGACCATTTCCTGGATCGCCAGGGGGATCATCAACTGTCCGATTCCCGCTGCGATGTCGGGGGCGACGTGCTGGGGGCCATAGAGAGCGACCAGGTTGGCGATGAAGTATCGACAACTTGCCCTGTCTCACCGACCTTGCTGCGCAGCAGCACAACTGCCAGCCAGACGAACCAGACGATCTGGCTCAAACCGAATGCTCCGGTCAGGGCGGTCAACGCTGGGATCAGCGAGACGATGCCCACCGTACCGACGAACAGGCCCAGGATGTTCAGGTCCCTGGGCAGTCCGCCAGCCCGCAGGCCGGCCAGGCTGACCAGCAGCACCCACAGGCCGCCCAGGATCTCGCCGTTGCCGTTGCCCAAGCCGGTGGTCACGGTTTCGATGCCCTGCCAGGCCAGCGCGGCCTGCGTCGGGTCTTGGGCGTAGAGCGCGACGACGGGTGCGATGCCAGCATTGGCGACCATGCCGCTGGCGACCAGCGAGCCGGCCCAGATGATCCCCAGCGCGGCGGCGACCTGCATCAGCGCCGGCGCGTCGGCGTGCAGCCGCTGGTACAACGCCAGCGCCAGGACGACCAGGGCGACGCCGAAAAAGACGTACATCAGCAGATTGGTGGCGAAGGTGAGCGCCTGCATTTCGACCAGCAGCGCCACCTTTTGGACCGGGTCGACGATGCTGGGGTAGCCCAACACGACGAGGAAGATGACCATGCCGACCAGGTAGGCGACGGCCAGCACCAGCGCGGCCAGGCCGCCCGATTTCTGCAAGGTTTTCATGTCTCTGTTCCTTT
>JAKQCW010000308.1 GCA_029558955.1 Chloroflexota bacterium
CGTCTTCCAAAAATCGCTGTGCCAACGCGAACGATCGTGGCCCCTTCCTCGATGGCGGTCTCGAAGTCGTGGCTCATGCCCATGCTCAGGGCGCGCCAGTCGGCTTGGGGGAAACGCTGCGCCAGTTGGTCGCGCAGGCGACGCAGCGCGGCGAAGTGCGGCCGGGCAGCCTCTGGGTCTGGCTCGTAGGGCGGAATGGTCATCAGGCCGCGCACCCGCAGATGCGTCAGGGCCAGGATCGCCTCAGCCTCGCGATCGACGCCTTCCGCTGAGAAGCCGAATTTACTGGCCTCGCCGGCCACGTTGACCTCCAGCAGAACCTCCAGGGTCAGACCGGCCTCGGCCGCGAAGCGATCCAGCCGGCGGGCGATCTTCAACCGGTCCACCGCGTGGATCAGCGCCGGCCGGCAGGCCACGGCCAGCGCAGCCTTGCGGCTCTGGATCGGCCCAATCAGGTGCAGCCGCGGCCGGGCCACGGCCTCTGGCGGGCCAGCTTGGGGCGTCTGGAGGGAACTCAGGGGCATCTCCAGGGCCGCGGCGGAGTGGGGATCGCCGAACTTGACCCAGGCTTCCTCGATCAGGTTCTCGCCGAAATCACGTTGGCCGGCCGCCAGCGCCTGCGCGATCAGCCCGACCGAGTGGGTTTTGCTGACTGCCAGCAGCGTCACCTCGTCGGGCGAACGACCAGCCCGCCGCGCCGCAGCCGCGATGCGTTCTCGGATCGAAATCAGGTTGGCGGCGATGTCAATGGCGTCGGTCACAGGTGGTCTCGTGGGGTGAGAGTAACTCGTAACTCGTAACCGGAGCTGACTTTGCGTGCGGGGGAGCTCTGGTTCTGCGTAATGCGTAACCGGAACCGACTCTGCGTGCGGAGGGGCTCCGGTTCCGGGTTACGAGTTACGCATTACGAGTTACGAGTTACGTCCTCAGCATGATCACCGCGCCGAAACGGCCTGTCTGCGGGCCGTCGCCGCGGTGAGAGAAGAAGGTCGCTCGTTGGCAGCGGGTGCAGATGCCGGCGGTCTCGATCTGGCCCACACCGGCCTGCTCCAGTTGCCAGCGGTTGGCCGCCCACAGATCAAGGTGCGGGCTGCCGCCGTTGGCCGGCGGGCGCAGCAGTGCAGCCGAGGCCGGAAAGGCCTGCTCCACCTTTTCGATCACCTCCGGGCCGACCTCGTAACAGCAGGGACCGATGGCCGGGCCGATCACACCCACCAGGTCGGCGGGATCGCTGCCATAGGCAGCGGCCATGGCCTGCACCAAGGTGGTCGCCATGCCGGCCACGGTGCCGCGCCAGCCGGCGTGGGCCAGCCCGGCGGCATGGCGGCGCGGGTCATAGACGATCAACGGCGTGCAGTCGGCGTAGCGCTGCGTCAGCGGCAGGTCAGGTCGGTCGGTGATGATGGCATCGGCCTTGTCGATCATGCCGCCCGCGTTCTCAGCCGTCGCCCGCACCACGTGGATGCCATGCACCTGCCAGGTGGTGGTGAACCGATCGCGCGGCATGTCCAGCGCGGCGGCCAGCCGGCGGTAGTTGGCCTCCACGTTCTCGCGGCTGTCGCCGGTGCTGGTGCTCAGGTTCAGACTGGCATAGCTGCCGGTGCTGACGCCGCCATGCCGGGTACTGACGGCGTGTACCAGGCCGGGAAACGCGGTCAGGCTGGCGAAGTGGAGCAGAGGAAGCGCTTCGTTCATGTCAGCCCAACAGCGGGATCGGCGCGGCGGCTGGCCGCCAGTCCTGGGCGCGCCAGGGGCCTTTGCTCTTCACCGGCACGCCGCCGTTGTCGCGGTAGGCCCAGTCTGTGTCGCAGGTTCCACAGGTCAGGCAGCCGCTGGCGGTGGGCGGGCAGCTCAGCCCGGTCTCGGCGCGGCGCGCGTGGCGCTGTTCGAAGAGATAGAAGCTGCTGCTGACGCCGCTCTCGACGATGTCCCAGGGCTGGGGCGCGCCTGGCTCGCGTGCGCCGATGAACTCCTCCTGGCTCAGGCCGTGGGCGGCCAGGGCGCGTTCGAAGGCCGCCACCGACAACTGTTCCATCGCCAGCAGCACGGGGGCCAGCCGGCGGTCGCCGCGGGCCAACACTGCCTGCACCGCGGCCCATTGCGGCGAATCGGCGCGCACCGCGATGTCGTGGCGGCTCAGGCTGCGCTGGATGAACTTCTGGCGTCGCTCGAAGGTGGCGCGGTCGGTCATGGCCTCCCACTGGAAGGGGGTATGCGCCTTGGGCACATAGGGGGTGGCGTTGATCACCAGCCGGCGGCGAAAACGGCTCCGGGCGGAGAGGGTCAGATCCACCAGCCCCTGCACGTCGTCGTCGTTCTCGCCCGGATGGCCGATCATGAAATAGAGCTTGAGCTGCGGAAAGTCCAGCGAGTCGGCCAGATCGACCGCGGCCAGGATCTGCTCCTCGGTCTGCGTCTTGTTGATCACATCGCGCAGGCGCTGGCTGCCCGCCTCCGGCGCGATGGTCAGCGTTTGGGCGCCGCTTTCACGCAGGCCGCGCACCAGGGGCACGGAGATGGGATCGACGCGCATAGAGCTGACGCTGAGCTTGGCGCCCATCTGGCGCAGACGAATGGCCAGCTCATCGATCCGGCTGTGATCCGAGACCGCAGCCGAGATCAGGCCGATCCGGTCCCGATGCTTCAGCCCCTCCTTGGCCCAGTCCAGCAGCAGTTCCAGCGGCTGCTCGCGGGGCGGGCGGTAGACATAGCCGGCCAGGCAGAAGCGGCAGCCGCGGCCGCAGCCGCGCGCGATCTCCATCAGGTGTAGTCCGCCGAATT
Organism: Chloroflexota bacterium; assembly: GCA_029558955.1. Taxonomy (GTDB): domain Bacteria; phylum Chloroflexota; class Anaerolineae; order JAAEKA01; family JAAEKA01; genus JAAEKA01. The sequence goes on from JAKQCW010000308.1 coordinate 2,782, forward strand.
CGGTGTCGGGGGTGTAAAGCGAGCTGATGGTGGGGAAACGCTCCAACTCGCGCACCCACAGACGCTTGATGCGCCGCGGCGCTGCCCCGTCCTCGTCCGCCGTGGCATCGCCTGCTGTGGCCAGTCTCCGACCGAGCCACGCACCGTCACCCGCTGTGGCCGGTCTCCGACCGAGCCACGCCTCACCTGCTGTGGCCGGTCTCCGACCGAGCCACGCCTCACCTGCTGTGGCCGGTCTCTGACCGAGCCACGCCTCACCTGCTGTGGCCGGTCTCTGACCGAGACACGCCTCACCTGCTGTGGCCGGTCTCCGACCGAGCCACGCCGGCGTCAACTGCGGCACGTACACCCCCTCGATTCTCTCCAGCGCGACCAGCAGCGCATCCCGGTCATCATCGCCCACGGCGAGGATGGTCTCCACCAGCGTCTCCACCACCTCCTCCGCCTCGCCGATGACGATCGCGTCGAAAAAGGGGGCCATCGGCTCCGGGTTCATGGTGATTCCCGGCCCGCCCGCGATCAACAGCGGCCAGCGCTCGTCGCGCTCAGCCGCCAGCGGCGGCACACCGGCCTGGCGCAACATCTCCACTACGTTGAAATAGTCCATCTCGTAGGAGATGGTGAAGCCCCAGACCGCGAACTCGTCGACGCGCTGCTGGGTTTCCAGCGAGCGCAGCGGCCGCCGCGCCTGATGCCCGCCCTTGTCCCAGAACACGCGCTCACAGACCACGCGCGGGTGCGCGTTGAAGCGGGTGTAGAGGATCTGCAGGGCCAGGCTGGACATGCCCACGTAGTAGCTGTTGGGATAGGCCAGCGCCACCGGCAGCTTGCCGCCCCAGTCCTTGATCACCGCTCCGATTTCTTTGCTCAGGAGTTGTTTTGCTTCAGTCGTTCTTGTCCAACTCATTGCATGTCCTGGATTTCTCGGCCCGATGGGAGGGCACGTTATGCGCCATATACGACGCTGTGCAGCCAGGCCAGCAGCCGATCCACCAGCGGCCAATCCTCGGCCGCGGTCAGCAGCACGCCGCCCGCCTCGCGCAGGGTGTACCAGGCCCGCAGAGGCGGCGCGATGCGGCCCAGGTCGGTGTTGGTCGGGCTGGTCAGCACCTCTACGCCCTCGCGCTGGAAAAGCCAGCGCGCCCGGTAGAGGTGCAGCGGGTGGCTGACCACGATGGCCGTCTGCCAGCCGTTGGCCTGCATCAACTTGCTCACCACGGCCGCTTCATCGCGTGTGGTCCAGGCGTCATTATCTTGCACCACCAGGCCGCGTTCGGCCGGCAAGCCCAGCTCCTCCATGGCAAAACGGCAGGCCACCGCGCCGGCCGCCAGCCGGTCGCCGCCCGCGCCGCCCGCACAGATCACCGTCGGCGCCAGGCCCGCGTTGTACAGGTCCATGGCATGATAGGTGCGGCTGAGCAGGTCAGAACTGGGGCTGCCGTCCGGCTCGACGCGCGCGCCCAGAATGACGATCACATCGGCTGGTCGGGCCTGATCCTGGCCGCCCAGCCGGTTGATCTGCCATGACAAAACGCCGACGACCAGCACGGCCGTCAGCGTCATCGCCAGAATGATCAAGCCCAGAGCTCGCAGCACCCGTTTCACGGCGGCATTATAGCATCCATCCCCTTTGAATGCCAAAGCAAGCGCCCGCAGGCTGCTGGCCGCGTTCGCGCGCGGTTGACGCCGCCGTCAGCCTGTAGTAAAATGTAGGCTGCAAGCCAGGGCCTTGGAGCAAGCCATGTCCGTCACCGATCACCCTCTGAAAGTCTTCATACAGCAATCCGGTCGTGATTTTGCCGACTTTGCGACAGCAAGCCGACGAGGAACTGCGCACAAGACTTCTCAATGGATTCTTGTCTCTGGTTAGTGACGAGGAGGTGTTGAAGCTGATGGAAAACTTGCTCTCCTACGAAGAATACGATTACGAGACGCCCTATCTCCGACGTTGGCGCGAGAAGGGCCTCACCGAAGGCCGCGCCGAGGGCCGCGCTCAGGGCCTCACCGAGGGCCGCGCTGAGGGCCGCTCCGAGGGTCGCGCCGAGGGCCAGTTAAGCGGACTTAGGCAGGCTATTCTGGCGATCATAGCCTCGCGCTTCGATCCGCCCTTCTCCAAAGTTCTCGTTCTGGAGAAGTACATCGAAACTATCTCAGATGAAGCCAGGCTGCAGGCTCTCATTGTCGACTTGTCGCTCGCCAGCAGCTTCGATGCGGTGCTGGCTGAGCTTCCCAACGGAACCCAGCGCAACGGCTCTTAGCCCAGCGGCTGGACGCTTTCCCTTTCACCTGATCGGTTTGAAAAAGACCCCGCCACACCGGCGGGGTCTTCTTGTCTTTCCTTGTCTGTCAATCCACCCAGCTATCTCTCAGCACTCGCTGTACCCGCACACGTGGCACTTGACACAGCCTTCCACGTTCAGCAGCGTGCTGTTGCCGCAATCGGGGCAGAGATCGCCGATCTGCTTGGGGATCGGCAGGGGCAGTTGCTCGGCCGGCACAGCCTGCGCCATGGGCGGGGCCAGGGGCGCCTGCTCCAGATGCTCGCTCAGCACCTGGGCGATAGCGTCGGGCAGGCTGCGCACCCGCTGCGGGCCAAAGCCCAGGTGCCGCCCGCCGCCAATGCCGTTGAGCTGATAGACCACCTGCTGCAGGCGCTCGGTGGGGGTCAGCGAGCTGGGCATGCGCAGGATGAAGCTGATCAGCCGGCCCAGCGCCTCGCTGACGGCCGCCACATCCGAACCAGCCTTGCCCACGTTCATGAAGATCTCGAAAGGCTCCCCTTCGTCGGTGTCGTTGACGGTGACATAGGCCGTACCCAGGGGGGTCAGACGGCGGTAGGTGGCGCCGTGCAGCCGTCGCGGCCGCGGCCGCTTGGCGTCGTAGTCCACCGCGCCGTAGCTGCCAGTCCCATGGTGTACGCCGTTGCCGTTGGTCGCCGGCGCCTCAGCCCGATGCGCCACGACGTTCAGCGTCTCGTGCGCGTCGACCTTCCCGTTGGCCGGCGGCTCAGCCGCGCTGCCGGCCTTCTTGGCCTCAGCCGTGGCCTTGGTCTCCAGCACCACCGCCTGCCGGCTGCCGGTGACGTAGACGGTCAGCCCCTTGCAGCCCAGCTCCCAGGCCTGCATGTAGGCCTGAGCGACGTCGCCGGGCGTGGCTTCGGGCGGAAAATTGCAGGTCTTGCTGATGCTGTTATCGACATAACGCTGCAAAGCGGCCTGCATCAGCACGTGCTCTTCCGGCTTGATGTCCTGGCTGACCACGAAGGTGTGCCGCAACGCCGGCGGCAGCTCATCGATCCCCTGGCAGGCGCCGGTGAGCGCGATCTCGTCCACGATGCGTTGGCGCTGTTGGCCGACGATGCCGGCGCGCTCCAGCGCCTCCAGAAAGAGGGGGCTGACGTAGGTCAACGGCACATCGCCGCCAGCTTCTTTGACATAACGCGTATAGGCCAGGGCGAAGATCGGCTCGCAGCCGTAGCCTTCGCAGCCAGTGACCGTGCCGATGGTTCCGGTCGGCGCAACGGTTGTCTGCGCGCCGTTGCGGATGCCGTGCGCCTTGATCCCTGCAACGATCACGTCCCAGTCCAGCTCCGGCCGGCCGAAGCTGTGGCTGTAGGGCTGCAAGGGGGTGGGGGGCTGCCACAGAAGGTTCTCCGGGTCATAGATGGAGCCGGCGATGGCAGGGAACGGCCCGCGCTGACGCGCCAGCTCGATGGAGGTTTTCATGGCGTGATAGCGCACGAACTCCATGATCTGGCCGGCCAGGTCCAGCGACTCCTGGTCTCCATAGCGCACGCCGAGCTTGACCATCACGTCGGCCAGGCCCATGATGCCCAGGCCGATGCGCCGCACGCGATGCGCGGCCTCCTGAAGCTGCGGCACCGCCGGCACATACTTGTTGGCGCTGACCACATCATCCAGGAAACGGGTCGACTCTGCCGTCGTCTGCTCCAGCGCCTCCCAGTCGATGCGGCCCTCGGCGCTGACATGTTGGGTCAGGTTGATGGAGCCCAGGCAGCAGTTCTCGTAGGGTCCGAGCCACTGCTCCCCGCACGGGTTGGTCGCTTCCAGCTCGTACAGGTGCGGCACCGGGTTCGACCGGTTCGCCGCGTCCAGGAACAACATCCCCGGCTCGCCGTTGCGGTGAGCGTACTGGATGATCTGGTCGAACAGACCGCGGGCGCGCACGGTGCGGGTGACCTGGCCGGTGTGGGGGTTGATCAGCTCGAAGTCGCCGTCATCCCTGACCGCCTGCATGAAGGCGTCGGTCGCGCCCACGGAGATGTTGAAGTTGGCGATCGAGCCTTCCGTGCCCTTGCAGGCGATGAACTCCTCGATGTCGGGATGGTCGGCGCGCAGCACCGCCATGTTGGCGCCCCGGCGTGTGCCCCCCTGCGCGATCTCTCCGAAGGCCGAATCGTACACCCGCAGGAAGCCCACCGGCCCGCTGGCCACGCCGGCGCTGCTGTTGACCGGGTCGCTTTTGGGGCGCAGGCGGCTGAAGCTGAAGCCGTTGCCGCCGCCGGTCTGCTGGATCAGCGCCGCGTTGCGCAGCGTGTTGAAGATCCCCTCGGACGAATCCTTGCCCATGTCATCGTCGATGGCCAGCACGAAACAGGCGGCCAACTGGCCCAGCGGCGTGCCCGCGCCGGTGAAGGTCGGCGAGTTGGGGAAGAAGCGCAGCTCGGTCAGCAGGGCATAGAAGCGCTCGGCCATGGCCTGAGCGTCGGCTTCGCTGCCATAGGCCTGCTCGGGCAGCGCCACATGGCTGGCCACGCGCCAGAACATCTCCTGGATCGTCTCGATCGGCTTGCCGTCCAGTCCCTTGCGCAGATAGCGCCTGCGCAGCACCTCCATGCCATTCTCGCTGATGCGGTCCAAGTCGCTCTGGCTGACAAGCGACAGCGGTGCAGGTTCAATTACGGTTGACAACATACGGCTCATCTGGAAATCCTCCGCTGAGATCTGCGGCTACCGCGCACGGGCCGATAGCCAGCCCAAAGAATGGATCTGGCCGCAACAGGGCCGAGAACGATGCCGGGGCATCGATTTCATCACGTTATGTTGAAAGCGGTGCCGAAAAAAAAGAGAATGGGACGCCGGGCCCTCAACGTACCGGCTCGTAGATGAAGCGCCGCCCGCCGCCGTCGATGATCTCCTCACCGATGCGGTAGAGCAGGCCGCGCCGCTCCAGCTCCTTCAGTCGGTTGCTCTTGGTGCTGGGGGAGAGGGAGTCGGGCAGGTCCTGGGCGCTGATCTGGCCGCGGCTCACCGCCAGGCTGTAGGTCTGCAAGAGCGCCGGGCTGAGGCTGCCCAGCACGCTGGCGTTGCCCTGGCCGTCCACCTGCACGCAGGTCAGGCCGTGCAGCGAGACGGCCGCGGCGATGCTTTCGCTGACGCTTTGGCTGGGGCGGCGCACCACCACGAACCTGGGCGTCTTGGCCCGCTGCGAGGCTTTCAGCAGGCTGGCCACCACCTCGTCAGCCCAGGAATAGTCCATGAACTGCACCTGGTCCATGTCCAGCACCAGCATGCTGTTGGCCGGCAGCGCCTTCAGCCGGGCCAGCAGGTCTTCTTTGGTTTGACCGTCGCGGCCGCCGAGGATGGGGCCAGACAGCTCAACTTGCTCTTCGTGCAATGACATCGTGCTCCACCGGGTTGGTTGATTGGGCAGAGGCCCAAGACTTCAGAGATCGCGGCCTGCGCCGCAACAGGCCTGTGACAGCGCCGCAAGCGCAGGTGAACGCCCGCCAGGTCAGCGCTGGCTGAAGCTGATGCCCACCTGGGCGCCGGGGAACCAGGCCCCGGTCAGGGTGCGCGGCTGGCGTTCGGCGCTGAGGTAGAGGCGTTCATCGCCGGAGCGGATGGCCAGCCGGCCGCCGTAGCGGCGCACCACCGCATGGATGCTGCGCAGGCCCGCGCCGCCGCCGCTGCTCCGGCTGCTCAGGCCGCCCAGCGCCCGCTCGATCGCCTCGCCGTGGCGCCATTGGGCGGCCTCTGGATGGCGGCCAGCCAGGCTGGCCCGAATGCCGACGCCGGCATCGACCACCGCCAGGGAGATGTAGCGCTGGCCCTGCCGATCCCGTAGGATCTGGGCCACCGCCAGCCCTTCAGCCTGGCTGTGATCCACCACGTTGTAGCACAGCTCCGAGACCACCTTGCTGGCATCCAGCACATCGCCGGCGTCGAACCCCAGGCGTTGCTGGGTCTGGCTGACCAGATAGCCGACGACAGCTTGAACATCGCTGCGCCAGCGGATGGGACTGAGCGGCAACGCGCCGCCCCGTTCATCGCGCGTCTCCTGGCCCGAAGGCAGGTTGCGCAGCTCGGCCCACGGCCTGAGCGCCGCGACGAGCCCGATCTGGCCGATCGTGGCCCGTGCGCCGGGCGACGAGGGCAACACGATCACCGGCCGGCAGCGCTGGCCGGCCAGGTGACGGGCGGCCAGACAAAGGCAGGCCGCGCCGTAGGGTTCGATGAAGGCCGCAGCCTGCAGGTCGATGGTGATCTCGTCCTGGCCGGCGGCCCGTTCGCTGGTCAGACTGGCCAGCAGGCGGTCGCAGGCCGCCACGTTCAGCCCATCTTCCTGTGCGAGCACCAGGCGCATGGTCAGGCCGGCGTCAGCATGCGGCTGATGTGCTCTTGCAGGGCCTGCAGGTCGCTCAGTTGCAGGTAAACCATGGCAAAGCGAATGTAGGCCATGGGGTCCAGGCGCTTCAGGTGCTCCAGCACCGTGGTTCCGACCACGCTGCTCTTGACCTCCGCCCGTCCCATGCCTGAGAGCTCATCCTCGATGGAGTCGACCATGTCCTCGATGGCTGCCTGGGGGATGGGCCGTTTGGCGCAGGCGGTCAGCACGCCATGCATCAGCTTTTGACGGTCATAGGGCTCGCGCCGGCCGTCGCTTTTCAAAATGATCAACGAGGCCGCCACATGCTCGTAGGTGGTGAATCGCTTGCTGCAAACCTCGCACATGCGGCGACGGCGAATTCCATCGCCCGTGGTGCGGGTGTCGATGACCCGCGAACGGTCTTCTCCGCAATGTGGGCACTTCATTTGGACTCCACGAGGTGAACAAACCCGAACTGTGTCAGCGCCCTCCCTCACAGCCGCAATACGCACAGCGGGGTCAGGAGCGGTCAGCGCCATCTGCAACCATTTGCTCCGGCGAGCTGCGTTATTTTGTGGTCTGACGCTGATGGTATACTACATGTTGTAGTGTGGCAGCAGGAGAGATTGTACCACACGTCCCCCGTCTTGGCAAGCGAATCAAGGCCGCGGATTCGAGGCGTCGCGGATTTTTAAGGTAGCGGCGGGGCGCAGGGCGGTTGGCCCAGCGGTTGGCTGTCCGTCCGGAACACTAAAAACAACGCAGCACACCCTCCGGTCTGCCAGGGTGGCAAGCCGGATGGTGTGCTGCGTCGTTGCTGGGGAGGCGTCTCTACACCGGCGCTCAGGCTTGCTGGCGCTTGCGCAGAAACGCGGGAATCTCCAGATCGTCCGGGTTGTAGGTGCGCACCGGGAAGGGCACGGTCTTGTCGCTGCGCTCGTGGGAGACGGCCGCCGGGAAGGGGCGGGCGCTGGAGACCGGCTTGCGCGCCTCGGCGGCGATCTCGAAGCCGGTCGCGATGACAGTGACACGCAGTTCGCCGTTCATGTTGGGATCGATCACCGCGCCGAAGATGATGTTGCACTCGGGGTGCGCGGTGGCGCGGATGATCTCGGCCGCCTCGTTGACCTCGTGCAGCGTCATGTCCATGCCGCCGGTGACGTTGAACAGGATGCTCTGCGCGCCGTCGATGCTCACATCCAGCAGCTTGCTGGCGATGGCCTGCTCCGCGGCCTGCTGGGCGCGGTTGTCGCCCGTGGCCGAGCCGATGGCCATCAAGGCCGAGCCGCCGTTCTCCATCACAGCCCGCACGTCGGCGAAGTCCAGGTTGATCAGGCCGGGGATGGTGATCAGCTCGCTGATCCCCTGGATGCCCTGGCGCAGCACGTCGTCGGCGATGGAGAAGGCGTCGCGGATGGTCGATTTCTTGTCCACGATCTGCAACAGGCGGTCGTTGGGGATCACGATCAACGTGTCCACCTGTTCCTTTAGGCGGCGCAGCCCCTCTTCGGCCGCGCGGCGGCGCTTGGCGCCCTCGAAGGTGAACGGCTTGGTCACCACGCCGATGGTCAGCGCGCCGGCGTCGCGGGCCAGCTGGGCCACCACCGGAGCCGCGCCGGTGCCCGTGCCGCCGCCGATGCCGGCGGTCACGAAGACCATGTCGGCGCCGTCCACGATGGCGCTCAGCTCCTCCTGGGACTCCAGCGCGGCTTTCTCGCCGATCTCCGGGTCGCCGCCCGCGCCCAGGCCGCGCGTCAGCTTGTCGCCGATGCGCATGCGCTGGGGGGAGTTGGCATCCAGCAGGGCCTGGGCATCGGTGTTGACCACGATGAATTCCACCCCCTGAATGCCGGCCTCGATCATGCGGTTGACAGCGTTGCTGCCGCCGCCGCCTACACCGACCACGCGGATCTTGGCGAAGTTGTCCACATAGCTCGGCGCTACATCTCGTGTCGATTTGCGTGTCATTGGTCGTCGCTCCTCACTGTGCATGAAACCATTCCAGATGGAATGGGGCTTGCCGCTTGCTGACGGCGTCGTTGTCGCTCAGGCCCGTTGCCTGGCGGCTGGTGGATGGTCCGCTGCCGGTCGAAGATCCCATTCAACCGGGCAGCAGATTCTTAAGCCAGCGCATCACCCGCTCCATGAAGGGGCTGCGCTGGCGCCGCTCACTGAAATCGCCCGACAGCCACTGGTTGTGCATGGCCCACAGCAGCAGGCCGACGCCGGTGGCGTTGTCGGGGGTGCGCAGGTCGGGCGGCATCTTGGCCAAACTGGCCGGAATGCCGACCCGTACCGGCATCTGGGTCATCTGCCGGGCCAGATCGCGCAGCCCGGGCAGCATCGCGCTGCCGCCAGTCAGGACCAGCCCGGCTGGGGCCAGGCCGTCGTAGCCTGAGCGCTTGATCTCGCGCAGCACCAGGTCGATCATCTCCTCGGCGCGCACTTCCAGAATCTCGGCCACCAACTGGCGCGGCACGGTGCTGGGCCCGCCTTCGCCGAACACGTCCACCGTCACATCCTGGTCGGGCGGCACACGGCTGGCCAGCGCGCTGCCGAAGCGCAGCTTGAGCTGCTCGGCCGCCTCGAAGGGCGCGCCCAGCCCCACCGCCAGGTCGTGGGTCAGATGTTGGCCGCCCACATCGACCACCATGGTGTGCCAAAGGCTGCCCTTCATGAACATGGCCAGGTCGGTGGTGCCGCCGCCCATGTCCACCACTGCCACACCCATGTCCCGCTCGGCCTCGGTCAGAACCGCCTCGCCGGAGGCCAGCGGCTCCAGCACCAGCTCTTCCACCTCGATGCCGTGGGTCTGGATGCAGCGCAGCAGGTTGCGCACCGCGCCGGTGGCCCCGGAGATGACCTGGGCGTCCACCGCCAGCCGGAAGCCGTGCATCCCGATCGGCTCTTGCAGGTCTTCCTGCTCATCCACCGCATAGCTGCGCGGCACCACATGGATGATCTCGCGGTTGTGGGGCAGGGCGATGGCGCGCGCCGCTTCTTTGACGCGGGCCACATCCTCGGCCGAGACGATGCGGTTGCGGCCAATGGGCACCGCGCCCTTGCTGGGCTGGGCCTGGATGTGGCTGCCGGCGATGCCCACGTAGGCGCGGCCGATGGAACGGTCGGCCTCCTGTTCCGCCTCTTCCACGGCCTGGCCGATGGCTGCGGTGGCCGCGGCCACGTTGGTCACAACGCCCTTGGTCATGCCGTCGGAGGCCGCGCGGCCATAGCCCACGATCTCCAGCCGCTCCTCGCCGATCACTTCGGCGATGATGGCGCAGACCTTGGTTGTTCCTACGTCGATGGCACAGATGGTGTCTGCCACAGTCTCGATCCTTGACCCGGTCCGGTCGGCCCTTGGCGGGATGCTGCACAAAGGCCGGCCACAGCGGGGTGTGTCAGGCTGCTACGGCATGCGCAGGTAGTAGCCGTCTTGGTTGCGCCAGTCGATCTCCACCGGCATCTGGCCCTGGCTGGCCAGGCTTTGGTGCAGCGCCATCAGCGACGCCACCCGTTGGGCCATGCCCTCTGGCTTGCCCAGCGAGACATAGACGCCGCCGGCAAAGCGAAACTGCAGGCCCTTGATCCGGTCGTAGCCGAATTCCGTGACCTCAGGCGCCTTCTGGTGCACCTGGCGCACGCTGGCGATTAGCTCCGGGTCCAGCCGGTTGCCATCCAGCACGGTGCTGCCGTCCAGGTCCCAGAGCACCGGCAACGCCGCCAGGCCGGCCGCGGCCGCCGCATCAGCCGGCAGCACAGGCATGGTCTCGCCCTCGCGGTCGACCCAGAACTCCTGGCCGTTGACCTTCCAAACGGCCAGCGGCTGGCGCTCTTCGATCTCGATCCACACCTGGTTGGGCAGCGCCGTGGTCACGACAGCCCGTCGGACGTAGGGCAGCGCCTCCAGGCGTTGGGCAACGGCGCTCGGGTTGACCCAGAAAATGCTGTAGCCGTCGATGGCCGCCTGGCGGTAGAGCGCTTCCGCTGCGGTGATCTGCTGGCCGCGCATGGCTGCCGTCTGCACGTAGAAGCCGGCGTCGCTGAACAGGTAGCCCAGCATCGCCATCAGCCCCAGCGCCAGCGTGGCCGCCGCCAGTCGCAGCCCTGAGAGGCGGGGCAGCCGTCGGGCCGCTCGCTGGCCCTTGGCCTGCACACCCTGAGGCAGCGCCGCTTCCTGGCGATGCTGGCGGCGGGCCGGCGGCTGGCGACGCTTGGCCGGTTTGCTCAGAAAATCCTGCTGGCTGGCGCTGCGCCGTCTGGTTTTGGGATCCGTGCGGAGCGGCATGGTCACACGTCCTGCTGGGGCTCGTCCCGGCGGCCGGCTTGAGCGCCGTTCGGCTGGCTGAAGGAGGTCTCGTTGCGGCTCTTGTCCTGGTGACGTTCCAGCGCCAGCTCGATCAGCCGATCCACCAACGACTCGAAGGGCAGGCCGCTGGCCGCCCACAACTTGGGATACATGCTGATGGAGGTGAACCCAGGCAGGGTGTTGACCTCGTTCAGGTAGAGCTGGCCGCTCTGGCGATCCAGCAGGAAATCCACCCGGGCCAGCCCGGCGCCGTCGATGGCCAGAAAAGCTGCCACCGCCAGCCGCCGCACCTCGGCCGTCTGCTCAGCCGACAGCGGGGCCGGGATCAGCAGCCGTGAGTCGTCGTCGATGTACTTGGCCGTGTAGTCGTAGAACTCGCGGCTGGGGATGACCTCGCCCGGCAGCGAGGCCGCCGGGTCGTCGTTGCCCAGCACGCTGACCTCGATCTCGCGGGCGTCGATGCCCTGCTCGACCACCAGCTTGCGGTCGTAGCGCGCCGCCTCGTCCAGCGCCTGGCGCAGGCTGGCCCGTCCCACGGCCTTGCTGATGCCCACGCTGGAGCCCAGGTTGGCCGGCTTGACGAAGAGCGGATAGGGCAACTGTCGCTCGATGGCCTCCAGGGTCGCGTCCGGCGCGGCCTGCCAGCGTTGGCGTTTCAGCGTCAGCCAGGGGACCTGGGGCAGGCCGTGGGCGGCAAAGACCGCCTTGCACATCGCCTTGTCCATGCCCACCGCCGAGGCCGTCACGCCGCAGCCCACGTAGGGAATGTTGGCCAGCTCCAGCAGCCCCTGGACGGTGCCATCCTCGCCCAGCGGGCCGTGCAACACCGGGAAAATCACATCCAGGCTGCGCAGCGATTCTGTCCGCGGTATCAGGCTGCCCGACGTTGTGACCTGGCCGCTGACCGGCGCAGCCAGCAGGCCCGCGGCCTCCTCGCCGGCCAGCCAGCGGCCCTGCTTGTCGATGGCCAGCAACGCCACGTCGTAGCGCGCCGGGTCGAAGGCCGCCGCCACCGAACGCGCCGAGCGCAGGCTCACCTCATGTTCGCCTGAACGTCCGCCGAAGAGCACACCGACCCGCAACTTGCTCACGCCAGCACCTCATCACCCGGTCTGTTTTCCGGCGCAGATCGCATGGCCCGACCGTTGCGCGGCTCCAGCTCCTGCAACGGCGGCGCCGCCCAGTCGCCCACGAAGAGAATCTCCGGCGTCAGTTCGACGCCCAACTGCTGCCAGGCCATCTGACGCGCCAGGTTGATCAAGGTCGTCATGTCGGCCGCGCTGGCGCCGCCCTGGTTGACGACGAAATTGGCATGCACGGTGGAGAAGGCCGCGCCGCCCACCTTGTGGCCCTTCAGGCCCAGCGCCTCGATGATCCGGCCGGCGTAGTCGCCGGGCGGGTTCTGGAAGGTGGAGCCGGCGCTGGCCTCCACCGGCTGCGTGCTGCGCCGGTGCGCCAGGAAGCCGGCGGCCCGCGCCTCCATCTGCTCGGCGATGCCCGCTTGCAGTTGGAAGGCCGCGGCCAGCACCACCGGAACCGTCCCGATGCGGCCGCCGTTGGCCAGCGGCGTCTGTGCGGCGCTGGAGCGAAGCAGGCTCTTCAGGGCGCTGCTGCGGTAGCCGTAGGCGAAGCGCGCCGCCGGCCATTCGGTCAGGCTGCCGTCGGGGTTCAGCAGCGTGGCGCGCAGCAGGCTGTCGGCGATGCAGCCGCCGTGGGCGCCGGCGTTGCCCACCACCGCGCCGCCCACCGTGCCGGGCACACTGACGCCCCATTCCAGGCCCGCCAGGCCCCAGCGCATGGCTTGGCGCGCCACGCCGGCCAGATGGGCGCCTGCCTCGGCCCACAACACGTTGCCCTGGCGGCGGCGCACGGCCCGACAGTTGTTGGCAATCACCAAGCCGCGCACGCCGCGGTCGCTGACCAGCAGATTGCTGCCGCCGCCCAGCACCAGAGTTGGCACGGCGAACTGGCGCGCCTGCGCCAGCACGGCCATCAGGTCCTCCACGGTGCTCACCGCCACGAACAGGTCAGCAGGGCCGCCTACCCGCAATGTGGTGTGACTGGCCAGCGGCTCGTCCCGACGCAGCGCCAGCCCAGTCTCCCCGGCGATGGCCGCGGCCAGGGTCTCGTAGCCTCCGGCCGCCCGGCCCGCGTCCGTCGGATAGGAGGCCGGTTCGAGCGCCGTCTGGCGCAGCCCGGCCAGCACCTGACGCCCCACGCGGTCGCTGTCGCCCGCGCCGAGGGTGATCAGCACATCGCCCGGCTGCAGCTCGGCCAGCAGAAGGCGGGCGGCTGCGTCCAGGTCGCCGGCATAGCGCGCGTCAGGATGGTGCGCCAGTCTCCGAACGACGTCCAGCGCGGAGATGCCTAACGTGTCGTGCTCGCGGGCAGCGTAGATGTCAGTGATGAGCACGTGGTCGGCGTTTTCAAAGCTGTCACGAAATTCGTCTAGCAAGGCTCTGGTGCGGCTGTAGGTGTGGGGCTGAAACAGAACCCAAATCGGTCGGTCGGGGAAACGTTGCCGCGCCGCGCTGAGCGTTGCTCGCACCTCGGTGGGATGGTGCGCGTAGTCGTCAAAGATGATTATACCATGATAGATGCCAATACCTTCAAGTCGTCTTTTGGTTCCTGCAAAAATTCGTGATAATTTAAGGTTTTCACGGAGTTCCGAAAAAACGTCATAGCCCATCAGGTGGGTTGTGGCCAGCGCGGCCAGCGCGTTGCGCACGTTGTGCTCGCCTGAAAGGGGGATCGACACCCGGCCCAGCGCCTTGTCATCCTGCCAGACCTCGAAACTCATGCCGTTGAGCCCGCCATCGCCGGCCACGGCTGAGGCCGGCTGGAGCTGGACGGCGCGCCACCGGTTGCCGGCCGCCAGGCCGTAGGAGATCCACTGAACCGCGTCGTGGGCGGCGCCATGGGACCGAACGGCCGCCTCCTCGGCGAGGGAGCGACAGCCAGGGTCATCGCCGCAGTAGAGCACCACACCGCCCGGCGTCACCAGCTCGGTGAAACGGAGAAAGGCCTGCTGGAAATCCGCTGGGTTCGGATAGCAATCGACGTGATCCCACTCGACATTGGTGATCACGGCAATGTCCGGCTGCAGGCCGAGGAACATGTGATCGTACTCGTCAGCCTCGATGACGAAGGGTCCGCCGGCGCGGCCAGCGCGCGCGGCCGCGCCCAGCGCCAGGATGGGGCTGCCGACGATGAAGCTGGGCTCGGCGCCCAGCGCATCCAGCAGGGCGGCGATCATGGCGCTGGTGGTGGTCTTGCCGTGGGCGCCGGCGACGCAGATCCGCTGCTGGCCGGCCATCAGCGGCCCCAGAAACTGCTGACGCTTGACCACGGGAATGCCCGCGGCCTGGGCGGCCAGCACTTCGGGGTTGCTGGGCGCGACGGCCGAGGAGATCAGAACCAGGTCGGCGCCGGCCACGTGGGCGGCGTCGTGGCCGATGAACACCTGCGCGCCCAGCTCGGCCAGCTCAGCCGTGGCCGGGCCGGGCCGTTGATCGGAGCCGGAGACGCGCAGGCCGCGCTGCAACAGCAGGCGGGCAATGGCTGACAGGCCCGCGCCGCCGATGCCCACCAGGTGGACATGGCGCGGGCCGGGCGTCGTCAGCCATTGCGCCCAGTCGGTCGTGGTTGTGTCGGGTGAGATCATCATGGCCAGCCTATTTGACCACACGCAGAATCAACATGGCGACCGCCAACAGGATGAAGAATTGCCAGCCGAAGATGGCAGGCGGCAGAATCTGCACGAAAAAGTCGTAGAACTGCGAATAATCGGGCACGATGTCCGCCAGCGGCCAGTCCGCCCGGGCCAGATAATACCAGATGCTGCCGGCGAAAAGGTAGCCGTTGAGCAGGCCGATCAGCAGGCTCAGGAAGGAGTTCTTGCCTGAGCCGGGGTAGACCAGGCTCTGTCCCTGGTAGGAGATGAAGGCCACCAGGAGCAGCAGCCCGACCGCGATCATGGATTCGGCGACCACCATCTGCTCCTGCGAGACGCCGGCGCCGGTGAAGAACGATTCCACGCGCTGGCCGACGGAGGTGGTGAACACGAATTCGATCACGAAGAGGGTGATCAGCAGCATGGTGGTCACACCCAGCTCGCGTTGCCAGCCGCGCACCACACCGATCGCGCCGAAGAGGCCGATCAGGATCAGGAAAACTACCTCGACAGGTCCCATGCATCACCCTTCCTTATCTCTTGCTGCCTTTGACGCCGCGGCGCACGGTGAGCAGCAGCAGCAGGATGACCGCGATGCCGATAACGGTGGCGATGATCTGCACGTTTTCCGGCTGGGCCAGGGTGGCGAACATCTGATCCATGGCGACGGAGGCCTGGGCTGGCTGGCGCTCCGCCGGCCGCACGATGGGCAGCGGCAGCAGCGCCAGCGGGTTGGAGCTGATCAGCGGCAGCACGCCGGCGCTCAGCACATAGCCGTAGACCAGACCCCAGATCAGGCCCCAGACCCCAGGTTTGCTCTTCATCGCCGCGGCCATGATCAGGCCAATGACCACCGCGCAGAAGATCACCAGCAGCAGCGCCATGTTTTGGTTCGCGTCCTTGAAGGGTTTGTCGATGTCGGCCAGAATCGCCTTGGCCTCCTCCACGTCGCCGGAGGCCAGCGCGCCCAGGCCGCCTTTGAGGGTCAACATGACGCCCATGTACAGGCCGTTGAGCGTGGCGATCAAGGTCTCAGGCTTGACCTCCACCAGAATGACCGCCGCCGACAGGATCATCAGCGCGATGAAAGCCCATTTGGCGCCCTTGAGATAGCCCAGGACGCCGAAAATGGCCATGGTGGTGGCGAGTAGAAGAACCGCTGCGAACATGGTGCTCTCCTTGGCTCAGCCGTGCTGGGCCAGGCGGCGAAGTTCCTGCGCGATGGCGGCGGCTGCGCCTGGCTGCGCCAGCGCCTGCGCCGAGCGGCTCATGGCGG
This sequence comes from Chloroflexota bacterium, assembly GCA_029558955.1. Lineage (GTDB taxonomy): Bacteria > Chloroflexota > Anaerolineae > JAAEKA01 > JAAEKA01 > JAAEKA01. Next base: position 18,649 of record JAKQCW010000308.1, read on the forward strand.
CCAGCTCATCGGGCGCCGCCAGCAGGCGCAGCACCGTCGGCGCCAACTGCGTCATCAACTGATCATTCGGCAGCTTGATGGCTGCACCGCGCCGGGCCAGCGCGTCGGCGTTGATCTCCTGATGCTGGCCGGAATGGGGCAGGGGCGCCAGGATGCTGGGCAGCCCCAGGGCGGGAAATTCGCCCAGGGTGGAGGCCCCAGCCCGGGCTACCACCAGATCGGCCGCGGCCAACGCCAGCGCCATCTCATGGTGCAGGTAGGCGTAGGCATGATAGCGCGGGCGCAGCGGGTCGGGCAGGCTCTGCACCCGCGCCGCCACCGCCGGCCAGTCCAGCGTGCCGCTGATGTGAAGCACCTGGCAGTGCGGCAACAGGGCGGGCAGCGCGGCTGCCAGCGCCTGGTTGATGCTGCGCGCCCCGCGGCTGCCGCCGAAGACCAGCAGCGTCGGCAGCTCGTCCACCAGGCCCAACTGCTGCCGCGCCTGGCTGCGCTGGCCGGCCAAGGCCAGGATTTCCTGCCGCACCGGATAGCCGGTCACCACCGCCTTGTCGGGGAACCAGCGCGCCACCTCCGGCATGGTGACGCCCACGCGGCGGGCCATCCGGCTCATGTGCCGGATGGTCAGGCCCGGCTCCATGTCGGGCAGAAAGATGAAGACCGGCACATGGGCCTGCCAGGCTGCCAACACCACCGGTCCGGCCACGAAGCCGCCGGTGACGAAGACCACATCCGGCCGAAATTCGACCATCAGCCGGCCGGCCTGGCGCGCGCCGCGTCCGGCCTTGAGCAGGTTGCCAGTCGCCACCCAGGGCGTCATGCCCCGCACCTGGCCGCTTTCGATGGCCCGGAAGGGGATGCCCGCGGCCCGGGCCAGCTCCTCTTCCACGCTGTCGGCGACGCCCACATAGAGCAGGCTGAGCGCGGCACTCTCAGCGGCGGCGAGGGATGCGCTGGCCATCGGCTGGGGCGCTGGCGCTGCGCCGGCTGGCGCCGGTCTTGCGGGCGATGGTGCGTTTGGCGCGGGTGACGCGCCGGCTGAGCTGGTCGACTCGGGGCGCGCTGGCCGATTTGACTGTGAAACCGTGGCTGCTGGCTGCGGCGGTTCGGCTGCCGGCCACGGCGCGGCTGGCGCTGCTGCGCCGGCCGGCAGCGGGGCGGGCCGGTCGAACGCTTCGAGCACGGCCAAAATGGGATAGACGTGTCCGCCAGTGCCGCCACCCGAGAGTAAGAGACGCATAGTCGGCTCCGGCGCCCTGCGGGACCGCGGTCAGCGCTGCTTGAGCGGCAGGCGCTTTCTGGCTGGACCCATGGCGCGAGATGCTCAACAGCACGCCGATGCCAGCCATGCAGGCCAGCAGCGACGAGCCGCCGTAGCTGATGAAGGGCAAGGTCAGGCCGCTGAAGGGCAGGACGCCCAGGTTGACGCCCATGTTCAGGACGGCCTGCATGGTGATCCAGGCGGTGACGCCGATGCCCAGGATCTGGCCGAAGGGGTCGGTGCAGCGCAGGGCGATGCGCAGGCCGCGCAGGGCGAGGGCGCCGAAGAGCAAGACCACGCCCAGCGCGCCCACAAAGCCCAGCTCGAAGCCGATCACCGCATAGATGCTGTCGGTGAAGGGCAGTTGCACCTGGCTTTCGCCGGTGCCCAGCCCGGCCCCGAAGAGCCCGCCGCGCGCCAGCGCCTGCATCACCGACTGCATCTGGTCGCTGCCCAGGGTGGGATCGCGCAGGAAGCTCATGTAGTCGTCGACGCGCTGCGAGGCATAGCTGAAGCGTGTGGCCACCAGCAAAAAGGTGAGCGCGGCGATGGCCAGGATGATGGTCAACTGTTTGCCGTCCGCGCCGGCCACGAAGAACATGATCAGGGCGGTGAAGACGATCAGGGCGGTGGTGTCGATGTCAGGCTGCAAGACGATCAACAGCGCCACCATGCCCAGCAACACGGCAAAGGGGGCCAGCCCGTCGGAGACATCCTTCAGGCGTGAGCCTTTGGAGCTCAGCCAATAGGCGATGTAGATGATGATGGTCAGCTTGGCGATCTCGCTGGGCTGCACCGAGGTGCCGAACAGATGGCGGCGCGAGCCCAGGCTTTCGGCGCCGAAGATCAGCACCGCCAGCAACATCAACACCGTGCCGGCCATCATCAACAGCGACAGGTTGCGCAGGTGCCGGTAGTCGAAGAAGGCCAGGCCGACCATGGTCAGGAGGCCCAGCACAACCCAGCGCAGTTGGCGCAACAGGTAGTAGGTGGGCTGGTCGAAGAAGCGGTTGGCCTGGGTGAAGCTGGCGCTGAACACCATCACCAGCCCCAGTCCCACCAGCGCGGCGGTGATCACCAGCAGCCAGATGTCGAACTGGCCGGGGGCGCGGCCCAGCCCCGCGCGCCAGCCCGCGCCGCGCTGGGTGCGTCGGACCGGCGTCGAACGGTTTTCCTCGGCCATGCCTGCGCCGCTCCGGCGCGCGTTGGTGCGACGCGGGCGCGCTGGGCTGGCAGATGGCCCTGCGAGCGTATCCGATGGTGTACGATTATCGGGGATCGTTGGGTGAGTTTTGGTCGTCGCCATGGTCAAAGCTCGTTCACAAGGGCGCGAAAATGCTCGCCGCGGGCCGCAAAATCCTTGTAGGCGTCGAAGCTGGTCCCGCCCGGCGAGAGCAGCACCACCTCGCCAGGTCGGGCGAGCTGGGCCGCCAAGGCCACGGCGGCCGGCAGATCGGCGCAGCGCAGCAGGGTGAGATCGTCGCCCGGCCCCGGCTGGTCAGCTATGGCCTGGGCGATCAGCTCGGCCGCCTCGCCGAAGAGGATCAGCACCCGCACCCGCTGGCGCGCCAGGCGGGCGAAATCTTGCCAGGGCAGCTTCTTGTCGCGGCCGCCGGCCAGCAGCACGATCGGTTCATCGAAGCTGAGCAGGGCGGCCGCGGCCCGCTCCGGCGCGGTCGCGATGCTGTCGTTGTACCAGCGCACGCCGCTGCGCTGGCGCACCAGCTCCAGGCGGTGTTCGACGCCGGTGAAGGCGGCGGCTACCGCGGCCATGGCGGCTGGCTGGACGCCCGCGGCCGCGCCGATGGCGCAGGCCGCGGCCAGGTTGAGCAGGTTGTGGCGACCGCGCAGTTGAACGGCCTGGGCCGGCAGCACCCGCTGCTCCCGGCCATCCAGGTGCAGCGTCAGCCAGCCGTCGCCGGTCAGCCAACAGCCGTCGCCCACCGGTTCGCTCAGGCCAAAGCCCAGCCGGCGGTCGGCCAGGGGAAAGCTGAGCGCCTCCTGGCCGCTCCCTGCGGCCACTTCCACCCGTCCGCTGCGCAGCCACCCGCCGGCGACGGCATCGTCCGCGCCCAGCACGGCGGTCCCCTCGGCGCGCCCCTCAGCGGTCATCTGCTGCCAGCGCAGGATGTTGGCCTTGGCCGCGGCGTAGTGGGACATGGAAGGGTGACGGTCCAGGTGGTTGGGCGTCACATTGAGCACCGCCGCCACCGCCGGGCTGGCCGTCGGGCCATAGCTGGCGCCGTCGAAGAGCTCCAGTTGGAAGCTGGAGAGCTCCAGCACCAGCCAATCGCCGGGCTGCACCTGCTCCAGTTGGTCGATCAGCGGCGTGCCGATGTTGCCGCCGACCCAGATCTGGGCCCATGGCGCGTCGGGGGGCGCGCCGTGGGCGCCGCTTGCCGCGCCGTTCGGTTGGCCCTGTTCGTTCTGCGCGCGCAGCATCTGTCCCACCAGCGTGGTGGTGGTGGTCTTGCCGCTGGAGCCGGTGATGCCGATGGCCGGCGCCGGGCTGCGCTGCAGCGTGAGCAGCGCATCGTTGCTCAAAGGGATACCCTGCCGGCGTGCCGCCGCCACGAGGGGGATCTGGGGCGGCACGCCGCCGCTGAGGCAGAGCAAGTCACAGTTTAGAAGAAGTTCGGGCGGATGACCGCCAAGAACCAGGCGAACCGGCTGACCCGCCAGCTCTGTCAGCGGTGCAGATAGCTGGTCAGCCGGAGCGACGTCGCTGATGGTGACCTGGGCGCCCTCGCGCAGGAAAAAGCGCGCCAGGGCTGTCCCTTGACGGGCCAGTCCCAGGATCACGATGCGCTTTCCGGCGAAAGAGGTTGTGGTCATCATGTCTGCCAACCTGTTGGTTGGGGTCGTTGCGTGAGATGAAAGGCGTCAGGCGTTGAACCTGCTGCCGGCTAGATCAGCGCCAGCGCGACGCCGAGCATGCCGGCCAGGATGCCGCAGAGGAAGAAGCGCTGCATGACCTGGGTCTCGCTCCAGCCTTTGAGCTCGAAGTGATAGTGCAGCGGCGCCATCTTGAAGATGCGGCGTCCCTGGCCGTAGCGGCGCCGGGTGTACTTGAACCAACCGATCTGCATCACCACCGAGAGGGCTTCGGCCACGAACATCGCGCCGACGATGGGCAGCAGCAGCCACTGGCCGGTCATCAAGGCCACGACGCCCAGCGTGGCGCCGATGGCCAGCGAGCCGACATCGCCCATGATCAGGTTGGCCGGGTGGACATTGAACCAGAGGAAGGCCAACAGCGCGCCAACCATGGTGAAACAGAAGGCGACCAGCCAAACCTGGCCTTGCAGATAGGCGATGACGCCGTAGCAGGCGAAGGCCACGGCCGCCAGCGAGCCGGCCAGCCCATCCAGGCCATCGGTGAAGTTGACGGCGTTGGACATAGCCACGATGATGAAGGTGGCGATGGGGATCCACAGCAGGCCGATGTCGATGCGTTCGACGACGCCGGGGATCGCCACGCTGCGCAGCTCGGTGGGGCTGAAATAGAGGATCAGGGCGATCACCAGGGCGAAAATCACCTGCCAGAGGGCCTTGGTGCGGGCCATAATCCCTTCGCCGAAGACCCGCTTGCTGCGAATGCCTTCCAGGTCGTCGATCAGGCCCAGGAGACCGAAGGCCACCAGGGTACCCATGGGGATCAACACCGATTGGCCGATGATGTTGAGGCCCAGCAGGTTGGCGATGTTCAGCAGGCTGGTGATGATCACCACCGGAATGATGACCATCAGGCCGCCCATGGTGGGGGTGCCCATCTTCAACTGATGGGAACCCGGCTCCTCGACGCGAATCTTCTTGCCCATCTCGTTGCGGATCAGCCACCTGATCAGCGGCGGGCCCCAGATCACGGCCAGGAAGAAGGTGATGGCGCCCAGGGTCAGCGAATAGGCCATGATCGGCTACACCTCTTCGGGAATGATGCCGGATGAGCGATGAGGGCTGCGGCGGGGGAGCTGATCCCCGGCTGGCGTTTCCTTCGGCGCGGCGTGCGGTCGTTCATCGGCCCGCTGTCAGCGTTCATCGTTGCTGCTCCGTCAACGCCGTGGCGACGTCGTCCATGTGCACGGCGCGTGAGCCTTTGACCAGCACCACGTCGCCCGGCCCCAGAATCGAATGCAGCTCGGCCACCGCGGTCTGGGCATCGTTCAGGGCCAGCACCCGGCTGGCCGGCAGGCCGGCGGCCAGCGCTTCCTCGGCGATCAACTGCGCCCGCTGGCCGACGGTGACCAGCAGGTCCACCACATCGGCGGCGCGCACGCCGACCTTGCGGTGCCCTTCTTCCTCGTAGCTGCCCAGCTCCAGCATGTCGCCCAGCACGGCGATGCGCCGGCCGTTCTGCGCCGGCAGGTCGGCCAGCAGGTTGAGGGCCGCCAAGGTCGAGGCCGGACTGGCGTTGTAGGTGTCATCCAGCAGGGTGGCGCCGTTCAGCCCGCGCGCCGCGATCAGGCGCAGTTGCACGTCGATCTGCTGCATGCCGCGCACGATCTCTTCCCAGCTCAGCCCTTCCACCAGGCCGACGGCGGCGGCGCGCAGGGCGGTGTGAACGCTGTGGCGGCCCAGCAGCGGCGCGCGCACGTGCAACACGTCGCCCTGGTAGTGGAAGCGGAAGCGGATGCCATCCAGCCCTTCGCTCTCGATCTCGTCGGCCCACAGGTACGCATCGCTGTCGATCCGGCTGCCGGTCCGACCGGCGGGGTTCAGCCCATACCAGAAAACCTGAGCCTGGGTCTGGCTGGCCATGCCGGCCACCAGCGGGTCATCGGCGTTGAGCACCGCCACACCACCGGCCGGCAGGGCCTGAACCAGCTCCGTCTTGGCCTGCACGATGCGCTCCATGCTGCCCAGCCGCTCCAGATGCACCGGCCCGACATTGGTCACCACCCCCACGTGCGGCCGGGCGATCTGGCAGAGCTGGGCGATCTCGCCCACGTCGTACATGCCCATCTCCAGCACCAGCATCTGGTGCTGTTCATCCAGCGCCAACACGGTCAGGGGCAGGCCGATCTCGTTGTTCTGGTTGCCGGGGTTCTTCAGCGTCACAAAGCGCTGGCCCAGCACCGCGGCGGCGATCTCTTTGGTGGTGGTCTTGCCGACGCTGCCGGTGATGCCCACGACGCGCGGGCTGAAACGCAGGCGCCAGACGAGTGCGATCTGGTGCAGCGCCAGCAGCGGATCATCGACCCAGAGGCAGATCGGCTGGCGGGCCTTCAGCGCGGCCTCGATGGCCGGGGCGGCGGCCAGGGGCGCCGCTCGATCGGCTGTGGGGCGGGCGTCGATCAACACCCCGGGGGCCTCCACCGGCCGGCCGACCAGCGCCATCTGCGCGCCGCGGCTGAAGGCGTGGGCCACATGGCTGTGACCGTCGGTGCGCTCGCCGGGCAACGCGACGAAAAGGCTGCCCGGCCCCGCCTGGCGGCTGTCGATGGCCACGCTGGTCAGCAGGGCATGGCCGGCCCGGTCGCCGCCGGGCTCACTCTCCGGCCGGGCCAGACTCGCCATGGGCGATTCTTGGTCATTCGGGGCTGCGCCGCCAACGGCGCGCCAGATGTCTTGTGCGGTGAGCTTCATGGTCGGTTGGCGATCTGTTCTGGGGGCACCCGCAGCACGGGCAACAGCTCGGCAGCCAGCCGGGCAAAGGTCGGCGCCGCGGTGCCGTCGGCCCAGGGATAGGTCTTTGGCATGTCCAGCTTGACCAGCGCCACGAAGGCCGGGTCATCGGCCGGCGCGAAGCCGACGAAGGAATGGATGGTGGCGGTGGGATGGTAGCCGCCCTGGATGGCGATCTGGGCGGTGCCGGTCTTGCCGGCCACCTGGTAGCCAGGCACCTTGGCGGTTGGCGAGCCCTTTTCGACGACGCTCACCATCATGTCGGCCACAGCCTCGGCCGCCTCCGGCTGGATCACCCGGCGCATCGGGGAGGTGTCTGGCTGCACCAGCCGGCCACGGAAGACCATGCTGTCCACCACATGCGGGCGCACCAGCAGCCCGCCGTTGGCGATGACGGCCGTGGCCCTGACCATCTGCATGGGGGTGACGGCCAGGCCCTGGCCAAAGGCGTTGGTGGCCAGGTCGGAGCGGCTCCACAGCGCGTCGCCCGGCGCCTTGACCGAGCCCGGGCCTTCGTTGGCCAGGTCCACCTCGGTCAACTGACCGAAGCCGAAACGCTGGACGTACTGATAGAAGCGCGCCTCCTGCAAACGCAGGGCCACCTGGGCGGTGGGGATGTTCAGCGAGAGCACCAGCGCCTCACGGATCGTCACCGGCCCATAGGTGCGCATGTTGGAGTTGTAGATCAGCCGATCGCCCACCTCGATGGAGAGGGTGTCGGTCAGCACCGTGTCTGGGGTGATGACCCCGGCGTCGATGCCGGCGGCCATGGTGACGATCTTGAACACCGAGCCAGGCTCGTACTGCTTGCTGATGGCGGGATCGGCCAGGACCAGGGTGTTGGTGGCGCCGTACTGATTGGGATCGTAGGCCGGCAGGCTGGCCATGGCCAGGATCGCGCCGTCGCGCGGGTTCATGACGATGATGGTGCCCGACTCGGCCTTGTACTGGCCGATGGCCTCGCCCAGAATGCGCTCGGTGATGTATTGCAGCCGGCGGTCGATGGTCAGCACCAGGTCCTGGCCCGCGGCCGACGGCAACACCTCGCGCCAGCCTTCCGGCAACTGCTGGTAAAAGGCCAGGTTTTCAGGGTAGGCATAGTGGAAGGGGGGCGACATGGTGCGCAGATAGCTGTCATAGCGCTCTTCCACGCCGTAATAGGCGCGCGGCTCGCCGTTGACGAAGCCCAGCAGGTGGGCGGCCAGCGTTCCCTGGGGATAGACGCGCACCGGCAGCGCCTTGGCGCTGATGTCCAGCCGCTGCCAGCCGGCGATGGTCTCGCCGGCCGCCTGCGAACCCTGACGGGTCAACGTCACCACGCCCGGCGCACGCTCCTGGAGGATGCGCAGCAGTTCATCGGGGGTTTGGCGCAACGTCGGCCCCAGCAGCTCAACCAACTGGGAGGTCAGCTCGGCCTCGCTCCCTTTGGGAACCAGGCGCGGCTCGATCCAGATCTCCCACTGGTAGGCGTCGAAGGCCAGCGGCACGCCGTTGATGTCGGTGATGACGCCGCGATCCTGGCCTTTGACCGCGCCCTCGGCCTTTGTGGCCGAGGCGCTCCGGCTGAGGGGCTGGCCGAAGAGGCCGGTGGCCGGCCCGAATTCGTCGCGCTGCACCACCTGCCAGCGCACCAATTGGATCACCAGCAGGGTCAGGCCCAACAGCAGCGCCAGCGCGACCAGCAGGATGCGCAGGCGGGAGGAGGAAGGTTGCGAGGTCACGGCACAGCTCCAAAGCGCTGGAGCACCTGATCGACGGCGTTGCTCACAGTCTGCCGGAATTGGCGCAGCAGGTTTTCCCGGTGCTCGCGCTGGAGCCACTCAGAGAGCGTGGCGGGCGCGTCCTGGGAATCGGCGTTGGCGTCCGTTGAGGACTGGGAGGACCCCGCCTCCGCCGCGCCTGTTCCGGTCGGCGATGGGCTGCTGCCAGGCATGCGCAGATAGATGGTGCTCCTGGCCGGCCCCATGCCCAAGGCCTTGGCCCTGAGCTCCAGCGTCTTGAGGTTCGAGGCCAGCGCGATCTCTTGCAGCAACGCCGAATTTTGGCGTTCCAGCATCGCCTTGCGTGTCTGCAGGTCGGCGATGCGCACCCGCGCGGCGTCGATCTGGCTGTTGGGCAGGACGTACAGGTAGAGCACGAAGGTGGCCAGCACGATGCCAACCACGATCAACACGGCTTGCAGCGCGTGCGGCGGCAAAGAGAAACGCCTGGCAGCAGCTTCCGGGGTGCGATTTTGCGGTTGTGGGAAAGCGTTGCCGTCCAACATGGGTCAGGCTCTCGTGTTGCGTGTCGCGTCTCAGATGTCAGGCGACAGCCAAGACAGGGCGAGAAATCTGGGCTTAGCAACCAGCCAAAAAAGCCGCTCAGGCCGGTCTCCGACCGAGCCCGCCGTTGCGCTCAGCCCGCCAGCCGCTCTGCCACGCGCAGCTTTGCGCTGCGACTGCGCGGGTTGCGGGCGATCTCCTCGGCCGAGGGTACGACCGGCTTGCGGCTCACCAGCCGAAGGGTTGCCACATGGCCGCATTGGCAGATCAGCATCTCCGGCGGGCAGAGGCAGTCTTGCGCCTCACGCTGCATGAACTGCTTGACCATGCGGTCTTCCAGTGAATGAAAGGAGATCACGGCCAGCCGGCCGCCGGGCCGCAGCAGGGCCGCCGCCTGCGGCAGCACATCCTGCAGCGCGCCCAGCTCGTCGTTGACCGCGATGCGCAGCGCCTGAAAAGTCTTGGTGGCCGGATGGATCCGTCCACGCCGGCCCACAGCCCGCTCGATCACCCGCGCCAGGTGGGCGGCGCCCTCCACCGGCCGGGCCTGGACAATGGCCCGCGCGATCCGGCGCGAGAGATGCTCTTCGCCGTAGGTGTAGATCAGGTCGGCCAGCTCGCCTTCGGGCAGCGTGTTGACCAGGTCGGCGGCGCTCAGCGGCTGGCTGGGGTCGAAGCGCATGTCCAACGGCCCATCGGCCATCAGTGCAAAGCCGCGCCCTTCCAGCTCCAGTTGATCGCTGCTCAGGCCCAGGTCCAGGAGGATGCCATCCACCGGGATGAAGCCGGCCTGCTGCGCCACAGTCGCCATGTGGCGGAAATTGCTTTGTAACACCCGCGAGCGGTCGCCAAAGGGAAGCAGACGCTGGCGCACCCGTTGCACGGCGTTGGGGTCGGCATCCAGGCTGAGAACCTGACCGCCGGCTGCCAGCAGCGCCTCGGAGTGGCCGCCGCCGCCGGCCGTTCCGTCGATGTAGCGCCCACCCGGCCTGGGCGCCAGGAGGGTGAGCACCTCCTGCTCCAGGACGGGGCGGTGGACGGTGCCGGCGACGCTCGTCGGCAGGTTGGGCAGATCCAGGGAAGTGGGGCTCATGCACCGCTCCCAGGTTAGACGTTCAGGCTGGCGAAGAAATCGGCGTCGTCCAGCTCGGCGCGCAGCGCCTGGTCCTGGTTGCGCCAGCTCTCAGGATTCCAAAGTTCCAGGTAGTTGTCCATGCCGGCGATCAGCACCTTGTCGCCGATGCTGGCAACCTCGCGCAGCCACTGGGGAACCACGATCCGGCGCTGGCGATCAGGCTCAGCGGCGTGGGCCTGGGAAAAGAGCCAACGGCGTAGCTTGCGGGTGCGCGAGTCGGTCAGCGATTGCTCCCGCAGCCGGTTGCCCAGGCGTTCGAACTCCTCGCGCGGGAAGAGATAGAGACAATCTTCCATGCCGCGGGTCAGGACAACGCCGGGCAACAGCTCCGCGCCATATTCCGCGGGCAAAGTCAGCCGTCCTTTGCTGTCTAGCGTGTGTTCGTACTGACCGATGAGCATGGAAGCACCTGGACCGATGAAGGGTAGCTAACCCACTGGGCCATCCGAAGCAGAACATGTGTTCGGTGAGCTGTCCCACTGGATGGCCGGAACGGGGTAAGAAGTAGGAGTGATCTCCCACTTCAACCCACTTCGTCCCACATTCGCCATCATATCACCCTTCTGAGGATTTGACAAGCTGTCTGGAGCGGAAGTAGGGGATCAATTATGGAATTTTAAGGTAATTGTAAGGTTTGCCAAGGGATGGCCGTTGATCGCGGGCATCAATACTTGACACGAATCCGTCCGCATGGTAGTATTGGCTGTTGCGGTGCGCACAGCGTAAGAACAGGGTTGCCATTTTGTCCGAAAAGATGGCAACCCTGTTCCACGCACCGAATCGTGACCGAGGGCCGCATTATCCCGCACATTGCCCCAATTGCCTGGCAAGCCCCCATCGATCCTGGATGGGCGGCTAGGGTAGGCTATTGCCTGGGCTTTTGGCGCGTGTACAGGCCGAACATAGCGTTGTCGTCGGATGGTTCAAGGCTGCCATCCTTTCGGAAGCATGGCGACCTTGAACCTATCTGCACCCCATAAGCCAGGACATCGTCGTTAAGTTGATTTGCAGGCATGGCCTGGCTTTTTAGTCTGCCAAAGCCAGGTACGTTTCGCACACTGGGCTCGATGGTCGGGTCCAGCCCAGGATCACGGAGGTATGACATTGACTTCCAACGCCCAGATTCAGCGCAAGAGCTACGCCCGTATTCCCAATGTGTTGCCGTTGCCGCGGCTCACCGAGATCCAGCTCAACTCCTTCGAGTGGTTCAAAGTTGAGGGGCTGCGCGAGCTCTTCGACGAAATCTCCCCCATCGTCAGTTTCAACCACAACCTGGAGTTGCACTTCGGCAAGTTCTGGTTTGGCGAGTCCAAGTATTCGGAGCAGGAATGCCGCGAGCGCGACATGACCTTTGCCGCGCCCCTGTGGGTGCGGGTGCAGTTGCGCAACCGCGATACCGGCGAGATCAGCGAGTCTGACGTCTTCACCGGCGATTTTCCCCTCATGACCGAGGCCGGCACCTTCATTATCAACGGCGCCGAGCGTGTGGTGGTCAGCCAGCTCATTCGCTCGCCGGGCGTTTATTTCACCGTCGACGAGGATCGCACCACCGGCCGCGAGCTGTGCATGGCCAAGCTGATTCCCAGCCGCGGCGCCTGGCTGGAGTTCGAGACCTCGCGACGCGACCTGATCTCGGTCAAGGTGGACCGCAAGCGCAAGCTGCCGGTGACCACGCTGCTGCGCGCCATCGGCTACGCCGACGACGATCAGATCTTCGAGCTCTTCCAGGACGTGGACACCATTCCCGACCATCCCTACCTGGCAGCCACCATCGAAAAAGAGCCGATGAACACCCGCACGCGCGAGGATGCGCTGCTGGAATTCTACAAGAAGCTGCGCCCTGGCGATCCCCCCACCCTGGACAACGCCGAGAAGTTCATGCATAACCTGCTCTTCGAGCCGCGGCGCTACGACCTGGGCAAGGTGGGCCGCTACAAGCTCAACCGGCGGCTGGATCTCAACCACATCCCGATTTCCCAGCGCACGCTGACCAATGAAGACCTAATCAGCGTGATCAAGCAGATGATCCGCATCAACAACGGCGTGGATTCGGCCGATGACATCGACCACCTGGGCAATCGTCGGGTTAAGACGGTGGGCGAGCTGATCCAGAACCAGTTGCGCATCGGCCTGCTGCGCATGGAGCGGGTGGTGCGGGAACGCATGTCGATTCGTGACCCGGAGCAGATCACCGCGCTGTCGTTGATCAACATTCGGCCTGTGGTAGCTGCCACGCGCGAGTTCTTCGGCGGCAGCCAGCTCAGCCAGTTCATGGACCAGACCAACCCGTTGGCGGAGCTGACCCACAAGCGCCGTCTGAGCGCGCTGGGGCCGGGCGGCCTGCGCCGCGAGCGCGCCGGCTTCGACGTGCGCGACGTGCACCACAGCCACTACGGCCGCATCTGTCCCATCGAGACGCCGGAAGGCCCCAACATCGGCCTGATGGGCTCGCTGGCCTCCTATGGCCGGGTGAATGAGTATGGCTTCATCGAGACGCCCTACCGCAAGGTGATCCATGATGTCGATCTGTCAGCCCCTGAGATCGTCGGATCGACCCTGGCAGAGGCTATCATCGAGCCGACCACGCGCACCACGGTGGTGCCCACCGGCACGGTGTTGGACGCCGAAACCATCGAACTGGTGGATCAAAGCCTGCCCGAGGGCGCGCCGCGCACCTTCAAGGTCATGCCGCGCGCCGTCACCGGGGTCTCCTTTCTGACCGCGGACGAGGAAGATCGGCATTCGATCGCCCAGGCCAGCGCGGCCCTGGATGAGCACGGCCAGTTCCGCGAGGGTCGGGTGTCGGCCCGGCGCAGCCAGGATTTCCTCTTCGAGGCGCCGGCGCGCATCGACTACATGGACGTGTCGCCGCAGCAGATCGTCAGCGTGTCGGCCTCGTTGATTCCTTTCCTGGAGCACGACGACGCCAACCGCGCGCTGATGGGCTCCAACATGCAGCGCCAGGCTGTGCCGTTGATCAAGCCGGAGGCGCCCATCGTGGGCACCGGCATGGAAACGCGCGCCGCGCGCGATAGCGGTCAGGTGGTGCTGGCGCTGCACGCCGGCGAGGTTCTCAGCGCGACCGGCTCTGAGATCTTCGTGCTGGAGCACGATGGCACCCGCCGCCGCTACCCCCTGCGCAAGTTCAACCGTTCCAACCAGTCGACCTGCATCGACCAGCGGCCGGCTGTGTTCAAGGGCGACATCGTCGAGGCTGGCGATGTGCTGGCCGATTCCAGCTCCACCGAGCGCGGCGAGCTGGCTTTGGGGCAGAACGTGGTGGTCGCCTTCCTGAGCTGGGAGGGGGGCAACTACGAGGACGCGATCCTGATCTCCGAGCGCATGGTGCAGGAGGATCGCTTCAGCTCCATCCACATCGAGAAGCACGAGACCGAGGCCCGCGACACCAAGCTGGGACCGGAAGAGATCACGCGCGATATCCCCAACGTGGGTGAAGACGCGTTGAAGGACCTGGACGAGGAAGGGATCATCCGCATCGGCGCGGAGGTCGGCCCCGGCGATATCCTGGTGGGCAAGATCACCCCCAAGGGCGAGACCGAGTTGACCCCTGAGGAAAAGCTGCTGCGGGCGATCTTCGGCGAAAAGGCGCGGGAAGTCAAGGATTCCAGCCTGCGTCTGCCGCACGGCGAGAAGGGCAAGGTGGTGGATATCAAGGTGTTCAACCGCGATGATCACCGCGACCTGCCCTCCGGCGTGGAGAAGATGGTGCGCGTGATGGTGGCCCAGCGCCGCAAGATCACCGAGGGCGACAAGATGGCCGGCCGACATGGCAACAAGGGAGTCATCTCCAAGGTGGTGCCGGTGCAGGACATGCCCTTCCTGGAGGATGGCACCCCGGTGGACATGATTCTGAACCCGCTGGGCGTGCCGGCGCGCATGAACATCGGTCAGGTGTTGGAAGTGCATCTGGGCTGGGCCGCCAAGCAGTTGGGCTTCTACGTGGAGACCCCGGTGTTCGACGGCGCGCGCGAGGATGAGATCGAGGCTGAGCTGGCCCGCGCCTGGCTGATGGGTCGCGCCTGGGAAAAGGCCACCAAGCGCGCCTGGGCCTGGGCGGCCGAGAGCGGCATGGATGAGACCGCGATCCTTCACGACGACGAGCTGCGCACCCTCTACCTGACCGAATGGCTGGGCCAGCGCGGCTACGACGCCGAGCAGGTCTACTACAATCAATCCTACGCGCGGCGCTCGCTGCTGCGCGAGTGGCTGCGGGAAGAGCCGCAGAACTACGATCCTGACCGCATCTTGGTGTCTGAGGATGAATACACCGCGCTGCCCCTCCCTGCCCGCCAGCAGCTCAACGAGCAGGCGCGGCGGGTCTGCCTGCGCGAATGGCTCAAGCAGGCTGTGCGCGACGAGATGCGTCTGATCAGCTATGCTCAGGTTGACGCCGGGGCTGACGACTATCACGAGGTGGAAGGAACCAGCGACGATCGTCAGGCCATCTATCAGGCCATGGATCGCATCTCGGCCCTGAGCGATGAAGAGGTGGAGCTGGAGGCCGTGCGCCTGGCGCTCCAGAAGAACACCTCCCTGCCCACAACCGGCAAGGTGGCGCTTTACGACGGCATGAGCGGCGAGCGCTACGACCGGCCGGTGACCGTGGGTGTGATGAACATGCTGAAGCTGGCGCACCTGGTCGAAGACAAGGTGCACGCCCGCTCCACCGGGCCCTACTCGTTGGTGACGCAGCAGCCGCTGGGCGGCAAGGCCCAGTTCGGCGGCCAGCGTTTCGGCGAGATGGAGGTCTGGGCGCTGGAAGCCTACGGCGCAGCCTACACCTTGCAGGAGATGTTGACGGTCAAATCGGACGACGTCACCGGCCGGGTGAAGACCTATGAAGCCATCGTCAAGGGCGAGTCGATCTCTGCCCCTGGCGTGCCCGAATCGTTCCGCGTGTTGGTCAAGGAACTGCAATCGCTCGGTCTGGCGGTTGAGGTGATCAACGAGAAGGACGAGGTCATCCAGTTCGGCAGGGACGACAGCGACGAACAGCTGCCGAAGCTGGGTTTCAGCATCAGCGTTCCCGGCCCGATGGCGGGCAGGTAATCAGTAAGCAGTTCGTGGTAAACAGTGGAGAGTGAACGGCGTGCTGTTCACGGGTCAACTGGACTGCAAGTCACTGGTCACTGACCAAGAGGTGTACCTTGGAAGTAAACGATTTCGATGCCATCAGGATTTCTTTGGCTTCGCCGCAGCACATCCGCGAATGGAGCTACGGCGAGGTGCTGAAGCCGGAAACGATCAACTATCGAACGCTGCGCCCGGAGCGCGACGGCCTTTTCTGCGAGCGCATTTTTGGCCCCACCAAGGACTGGGAATGCTATTGCGGCAAATACAAGCGCGTGCGCTACAAGGGCATCGTCTGCGACAAGTGCGGTGTGGAGGTGGCCCCGGCCCGGGTGCGCCGCGAGCGCATGGGCCACATCGAGCTGGCCAGCCCCGTCAGCCATATCTGGTATGTCAAAGGGGTGCCCAGCCGGCTCGGCCTGATGCTGGACATCTCCCCGCGCAACCTGGAGCGGGTGCTCTACTTCGCCCAATATGTGATCACCGAAGTGGATGAAGACGCGCGCGGCCGCACCATCCAGCGCCACGAGCGTGACCTGATCAGCCGGCTGGCCAAGCTGGATGGCGACTTCGACACGCGCATCCTGGAGGTCGAAGAGCGGCGCGACAAGGCGTTGAGCCGCCTGGACCAGGAGCTGGAAGATGGCCTGGCCCGCTTCGCCGGCCAACTGGAACAGCAGTCCAATGCGCTGATCAAGGAAGCGCAGAATCTGACCATGCGCCTGGAGAACCGCATCGGCAAGGCGTCCGAGGAGCAGATCGTCCTCTCCTGGAGCGACCAACCGCTGCTGACCAAGGGCGAGATCGTGCAGCGCGGGTTGACCGATCGTCTGAACGAGGCGGTGCAGGAGCAGTTGAGCGAGATCGACGCGCTGTTGGCTGAGGAGCGCCGCCGCCTGACCGACCTGGTGGCCAGCAAGCGCGAGCACGAGCTGAAGATCGCCGAGCAGGAGATCATGGCCATCCAGGAGGAGCGCGATGGCAAGGCAGACCGGCTGCGCCAGGAGATGGACGATGAGCTGCTGGAGCTGAAATCGCTCCGCGAGCGGCAGTTGCTCTCGGAGGGCCGCTATCGCGAGCTTTCGGAGCGCTGGGGCAACGTCTTCGAGGCCGACATGGGCGCCGAGGCGATCCGCAAGATCGTGGCGCGCATGGACCTGGACCAGATGGCCAAGGAGCAGCGCCATGAGATCCGGAGCACCCGTTCCAAGCAGCGCCGCAAGAAGGCGGCCAAGCAGCTGCGGGTCGTGGAGTCCTTCCGCAAGTCGGGCAACCGACCGGAGTGGATGATCCTGACCGTGTTGCCGGTGATCCCGCCCGACCTGCGGCCGATGGTCCAGTTGGACGGCGGCCGCTTCGCCACCTCCGACCTGAACGACCTGTATCGCCGGGTGATCAACCGCAACAACCGTTTGCGTCGTCTGCTGGAGCTGGGCGCGCCCGATGTGATCGTGCGCAACGAGAAGCGCATGCTGCAAGAGGCGGTGGACAGCCTGATCGACAACGGCCGGCGGGGCCGCGCCGTCAGCCGCAGCGGCAAGCGCAAGCTGAAGTCCCTGTCCGACATGCTCAAGGGCAAGCAGGGACGCTTCCGCCGCAACCTCTTAGGCAAGCGCGTGGACTATTCCGGCCGCTCGGTGATCGTGATCGGCCCCACCTTGAAGCTGCATCAGTGCGGCCTGCCGAAGAAGATGGCGCTGGAGCTGTTCAAGCCCTTCGTCATGCGGCGGCTGGTGGAGCACAACCACGCCCACAACATCAAGAGCGCCAAGCGCATGGTCGATCGCATCGATTCGGCCGTGTGGGACGTGCTGGACGACATCATCCGCGAGCGTCCGGTGCTGTTGAACCGGGCGCCGACCCTGCACCGCCTGGGCATCCAGGCCTTCGAGGTGGTGCTGATCGAGGGCAACGCGATCCAACTGCACCCGCTGGTCTGCGCCGCGTTCAACGCGGACTTCGACGGCGACCAGATGGCGGTGCACGTGCCGCTGAGCGAGATGGCCGTGCGCGAGGCGCGGGAGCTGATGCTCTCCAGCAGCAACCTGCTGAAGCCGTCCAGCGGCGAGCCGATCGTGGGCCCTTCCAAGGACATGGTGCTGGGCGTCTACTACATGACCACAGTGCAGCCCGGCGCGCGCGGCGAAGGCAAGATCTTCACCGACTTCGACGAGGTGCTGATGGCCTATGGGCTGCGGGTGGTGGACATTCGCGCCCTGATCAAGACGCGCTTCACCTCTCCCTTGGACCAGGTCAGCTTGGAGACCATCGAGCTGAGCGAGCGGGTGCTGGAGGCCTTGAACGCGGCCGGCATCACGACCGTGGGCCAGGCGCTGGACCGTTTGGCCGGCAAAAGCGAGCGCAAGTTCATCGACGAGGTGCCTGATTTCGGCATCAAGAGCCTGGAGGAGCTGAAGCATCAACTACGCACCCACGGCTATTCGGCCCGTCGCTGGCCGGCCAACCGCCTGATCGAAACCACGCCGGGCCGGGTGCTGTTCAACCTGGGCCTGCCGGCCGAGCTGCAGTTCGTCAACGAGGTGATGGAGAAGAAGGCCGTCAACGACCTGGTGGGCGAGTGCTATGAGCTGCTGGGCCAGGAAGCCACCGCCAACATGGTGGACGTGATCAAGGAGATGGGCTTCCGCTATGCCACGCAGAGCGGCTTCACCATCGCCGTCAGCGACATCCAGGTGCCGGAGGTCAAGACTTCCATCCTGGAGCGCACCACCAAAGAGGTGGAGCAGGCGGAGCGACAGTACCGGCGCGGCCTGATCACCGAGGATGAGCAGTACAATCGGGTGGTCGAGCTGTGGACGCGCGCCACCGATGACATCACGCAGGCCGTGCGCGAGGATCTGGATCCGCTGGAAGGGATCGGCGCGATGGCCACCAGCGGCGCGACCAAGGGCGGTGTGACGCCGATCCGCCAGCTGGCCGGCATGCGCGGCCTGATGGCCGACCCCTCCGGTCGCATCATCGCCCTGCCGATCCGCTCCAACTTCCGCGAGGGCCTGACTTCGCTGGAATACTTCCTGAGCACCCACGGCGCGCGCAAGGGTCTGGCCGACACCGCCCTGCGCACCGCCGACGCGGGCTATCTGACCCGCCGTCTGGTGGACGTGGCTCAGGATGTGATCATCACTGACGAAGACTGCGGCACCCTGGCCGGGATCTGGATCAGCGAGGAGAGCAGCCGGGCCATGGGCGAGAAGATGGGCGAGCGGCTGGTGGGGCGGCTGACGGCCGCGCCCATCACTGACCCGCGCACCGGCGAGGTGATGTTCGAGCGCGATCATCTGATCGACGAGGCCGATGTCGCGCGCATCACTGCTGCGGGCGTGAAGCAGGTGCTGATTCGTTCGCCGCTGCGCTGCGAGACGCGGGTAGGCCTGTGCCAGAAGTGCTATGGCCGGGACCTGGCCCGGGGCTGGATGGTGCAGCCGGGCGAGGCCGTGGGCATCATCGCGGCCCAGTCCATCGGCGAGCCGGGCACCCAGCTCACGCTGCGCACCTTCCACACCGGCGGCGTGGCCGGCGCCGAGGATATCACCCAAGGTCTGCCGCGCGTCGAGGAACTCTTCGAGTCCCGCACGCCCAAGGGCGAGGCGGTGATCAGCGAGATCGACGGCGTGGTGGATGTCTACTGGGCCGGCGAGCAGCGCATGATCAAGGTGACGGATAGCCGCGTGGTGCGACGCCAGCAGGAGATTCCGGCCGATGCGGTCCTCGTGGTGAACGATGGCGACCGGGTTCAGGAAGAAACGGTGCTGGCCCGGCTGAGCGACGGCCAGGAACTCCTGGCCGGCATGGATGGCCATGTCTACATCGAGCGTCCCGATGCCACGCCGGGGCTTGTGAGCGCGGTGGTGCGGCGCGAGGAAACGAACGAGTGGGAGCAGGCGATTCCCCCGTCGGCCCGCCTGCGCGTCGACCGCGGCGACCGGGTAGAGGCTGGCACGCAGCTCACCGAGGGCTCCAAGAACCCGCGCGAGGTGCTGCGCATCCAAGGGCCCGAGGCCTGCCAGACCTATCTGCTGGAAGAGGTGCAGAAGGTCTACCGCTCGCAGGGTGTGAGCATTCACGACAAGCACATCGAGGTGATCATCCGCCAGATGTTGCGCAAGATCCAGATCCGCACGGCCGGCGACGGCGAATATCTGCCGGGTGAGCTGGTGGATCGCTTCGAGTTCGAGCAGGCCAACGAGGAGATCATGGCCCGCAACGGCCAGCCGGCGCGCGGGGATACCGTGCTGCTGGGCGTGACCAAGGCCTCGCTCAACACCGAGAGCTTCCTGGCGGCCGCCTCCTTCCAGGAGACGACGCGGGTGTTGACCGATGCCGCCGTGCGGGGCAAGGTCGACCATCTGCGCGGCCTGAAGGAAAACGTCATCATCGGCAAGCTGATCCCCGTGGGCACCGGCTTCGAAAGCTCCCAGGCGCGTCATGTGGTCGGCGAGGCTATCGACGAATACGATGACGAATATGATCTGGAAGGAGACGACCTGGACGAGTACGACGACGACATGTTGAGCGCACGCGACCGGGAATTCGCCGATGCCTTCGGCCTGCTGGGCCAACTGCCCATGCTGGACGACTACTCCGACATCGACTACGAGGACGATTAGGAAACAAGCTGTGATTTGACCCTGCGTGGGTCTTGTGTTAGAATAGCGCTTCGTAGGCCGGATCTGTAGCTGCGGTCCGGCCTACGCTTGCGATTTCCGCCCGAAACTGCGGAGATCGGCGTAAAGTCTCAGCACGCTGAAACCAAGGCATTTGCCGTCTGAAATAGAGAATCTCCAGGGAGACTACGTTGCCTACTATCAATCAACTTGTTCGCCATGGCCGCACCACCAAGCCCAGCAAGGAAAAGGCGCCGGCCCTGCAGTTTACCCGCAACACCTTGCGGTCACGAACCGACCGGACGCCCAAGGGCTCGCCGCAGAAGCGCGGCGTCTGCACCCAGGTGCGCACGGCTACGCCCAAGAAGCCGAACTCGGCGATTCGCAAGATTGCCCGTGTGCGTCTGAGCAACGGCATGGAAGTGACGGCCTATATCCCCGGTGAGGGGCACCGTCTGCAGGAGCACTCAGTGGTGCTGGTGCGCGGCGGCCGCGTGCGAGATCTGCCTGGCGTGCGCTATCACATCGTGCGCGGCGCGCTGGACAGCACCGGCGTCGACAAGCGCCGGCGCGGCCGTTCCAAGTATGGCGCCAAGCGTCCGAAGCCCGGCGCGCCGACCGCGGCGAAGAAGAAATAGCAGGAGAGAAGGTTCATGCGACGCAATCAGGCACCAATTCGCGAGATCGCGCCCGATCCGAAGTACAACAGCGCGCAGCTGTCCAAGTTCATCAACCGGATCATGTACGACGGCAAGAAGAGCACGGCCCAGGCTGTGGTCTATGGCTCGTTGGACATCATCGCCGAACGCACGGGCAAGCCGGCCATCGAGGTGTTCGAGCACGCTATCCAGAACGCCTCCCCCGTGGTGGAAGTCAAGCCGCGGCGCGTGGGCGGCGCCACCTACCAGGTTCCCATGGAAGTCGCGCCCGCTCGCCGGCAGGCGCTGGCGCACCGTTGGCTGATCGCCAACGCGCGCAAACGCTCCGGCAAATCCATGGCCCAGAAGCTGGCGGCCGAGCTGTTGGACGCCGCCAACAACACCGGCAACACCATCAAGAAAAAAGAAGATACGCACAAGATGGCTGAGGCCAACCGTGCGTTTGCCCACTACCGCTGGGGAGGCCGCTAGGCCACCTGTGCAGTTGCGGGGTATTGTTGACTGTCTCCATCGGTAACCATCCCGCAGAGACGGACGGCTGGAAACGCCCAGCCGTCCGTCTTTGATTGTTGACCCTTGAGCTAACTATGCCAGACAACGACTCGCTGCGTCTTATACGCAACATCGGTATCATCGCCCACATCGACGCGGGCAAAACCACCACCACCGAGCGCATCCTTTTCTACTCAGGCACGACCTATCGCCTGGGCAATGTGGACGAAGGAACGACGGTCACTGACTGGATGGAACAGGAGCGCGAGCGCGGTATCACCATCACCGCGGCCGCCATCACCAGCTCCTGGCGCGAATACCAGATCAACGTGATCGACACGCCCGGTCACATCGACTTCACCGCTGAGGTGCAGCGCAGCCTGCGCGTGCTGGACGGCGGCGTGGTGGTGTTCGACGGCGTGGCGGGCGTCGAGCCGCAGTCGGAGACGGTCTGGCGTCAGGCTGATCGCTACGACGTGCCGCGCATCTGTTTCGTCAACAAGATGGACCGCCTGGGCGCCAACTTCTGGCGCACGGTGGAGATGATTCGCCAGCGCCTCAACGGCAACCCGATCCCGATCCAGTTGCCTGTGGGGATCGAGGACACCTTCCGCGGCGTGGTCGATCTGATCGAGCAGAAGGCCTGGATCTTCACCGACCAGTTGGGCGCCAAGCCGGAGCAGACTGAGGTGCCGGTGGAGATGGCGGAGTTGGTGCGGGAGCATCGCGAGCGGCTGATTGAGGCCGTGGCCGAGACCGACGATGACCTGATGCTCAAGTACCTGGAGGGAGACGAGATCAGCAACAGCGAGATCCGTGCGGCGCTGCGCCAGGCGACGCTTCGATCCCAGTTGGTGCCCGTGCTGTGCGGCACCGCGCTGCGCAACAAAGGGATCCAGCCCTTGCTGGACGCCATCGTCGACTATCTGCCCTCCCCCATCGACATCCCGCCCATGATTGGGGTCAACCCCTTCACCGGCAAGGAGGAGGAGCGCGCAGCCGATCCCAAAGGCCCGCTGGCTGCGCTCTGCTTCAAGATCGTCACCGACCCCTACATGGGCCGCCTGGCCTATTTGCGCATCTATTCCGGCACCTTGGCCAACGGCAGCGTCTACCAGAATGCCAACAAGGAAAAGAAGGAGCGCATCGGCCAACTGGTGCGCATGCGCGCCAACCAGCGCGAGGAGATGACCAAGGTCGGCGCCGGCGATATTGCCGCGGTGCTGGGCCTGAAGCATACCTTCACCGGCGAGACCATCAGCGACGCCAGCGCACCCATCGTGCTGGAGACCATTTCGTTCCCCGAGCCGGTGATCTCCATCGCCATCGAGCCGCGCACCAAGGCGGACCAGGACAAGCTGAGCCAATCGTTGCAGCGTCTGGCGGAGGAAGACCCCACCTTCCGCGTGCGCTACGACAGCGAGACGGGCCAGACCTTGATCGAAGGCATGGGCGAGCTGCACCTGGAGGTGCTGATCGACCGCATGTTGCGCGAGTTCGGCGTGCGGGCCAACGTCGGCCGGCCGCAGGTCTCCTACCGCGAGACCATCACCCGGTCGTTGGAGCATGAGGCGCGCTTCGTGCGGCAGACCGGCGGCCGCGGCCAGTTCGCCGTGGTTTCGCTGCGCCTGGAGCCGCTGGCCCAGGGCGAGGGCTTCGTGTTCGAGAACAAGATCGTTGGCGGCGCGATCCCCAAGGAGTTCATCCCCGCGGTGGAACAGGGCGTGCGCGAGGCTGTTGAGGCTGGCGGCGGCGCCGGCTATCCGTTGGTGGACATCAAAGCGACGCTGATCGACGGCAAATTCCACGAGGTGGACTCCTCGGAGATGGCCTTCAAGATCGCCGGCTCCATGGCGCTGCGCGAGGGTGTGCAGCGCGGGGCGCCGGTGCTGCTGGAGCCGATGATGAAGGTTGAGGTCGTGGTCCCTGACAACTTCGCCGGCGACGTCATCGGCGATGCCAGCGCGCGGCGGGGACGCATCGAGGGCATGACGCCGCACTCGCAGGGGCTGCAGGCCGTTCACGCCAGCATCCCGCTGGCGGAGATGTTCGGCTACGCCACCACGCTGCGCTCCAATACCCAGGGACGCGGCACCTTCAGCATGGAGTTCGATCACTACGAGCCGGTGAGCCCGGAAGTCGCCAAGCGCGTGCGCGGCGAGAGCTGAGCCAGCCAGGCAGGAATTGGCGTACCGCAGACCAAACAGACGCCCAGCAAATTTGGCGCGTCTCACAGACTGTGCTATACTTGATTAGTTGCCGCCGGAATGAATGAGCCGATCCCGGATGGCATTGGGTGCCCTGGCTGCGCACAGACGCGGCGAACATGGGCGCCTACGCAGAGCGCAGTACTCGGGAATGACCCGAAGTACCACGTTGTGTGTGGCTGCTTCGGGTTCTTCGTTGTCTAAAAGCGGCACACCAGACACTGAAATCAGCGTCGCAAAACGCACCAACACGGCCAGCCAGGATCAATGCGCTGGCCGTGGAAACAAAGAGGAGAGTTTTCGCATGGCAAAGCAAGTATTCCAGCGAACCAAGCCACACGTCAACGTGGGCACGATTGGCCACATCGATCATGGCAAGACGACTCTGACGGCCGCCATCACCAAGGTATTGGCGCTGAAGGGGTTCGCCGACACTCGGGC
>JAKQCW010000330.1 GCA_029558955.1 Chloroflexota bacterium
GGCGAGAAGAGGAGGGGCACGGTCGGGAGACCGGCCCCAGCCGCTAAAGGATCGGCCCCAGCACTTGCCTGACTGGCCCCGGCAGACGGGTTGAACAGCAGCAGCGGCGCGTCCATGTGGCCGGGGGCGGCGCAGTGAGGACACTGGGCGTCGTGCAGATCGTCGGCGAGAATGCGCGCCAGCAGGTCGGGCCGCTCGACGATGTCCACGATCAACCAGAACTCGGCGTCGAAGTCGCGCCCGCAGTTGGCGCAGGTCAGCGTCAGGGTTTCGGCGTAGGAGTGGGGCATGGGTATGTGGTCCTCGGGGATGAACGGTGCATTATGAGCGGTCGCCAAAGCTCGCCCGCCGCGCTTCCACTGGCGCCATGATTGTAGCACTGCGCAGCACTGGCAACAAATCGCTTCTGGCGGGCAAAAAAAGATGCCAGCTTTTCCGAGAAGCTGGCATCTTTCTACAACCCGACCCTCATGCAACGAATCTAGCGAGCGCCGGTCGAGTAACGGGTTGAGGGCAGTCAAATCACATGAGGTCAGGCGCTTCCAGCGTATCGAGACCAGCGAGCGGGCCGCACCTGGCAACCATCGGGTCTCGATACGGTTCTGGCGGCGACTCTCGGCCCGTGGAAGCCCGTTGCGCGCTGCAAAGATCGCTGGCCGACGCCGCCAGAACCTACTCGACCCACGCGCCCAGCGCACTCACGAAACCCGGCACTCACGCAACGAATCTAGCGAGCGTTGGTCGAGTAGCGGGTTGAGGGCAGCCAAATCCCATGAGGTCAGGCGCTTCCAGCGTATCGAGACCAGCGAGCGGGCCGCACCTGGCCACCATCGGGTCTCGATACGGTTCTGGCGGCGACTCGCGGCCCGTGAAAGCCCGTTGCGCGCTCCAAAGATCGCTGGTCGCCGCCGCCAGAACCTACTCGACCCACGCGCCCAGCGCACTCACAGGACCCGGCTGGCGGCTTGGGCGCTAGGCCAGCGGCTTCAGCCCCGCTTCGATCCGGCTGCGCTGCGGCTCCAGGAAGGGGGGCAGGGCCAGCCGCTCGCCCAGGGTCTCTAGCGGCTCGTCCACGGCGAAGCCGGGGCCGTCGGTGGCCAGCTCGAAGAGCACGCCGTTGGGCTCGCGGAAGTAGAGGCTGCGGAAGTAGAAGCGATCGATCAGGCCGCTGTGGCGCACCCCCTGGCTGCTCAGATGCCCTTCCCAGGCGTGGTGCTCCTCGAAGGTGGGCACGCGGAAGGCCACGTGATGCACGCCCCCCGCGCCCGGCCGGACGAAGGGCAGGTCAGGCCGCACGGCCACGTGCAGCTCGGCGGCCGCGCCCTGGCCGGCCATGGCATAGACGTGTACCGTGTGGCCGGGGCTGTCGGGATCGGGGTAGCTGCCGGCCGGTCGCATCCCCAGCACCTGGGTCAACACCCACGCGGTCGGCTCCAGCCGGGCGATGGCCATGGTCACCGGCCCCAGGCCGCGGATCTGATGCTCGGCCGGCACGGGGCTGCGCGGCCAGGGGTGCACCGGCGCGGTGGGGGCGTCGACTGCCAGGCTGAGGCGCTGGCCCTCGAAGTCCTCGAAATCGAGCACGGCGCGGCCGTTGCGCTCGGTCACGTCGCTGTGGGCGACGCCGTGATCGGCCAGGCGGCTGGCCCACCAGGCCAGGCTGGCCGCGCTGTCCACCCGCAGGCCGGTGCGGGTGATGCTCTGGCGGCCGCGGCCTTCCCTGGCCGTGTGGGCCCAGTCGAAGAAGGTCAGGTCGCTGCCGGGGCTGGCCAGGCCGTCGGCGTAGAAGAGGTGGTAGGCGCTGACGTCGTCCTGGTTGACGGTGCGCTTGACCAGGCGCATGCCCAGGGTGTCGGTGTAGAAGCGCAGGTTCTCCCGCGCCTGGGCGGTGACGGCGGTCAGATGGTGAAAGCCGGTGAGCTGTAGCATGGCGAGGCTCCGTTTTGTTTGATTAGTTTGATGTTGAAGTATTGGCAGTATAGCTGATCTGGCTGGTGGGGGATGGAAGGGAGCTTCCAAAAGGGGCGGGGCTCGGTCGGAGACCGGCCCGAGCGCGGGGACCTTCGGGCGGGTTGGCACGCTCAACTGGCATCGCCCAGACCCGGCTGAAGCCTCGACTCCGCGCATAGTCGGAATTGTTGCGTGCAAAGTTTGCATCTTTTTGAGTTATGGTCGATAATAGCGCAGTCCACATGGGTGGACACTGTCTGACGCAAGCGCCAAGGGTCCCTCAGGTCTCGTGTGAGTTCCGGTAGGCTTCTGATGGGCGGTTGTCACAGCAGTACAGACACCTTGGTGCGCCTGGTCGGGGCGACTCAGGGGAAGCTCGATTGGTCGTGCCCGCAGAGGCGGGCCTATGCTGCAATGGCGTCCGGCAACCGCCGGGCGCGGGAGTAAAAAGTGACTAGGATCTACGTTGGTAATCTGCCCTTCAGCGCAAGCGAGGATGATGTCCGCAGTCTGTTCACCGAGTACGGTAGCGTCGAGGATGTCAGCCTGGTGAGTGATCGTGAGACCGGCCGGCCCCGTGGCTTCGGCTTCGTGGAGATGGACAACCAGGGCGCGAACGCCGCGATCCAGGCCCTCGATGGCATGGAGTACGGCGGCCGCAACCTGCGCGTCAACGAGGCCCGGCCCCGCGAAGAGCGTCCCCCGCGGCGCGATGGCGGCGGCTACGGCGGCGGTGGGCGCGGCGGCTATGGCCGTGACCGCGACCGCGGCGGCCGTCGCAACGACTGGTAACCCGCTGTCCCAGCCCGCCTGACGCAGCCCGGCCTCAGGCGATGTGAAAGACGCAGTCCAGGGACAGCGCGGCGCCTCCCGACCAACCCGCAGATGACTGGATTATGAACGCCGGCCCCATCCAGGGTCCGGACAATTGGGCGAAAAGAAGAGAGACCTGAGCGGAAACGCTCAGGTCTCGTTTTTTTGCTATCAGGCCGTGGGGTGGCTCGGTCGGAGACCGGCCACAGCTTGGGGGCGTAGGTGGGGTGGCTCGGTCGGAGACCGGCCACAGCGTAGGGGGGTAGGTGGGGTGGCTCGGTCGGAGACCGGCCACAGCTTGGGGGCGTAGGTGGGGTGGCTCGGTCGGAAACCGGCCACAGCGGCGGCGGGCGGCGGGCGCTAGTAGTGCCAGTTCCAGTTCTCGGCCGCGAAGACGATGTCCGACAGGTCGATGACGCCGCTGTCGTTGAAGTCCAGCCGGGCCGGACAGGCGGCGCCCACGCTTTGCAGCCAGCAGCCGGCCACCCGCTGCACGTCGGCCACGTCCACATCCCCATCGCAGGCCTCGGGGTTGCCCGAGGCGGCGTTGGGGTGCACGTCGGCCGGGTGGCAGAAGGGGGCCACGGCGGTCGCATTGCGCGTCATCAGCACCGGCGCCGCGCCCGGCAGGTCCTTGTTGTGCAGCCAAAGCTGCCACATGGTGTCGCCCCACGCCTTGAGCTGGCTGAAGAAGGGGTCGCTCTGCACGATGTAGGCCTCGTTGGGACGGGTGACCGGGTTGGGATCGGGCAGGGTCAGCGGCGCCTCGCCGTTGATCTCGCGGCGCAAGAAGGCCACATACTCGCGGCTGGTGGTCTGGTAGTAGAGGCTGACGTCGACGATGGCCGCGGTGATGGGCAGGGTCACGGTGATGGCGTCGTAGCCGCCGGCATATTCGGCCGCGCTGAAGTAGCCGGGATCGATGGTCCCCTGCCAGACCGGCTCGGTCTGACGGCTGGGCGCGGCTGCGATGTCGAAGCCCAGCGGCGGGATGCGGTTGTCCTTGTAGCGCTGATCGCTCAGGACGAAGTGCTGGGTCTGCTGCTCGCCGGTCAGCGAGCTGCCATTCTTGGCTTCGTAGACCAGGGCGTCCAGGTGCGCCTGGCCCGGCCCCAACGGCGGGCTGCCGGCCACGCCCAGGCCCTTCAACGTGCCCACGGCCGCGTCGTAGGGGTTGATCTCGTAGATCAGGCTGGTGTCTGGGCCGTAGACTTTGATCCCCACGAACATGCGGCGGCCCTCGGGATAGCCGGAGATCAGCTTGTGGCCGGTCTGGTTCTGGATGCGGAAGCTGAGGGCGCCGCTGAGGGGATCGAAGCTGAGCTGCTCGATGGCCGCGGCGCGCTGCAGTTTGGACTGGGCCCGCTGCGCGCCGGCCAGCAGCGCCTCGGCGTTCAGCCCCAGGCCGTAGTCGAGGTCCAGCGTCAGCGCCGCTGCGCCCTGGCCCAGCAGCGCGGCGTTGACCGGGTCGTAGTTGGGGGAGCTGGGCACGGTGCTGGCCAGCAGGGTGGGCACCCACATGTTGCCGCCGGTCAGGTCATGCACCGGCTGGCCGCTGTAGGGGTGCTCGGTGCTCTCGCTGGTGGCCGGATCGCCGGTGCGCAGCAGCGCCTCGGGGAAGGCGGCCCCGCGGCCCGGCTGGTCGGCCATGTGGCAATCCTGGCAGGCGGCGATCACATTGCCAGGCCGCGAGGTGTCGAAAACGTCCGGGGCAAAGGGCCCCAGGCCGGCCGCGCCCCCCTGCTGGCCATAGTCCGAGAGGATGAACTCGGAGAAGGTGCGCTCCAGGGGGAAATAGACGCTGGATGACTGGGTTTCGCTGGGCAGCGGCTGGTTGGGGTCGGCGTTCAGGTTGGCCAGCACCGGGTTGGAGACGTCGTGGCAGGTGGCGCAGAAGAACTTGCTCTTGTGAAAGCGACTGTACTCGATGCCGTGGAACATGGCCGCGTCGGAGAAGGAGGCGCGGCGGAAGCCGCGCGGGCTGACGAAGTACTGGCCGCTGCTGGCCTCGGTGTAGGCTGGGCTGACCGGCTGGCCGTTGGCGTCGAAGAAGGGCTGGCCATTCATGAAGCTGATCGCCTCGGCCGCGGTGATGTCCGCGGCGCGCGCGTTGTCAGCCGACGTTTGGGCCAGGGTGCCGCTGCCCGGCCCGCTGTTGCCCGCCTCATCCCAATAGCCGGCCCAGTCGTCCCCCTCGCGCAGGCCGGAGTACGTGTCCTCAAAATGCGGATCCCACATGCGGTGGCAGAAATCGCACTGCACGCCATCATAGTCGTTGCTGACCATGGCCGAGGCGTTGGGGTTCTCCGAGCGGCCCTCCAGCCAGCCCTTGGGCATGTGGCAGCGCAGGCAGAGGTCGGTCGCGTTGGGCGAGCCGATGGCCCAGATGGAGTCCTGGGCGGCCACGGCCATGCTGGCCCAGTAGAGCGGATCGCGCGCGGCCTGGGCCTTCATCGACCCCTCCCAGTTGAAGCCCGGTTCCACCGCCGGGTCGTAGTCGGCATGGCAGGTGATGCAGGCGTTGGCCGGCGTCAGGCTGAGCTCATTGGGCTGGGTGCCGGGCATGCGCACCAGGGGATCCTGCGATGGGGGCGTCGTGGGCGCGGCCGCCGCGCCGATGACGCCGATCACCAGCAGGGTCAGACCAAGCAGCAGGACAAGCAGGGGACGGGATGGCAGTTTCATGGCCGGGGTCTCCAGGTGAGGGAATGGCTGGGCGCGGTTCTTGCACTGGCGGGGGCATTATGGCATGATTCCGCCGCAAAAGGCAAAAAGCATACGCCAGACTGTCACATTCCAAGGAGTTGCCCACATGAACCATCACGATTTCATCGCCCGCTGGGAGGCGGCTGTCGCCGCCCACGACCTTGACGCCATGGCTGCCATGTTCGTCGAGGATGCCGTTTTTCGCTCGCCGGCCGTCTTCAAGCCCTACCAGGGCCGCGCGGTGATCCAGGGCATTCTCGGCCTGGTGATGCAGGTTTTCAGCCCATTGACCTACACCAATGTCTGGAGCAACGAGCGCGGCGGCGTGGTGATGCAGTTCGCCGCCACCGTGCCTGGCCCCGACAAGCGGTTGGAGATCGAGGGGGTCGATATCTTCCAACTGGACGAGCAGGGCCAGATCACCGAGCTGCGGGTGATGATCCGCCCGCTGCGCGGCCTGCAGGCGCTGGCCGCGGCCATGGAACGGCTGATGGCCGGCCCTAGCGCGCCGCTGTGATCGTCGCCACGGCCGTCATGTTCCAGCGCAGCCGCTCATCCCACTGGTCGGGGACGATGACCACGGTGTAGGTGATGTCGCCCTGTTTGTTGACGCCGATGGGCTTGATCTGGCTGACGCGGCCCGACAGCTCGACCCCCGGCAGTGCATCGAAGCGCAGCAGCGCCTGCGCACCCTCGGCCACCCGCACCACATCCAGTTCGGTCAGATCATCGGTTTCGATCTGCCAGGAGGTCAGATCGGCCAGCCGCGCCGCCGGCATGCCGGCCGAGACCGGCTCGCCCACCTCCGGCATCAGCTCGGCCAGCGTTCCGGCGAAGGGGGCCAGCAGCAGCGTTTCGTCCAGCGCCGCCCGGGCCTGGTCGACGGCGGCGCGGGCGGAGGCGACGTCCGCCTCGACCGCGGCGATGGTCTCGGCGCGCGCGCCGGCCTTGAGCAGATCCAACTGCGCCTGTGCGCGGCGCAGCTCCGCCTGAGCTGCCGCCAGATCGGCCGGCCGGGCGGGCGCGCGCACGCTGTCCAGTTGCGCCTGAGCCTGGCGCACCGCGGCCTGGGCGCTGGCCACGTCGGCATCGCTGGCGCCCGCTTGCAGGTCGTCCAACTGGGCCGCGGCGGCGTTGTAGGCGTTGGTGGCCCGCTCCAGCTCCAGCGCCTCCGGCCGGCGGCCGATGTCAGGCTGGCCTGCCACCTGGTCGTAGGCGGCCTGGGCGATGCGCAGCGCGGCCTGGGCGTTGGCCACGTTGGCTTCGGCGGCGATCAGTTGGTCACGGGACGCGCCCTCCTGGACCCGCTGCAGGCCGGCGCGTGCGCCATCCAGGGCGGCGCTGGCCGCGGCGATCTCCTCGGCGCGCGCGCCGGCCGCCAGCCGGTCGATCTGCGCGGTGGCGGCATCGACGGCGGCGGCGGCGGCCTCGATCTCCTGCACCCGCGCGCCGGCCTTCAGCTCGGCCAGCCGCGCCTCGGCGGCCGCCAGCGCGGCCTCTGCCTGGGCAAGGGCCGCGGCCTGGCGGGCGGCCCGCAGGCGCAGGATCGGGTCGCCGGCGGCGACCGACGCGCCCTCGGCGACCAGCACCTCATCGACGATGCCCGACGTCGCCAGGCTGAGATCGGCGCTGCGCACCGGAACCACCACGCCATCCACCGTCACCTGGTTGTTGGCCCGGATCGGCGTCGCGGCCGCGGCCTCGGGTTGGGGGGCGGCAGCTTGCTCCTTGGCGGCGCAGGCAGCCAGCCCAAGGCCAACCGCCAGCGCGGCCAGGGTCAAAACGATTCGTTGTTTCATGGGGGGAGTGTTTTCTCTTTCTTAGTCGGTTTTGTGCGTAATGCCTCATGGTTCGGTCATTTAGCCAGCCGGTCCAGGAAATTCACGGGCCAACTGGCTATAGATATCGACTGGATAGTCCAGTAGGGATAGGATTTTCTCGTGAAGTGCCGAAAGTGG
Organism: Chloroflexota bacterium; assembly: GCA_029558955.1. GTDB lineage: Bacteria > Chloroflexota > Anaerolineae > JAAEKA01 > JAAEKA01 > JAAEKA01. The sequence continues at coordinate 7,428 of JAKQCW010000330.1, forward strand.
CGTCACATGATAGTGAAGCTGGTCT
>JAKQCW010000005.1 GCA_029558955.1 Chloroflexota bacterium
CACGGGCGTTGGTGCCTGGGCGTCGGGCACGACCTCGGCGCCGACATCGGCGGCGATGGTGGACAGATAGGCCACGGTGATCTGCCCGGAGTTGCTGCGCCGGCCATCGACCAGTACCTGCGCGCGGCCACTTTCGCCGGCGGCGATGGAGCGCGAGAAATCCACCGGGATGGCGAGCGCGGCGATCACCTCGCCACGGTCGATCAGCTCGTGGAGCTGCTGTTGGCTGTCGACATGCCGGACGTGGGTGATGAAGCGGGCGCTGTCCAGGCGTTGTACCAACTCGTGCGACCAGCGCCCCGCATCCTGATCGTAGACGGCGATATCGACGTTGCGCACTTCCAGCGTCGCGGCAAAGGCGAACACCAGCAACTGCAGGATCGGCGGCACGAACACCACCATGCGGCTGCGCGGGTCGCGCAGGACGCTGAGCACTTCCTTGATGAACTGGGCGCGCAGGCGGGTGAACGAGAATGCGGAAGTCAACATCGCGTCACTCCAGGTTCTTGCGCGTGGCGCGCTTGGCGATCACGAAGAACAGCCCCCCGATCGCCGCCATGGCCGCCAGGTTGGGCAGGAACACGGCCCAGATGTCGCCGGCCAGGAACACCGTCTTCAGCGAATCGACGAAGTAGCGCGCCGGAACCACCAAGGTGATGGCGCGGATCGGTGCCGGCATGGCGTCGATCTCGTACAGAAAGCCCGACAACATGAAGGCCGGCAGGAAGCCCGTGAACAGCGCAATCTGCGCTGCCAGGAACTGGTTGCGTGCCAAGGAGGAAATCAGCAGACCCTGACCCAGCGCCGGCACCATGAACACCGCCGACAGCAGCAGCAGCGCCGCCAGCGAGCCCCGCATCGGGACCCCGAACACGAACACCGCCAGCGCCGCCGCACCCAGCGTGGACAGCATGCCGAGCACGAAGTACGGCAGCAGCTTGCCGATCAGGATTTCGGCCACCGAGGCCGGCGTGGACAGCACCGCCTCCATGGTGCCGCGCTCCCATTCACGCGCCACCACCAGTGCAGTCAGCATGGTGCCGATGATGGTCATGACGATGGCGATGGCACCGGGAATCAGTGCGCG
>JAKQCW010000011.1 GCA_029558955.1 Chloroflexota bacterium
GGCAGAGCGGCGACGTCTTCAGCCCCCACTACGACGACATGGTGCAGCCGTGGCAGGGGGTGCAGTTCATCCCCCTGCGCTTCGACCAGGCCGACATCCAGCAGACCGCGCAGGAGACGCTGGTGTTGCAGCCGGCCGGGCGTTAGCTCAACAGGTTGCATTCGACAAAAAAAACCGGCGTCGCGGCTGGGGGAGTGAGCAACGAAGAGAGCATTGCCAGCCGTGACGCCGGAATATACAGATACTGAAGCCGCCGGGGTTGGAACGATGAAGGGGGCGGCGACGGCGGCTTCAGCTCTTGTATCTGGGGAAACACCCCCGTCACCCCTCCATGGTTGGCGCAGCGGGAGGACGGGTTCAACGTACATCAATCATAACACAATTTTGACGCGATGATCCTTGCAGTTTGCTGACAACTGGATCGAACTCCCCTGACACGTTGTGGAAAACGATTGACCCAGAAAGCGGGTTTTTCTCGTGCGGGCCTGGCCTATCTCGGCGAAGGCGCCTTTCATGGGGCCATGTCTTGGTCTGCGAGAGAAAAACCCGCTTTCTGATGCGAAGGGGGGCAGTGAGCCCAGCAAAAAGGGCCTCAGCTTGCGCTGAGGCCCTTCTTTTCAGAGAGAGGCGGGAGGGCTAGACAGCCATGCCGCGTCGTCGGTAGAGCGCGAATGCGCCGCCCACGACCAGCAGGCCAGCCGCCAGCCAGAGGGCCGCTGCGCCGCCCTGGCTGCCGTCAGCCTCCATGCCGCTCAGGGTCACGGCTGTCGGCGCCTGGAAGGAGACGCTGACCGGCCCGTGCATGGTGGCCGCGCCGTTCAGGTCGATGTCCTCCAGCTTGTACCAGTAGGTCTGGCCAGCCTGGACGTCGAAGTCCTGGTGGCTGTAGGCCGCGCCGGCCGTGCTGCCGGGCGAGGCCGAGGGGGTGAAGCCCAGCAGCGCGTACTCGCCGTCAGCCGACAGGCTGCGATAGAGGTTGAAGCCGGCGTTGTTGGCCTCGCTCACCGTCTCCCAGCTCACCAACACGTGGTCAGTCTGGGCGGCCGCGCCGAAGCCGGCCAGCGTAATCGCCAGCGGCGAGTTGGTGAAGCCGAAGTCGTAGGAGGCGTTGCCGGCATTGTCGTTGGCGAACGACGTGTTGGTCTGCCCCTGCACCGGGGAGGCCTGCGTGTTGCTGGGATTGTTGGAGTCGTTGTAGACCGTGCTGCCGGAAGCACCGATGTGGGTCACATACCAGCCAGTCAACGCCGGTTGGCTAGTGTCGATGGAGATGGTGTGCGTCGGCTCACCACTGCCAAGGCCGTTGTAGTCCTCGTCCAGCAGCAGGTTGCCGAAGCTGTAGTAGCCGGTGCTGTCGGTGACGGTGGTCAGGACCGTGGTTTGGCCGTTGGGCCAGGCGATGGTCAACTTGACCACCACATTCGGGATGCCTGCCTCTCCACCATCCTGGATGCCGTTCTGGTTGGCGTCGTTCCAGACCCGGTTGCCCACTGCGGCCGGTTCGACGTAGTAGCCGAAGTCGGCGGCGACGTAGTTCTGGCCGGCGGCCAGGGTCACCGCGTGCGGGTCGGCCTGGCTGTTGTCGTCCGCGCCAGGTGTGCCCGTCGAGTGCCAGTAGCCGTTGAGCACCCCAGCCGCCGTAGATGCCGTCCACCAGGTAGAGCAGCGTCTTGCCGCCCATCTGGGCATGGCCGTTCAGGTCCACCAGCGGCCGGTACTGCCCCATCAACGCCCGGTTGACGTAGGCGTTGGGGTCGGTCTCCAGCGGCAGGCGCAGGTGAAGGTGATAGTAGCCCGAGGTGGGGGGCTTGCGCTCGTTGGAGTTGCCGCCGCTGAGCGAGCCGAAATGGTTCTTGGCGGTGACGGTGATGCCGTTGCGCTCGTGGACCTTGAGGATGGCGAAGTCGATGACGTACTTCGCGTTGGCCACCGCCTGCAGGATGTAGTCCTGGCTCTTGCCGTTGGCCTCGCTGGTGCTCCAGTAGAGCGGCACATTGCTGCGGGCCGCGGCCGTGCGTCCCGATCCGCCGCGTGCGTCCATGTAGACCACGTTGGGGAAGGCGCTGTGTACCGGGTTGTAGAGCTCGTTGACCCACAGGCCGGTGGAGTCGCCGATGGTGATGTTGGATTGGGCGACCCCCGCCACGTTGACCAGTTGATCCAGCAGGGCGATCATCAACTGCGGCGACTGGCCGATGTAGGTCCAGCCGGTGGTCGGTCCGCCGCCCAGGCAGGTGATGTTCCAGTTGTAGCTGGCGTTGGCGCAGCCGTTGGAGTAGGAGGTGGTCAGGTTGACCTTGATGAAGACCTTCTCGCCCGCCTGGTAGCCCGCGCCGCCGTTGAAGCTCTGGAAGATCGCGTCCCAGGCTGCACTGCTGCTGTCGGCGCCGGCATAGCCGGTCAGCGCCCACTCCATCAGGTTGTCGGCCTTGGGCTGGCTGACCAGGTTGTACCAGCGCTGGCCGGAGGTTGTGGTGCTCCCATTCCAGACGGTCACCGCCGGCTCGTAGGCCCAGGCCACGCGGCCGGGGGCCAGCCCTTTGGCCACGCCGATGGGCTGGTTGACCGAGTGCGGCGTGTACTCGACCCGCTCCGGGATCTGGCCGGCCTGCGCGCCCTGCGGCACGGTTGCCAACGCCCAGCCGACGCCCAGCAGCGCGACCACCAGCGCCAGCGCGCCGGTGACGTAGCGCGCCTGGCGGAACTTGCCACGCGCCTGGCGGAAGGCCAGCGACGCGCCGACCATGCCGGTTAGCCAGAGCACGAAGCTCGACGCCAGCGGCATGGCCACCCGTTGGCAGGGATAGGCGGCGCGGCTGGGCTTGGGCGCCACGCGCACCACAAACCAGACCAGCGCGGCCAGGCCGATCAGTGGAAAGAAAACGCGCGTCCAGCCCTCAGGCTGGCGCACGCCGACGATGCGACCTGTCTTGGGACAGGTGCGGAACAGACGGGTTTTCAACGAGTTCATGGTCATACGCTCCATTGCCGGTCAGCACACCGATGTTGCCAGCCCACAGCGGCGGCTTGGCGCGCGGCTGAGCGCGCGACGCAAGCCGCCGCTGCGGGGCGAAGAGATTCTACGGGGCAGTGACGTTGGTAAAGGTGACGGTCGACAGGGCCGAGTTGTTGTGGGAGGTCACTGCGAGACCCACATAGACGTTCGTGCCCATGCTGATGGTGCGGCTGGCGATCTTGGTCCAGGTCGTGCCGTTGGTCGAGCGATAGCTGGTGAAGGTGTTGCCGGAACGCACCAGGCGCACCCAGACCGGCGCGCCGCCGCTGCCGCCGCTGACGTCGACCGAGCTGCCGCCGGTGCTGCTGCGGTATTGCAGGCGCCGGCCGTTGCTGGGCGTGACGATGGTCATGGCGTGGCGGGAGTTGGCCGCCAGGCTCTCACGAATCATCACGCCCGCCTTGGCCCAGCTATTGCTGTTGGTCTGCGTCACGACGCGTGCCGTGATGACGCCGTTGCCGCTCAGGGTGCGGTAGACGAAGCGGAACTGGTCGGACGTGCCCCAGATGTCTGCGCCGGAGCCGGCGACGGTCCAGGTTCCGTTGTTGTAGCTGGCGCTGCCGGCAAGGCTGGGCGAGCCGATGTCCTGCGTTTGCCAGGGCGACGGCAGCCCACCCGACGGCGTCGCCGTTGGGGTCGGCGTCGGCGGCACCGGCGTCGCAGTGGGCGGAACCGGCGTCGCGGTGGGCGGAACCGGGGTGGCGGTGGGCGGAACCGGCGTCGCGGTGGGCGGAACCGGCGTCGCGGTGGGCGGAACCGGGGTGGCGGTGGGCGGCACAGGCGTCGCAGTGGGCGGCACGGGGGTCGCGGTGGGCGGAACGGGGGTCGGAACCAGCGTCTGGTTCAGGATGCCCGCGCCGAACAGGCTGGGATACTGCCAGGTGTTGTCGTTGGTGGACCACCAGGCCATCTTGGTGTCGCGGTCGCCGCCGTCGTCGTCGTCGTTGACCTGCACCTCCAGGCCCAGCAGGTAGCCATCGACCGGCGAGACGCCGATCTGCGCCAGGGGCAGGGTCATCTCCAGCACGTAGCCGCCGCTGGCCGTGGCCAGGCTGGCCTGCGCGCCGGCCGGAACGACGGCCGAGTTGGCGCCGCGGATCACCACATTGCCATCGGCGTAGCGCACGGCCAACTGGTAGTCGTTGACGCCGTCGTAGCCCGTTGCGCTGTGGCTGTAGTCGCCGTCGATGAAGACCTCCACCGTGTCATCGTGGTACCAGC
>JAKQCW010000027.1 GCA_029558955.1 Chloroflexota bacterium
TTTCTGGCCAAGGGGTGCAACGCGTCGAGGCCTGAGATGCCCTGCGTGGCCAACATCATGCCGCAGGATTGGCCGCGCAAGCTGTCCGAGCAGGAGGTCAACGATCTGGTGGCCTATCTGCTGACCCTGAAATAGCCCCGGGCTGTGGCGGCAGGCTTACTTACTCTCCAGGCGCAGTGGGTTATTATGATCGCGGCGGCATGTCGTGGTTGAAAGCTCAACCGATGCCGACCGTAGGAGTTGAAGACGAACTGGAGGATTATCCCCATGAACCGTGTCACACAAGTCCGTTTCGGCTACTTCCTGACGCCCGACAGCCTCGATCCCGGCGAGGCGATACGTCGGGCGTTGCTGTGTGATCAGGCCGGCTATGACCTGATCGGCATCCAGGATCACCCCTACCAAAGCCGTTTCCTGGACACCTGGACGCTGCTCTCTTTTCTGGCCGCCAGGACGGAGCGGATCACCCTCTTCCCCGATGTGGCCAGCCTGCCGTTGCGACCGCCGGCCGTGCTGGCCAAGGGGGCGGCGACGCTGGACCTGCTGAGCGGCGGGCGTTTCGAGCTGGGGCTGGGCGCGGGCGCGTTCTGGGACGCGATCCAGGCCATGGGCGGCCCCCGGCGCACGCCGGGCGAGGCAGTATCCGCGCTGGAGGAAGCGATGCAGATCATCCGCCTCTTCTGGAGCGGCGCACGGGGGGCGCGCTTCGAGGGTGAGTTCTACCGCCTGAGCGGCGTTCACACCGGCCCGCTGCCGGCGCACCCCATGGGCATCTGGCTGGGCGCCATTGGCCCGCGCATGCTCAACCTGGTCGGGCGGCTGGCCGACGGCTGGGTGCCCTCCTCCTCGTACGCGCCGCCCTCCGACCTGCCGCAGATGCAGGCGCGCATCGACGATGCAGCCCTTGCGGCCGGGCGCGACCCGACATCCATCCGGCGCATCTACAATGTCATGGGCGCCATCGGCCAGGGCGCATCCTCCAAGCCCTTCAGCGGCGGCGTCGAGCAGTGGGTGGATGAGCTGACGCATCTGGCGCTGGAGGTGGGCATGGACAGCTTCGTCCTGGGCCTGCCCGAGCCGCCGGGCGATCAGTTGGAGCGTTTCATCGCCGAGATCGCGCCGCGGGTGCGCGAGAACGTGGCGAAGCAGTCGGGAGCCGCCTGAGGTGCGCCCCTCTGACTGGACACGCAAACCGGCTTAGATCTTGAGTATGGTTGGGCGTCGGCTCTTTGAAGCACCCATATCATCACCGGACTGCGGCCTGCATCGAAGGAAGCGCGATCATAGTTTCCATAGAGCGCGCGGACCTGGAATCCTGCCTCCAGCGCCATGGCCTCGAACTGATCTCTCTCGACGAACTCGAACTCCATGGGCAACAGTTGTTTCGAGCGCAGCGATCCGTCGCTGTTGAAGAACTCGAAAAACTGAAGCCGTTTCACCAGCGGATGACCACCCTGTTCGAAGCCGGAGACGACCAGGCTGCCGTCCGGGATCGCAAAGCGTCCAACGAGGCGCAGCGTGCCATCGACCTGGGCACGGCGCACGGCGGGATTGTGCATCGTGCAGATGAAGCGGCCGCCTGGGGCCAGACATGCCAACACGGACGCCAGCGCCTGGCGCTGGCGCGCCTCACCTGTGATTTCCATGAACGCCTGGAAGGGCAGCAGCGCGAGCTGATAGCGTGTGGGGAGCTCCAGCTCGCAGATATCAGCACACAGCACCTCCGCGTTGAGACCGCGCTCCCTCAGTTTGCGGGACAGGACGTCAAGCATGCCGCGGGATGCATCGACGCAGGTCAATGGCACTCCTGCCTGGATCAGCGCAAGGGAGAGCCGCCCTGTGCCGGCGGTCAGCTCCAGGACCGGTCCTTCGACATGCGCCGTTTCCTCCAGGAAGAAGGGAATGTCGTAGTCCGCGGCCACGTACAGGTCATAGATCTCGGCAACGCTGTCGTAGTCGATCTGAGTACTGTTCATGGGATGGCTTGGCGTCACTGCGGGGTCAAGAGGGAATCAGTCGTCGTCGCTGGCCGCGGCGAACGGCTCCAGACGCAGCGCCTCATCGCCGCGGCGAAGGGCCACGATCCGGTAGTCGAACGCGACGCTGCACTGCCGGCCGTCCAGCGCGCGCACCGTGAAGCTGGCCGCGGCCTTGGCGGCCACGTACAGCGGACAGTCGCCCAGCGGCGTCAAAAAGACGTGGTAGGGCTGCGCGGCGCTGATGCTGGCGGCGTAGACCGGTTCCAGCGCGACTTCGACCTGGCCGGCCAGCAGCTCGCCGCTGCCGAAGTCCTCGATCCAGCGCTGCGGGCTGACCACGGCGTAGGCCAGGCGCGCGCCGGCCGCGCCGGCGTCGACCTGCTCGGCGCTGCCGCCGGCGGCGACGGCCAGGCCCGCCTCGGTGACCGACCAGACGCTGGTGTTGGCGCCGTTGTAGATGACGAAGGCGCTGTTGCTGTTGTTGTCCTCGTCCAGGTGGATGTGCGCCTCGTCGTTGGTGAAGAACAGGACATCGCTGTCGCTGAGCGAAGGCTCGGAGTAGATGCGGCCATCGTCACCGGAGGCGGTTCCACCGAGGATCAGGTCGGCCGCCGCGTTGCCGCCGCCGATGGTGTAGGCCCCCGCGCCGCCGGAGGCCGTGTTCACGAACCTGCCGCCGTAGTTCGTGGATGTCACGGAGGTCGCATCCACGCCGTTG
>JAKQCW010000042.1 GCA_029558955.1 Chloroflexota bacterium
CGGCCGTGGGTCTACGACCCGGCCGGCCGCGCCCGTTTCATCGGCTACCTCCTCAACTGCCGCATCTGCGACGGCGACGACATTCACGTCGTCAACAACAAGCCATCTACGCCCTCTCCATAAACTCGCTCAACGCGTCCAACAGCTCCTGCATCTCCCCCTCGGTCACGTCGCCCATGTGTGCGATGCGCAGGGTTTTGCCCTTCAGCTCGCCGTAGCCGTTGGCGATGGCCAGGCCGCGCGCTTTGAGGAATTTGCTCAACGCGGCGTAGTCGATGCCGGGGGTGTTCTCCACGCAGGTGACAGTCTGCGAACGGTAGCCCTCGGCCGCGAGGAGGCCGAAGCCGTGCGCCAGCGCCCACTGCTGGGTCATGGCGGCCAGACGGCGATGGCGCGCGACGCGGGCTTCCATCCCCTCGGCCAGGATGTCGCCCAACTGCCGGTCGGCGGCGCGCAGCAGGCTGATGGCCGGGGTGGCGGGGGTGGTGTTCTTCACCAGGTACTTCTCCAGCTCCAGGAAATCGAAATACCAGCCGCGGCCGGTCACCTCCCGGGCCCGCGCCAGCACCCGATCGCTGACCGCGGCGAAGGCCAGGCCGGGCGGCAGCGCCAGCGCCTTCTGCGACGAGGTCAGGCACACATCCAGCCCCCACTGGTCGGTGGGAATCCAGTCGCCGGCGATGCTGCTGACCGCGTCCACCAGCAGGAGCGTGTCGGGGTAGCTGGCCCGCAGCAGGGCCGCGATCTCCCCCACCGGGCTGGCCACGCCGGTGCTGGTCTCGTTGTGGACCACGGTCACCGCGTCCCAGGCGCCGCCGGCCAGCGCCGCATCCACGTCGGCCGGCCGCACCGGCTGGCCCCAGGGCAGGTCGAAGCGCACCGCCTCCTTGCCGCAGCCGGTCGCGACCCCGTGCCAGCGCAGGCTGAAGGCGCCGTTGACGAAGCAGGCCACCCGCCGGTCGGCGCGCACGCTGTTGCGGATCGCGGCCTCTTGCAGGCCAGAGCCGGAGGAGGCCAGGATGTAGACGCGGTTCTCGGTCAGGAAGACTTGTTTGAGCTGGGCCTCGACGCGGGCGATCAGCGCGTCGCAGTCGCCGCTGCGGTGGCCGATCATGGGCCCGGTCTGGGCCTGGAGGATTTCGGGGCGGACCTCGCTGGGGCCGGGGATGAAGAGCTTGGTGTGGGACATGGGATTCTCAGGGTCAGTCAGAGTCTGGGGATGCTTCGCCGCAGACGGCTCAGCATGACGGGGGGCCGGCGGGGCGGTGCGCCTAGCCGGCGGCGCGGCGCGCCTCGCGGGCGGCGCGGCGGGCGGCGCGGTCATCGACCGGCGCGGCCGCGGCTTCGGGCTGCGTGGCCGCGGCCGCCTGGCGCTGCGACATGATCCAGGCCGCGCAGTTCTCGTCGTGGCCCATCATCACGTCGGCCGCGCGGATCGCGGCCATGATCTCCGGCTCCAGCGGGTTGGTGATGGTGCAGGGCATGCCGGCGGCGATGGACATGGCCACGAAGGTGGCGTTGAGCGCTCGGCGGTTGGGCAGGCCAAAGGAGATGTTGCTGGCGCCGCAGATGGTGTTGCACCCCAGTTCCTCCCGCACCATGCGCACGATGTCGAAGAGATGCTTGCCCGCGCCATGGATCGCGCCCACCGGCATGGCCAGCGGGTCGATCAGCACGTCGGCGCGCGGGATGCCGTAGCTCTCCGCCCGCTGGACGATCTTCTTGGCCACCTTGAAGCGCTCACGCGGGTCGTAGGAGATGCCGGTCTCGTCGTTGCTGATGGCGATCACGGCCGCGCCGCGTTCGGCGACCAGCGGCAGCACCGCCTCCAGCCGCTCCTCCTCGCCGGTGACAGAGTTGACCAGTGGCTTGCCGGCCGCGGCCTTCAGCCCCGCTTCCAGCGCCTTGACCACCGACGAATCGATGCAGAGCGGCACGTCCACCGTGGCCTGCACCAGGCGCACTGCCTCGGCCATGATCTCGGCCTCGTCGGCCAGCGGCACGCCGGAGTTGATGTCCAAGACGTGAGCGCCGGCCTCGACCTGGGCCTTGGCGTCGGCGATGACCCGGCTGAAGTCGCCGGCGGCCATCTCTGCTGCCAGCATCTTGCGCCCCGTGGGGTTGATGCGTTCACCGATGATGACGAAAGGGCGGTTAGGGCCGATAACAACGGTCTGAGTGGGGGATCGAAGCACTGTGTCCATGAGCTACTCCTGTTGGGGATCGTTCCGCAGCGCACAAGGGCTGCGGCGGCTATTGTACCGTCACTTCTTTATCCTGGCAATCTGTCTCCTGGACGCGACAGCGCCGGGCTTCTTGCGTTGCCCGGCGCCGTCTATCCATCACACCCAAAACACCCAAAACACCCAAACAGTCTCACTCGTCCCGCTGATCTGACAGCAGTCGCATCCTGCAATCGGTCGTCTTCGTCATCCTACGCTCTTGTCACACCCATTCGACTGCCGCAGGGTCGCGGCCAACAGACAGCTCACAC
>JAKQCW010000045.1 GCA_029558955.1 Chloroflexota bacterium
CCGGCGGGCCAAACGTTGGTTGAGTAGCCTTCTGAGGCGTATCGAAACCAACGTTTGGCCCGCCGGCGGGTGCGAACACGTTGATTTCGATACGGCGGCCTACTCAATCAACGTGTTCGCACCCGCCGGCTGAACAGTTACTGGCTGTCATTAAGTTATCCCGGCCGAACGGGATGACAGGCGCTCGGACATCTGGCCTGAGCGAAAGCACGGGATCACGCCGAAAGCGTTGACCCCACCCCTGTCCATCGGAGAGGCTGTATGACGCCCAACGACACCATCGCCATGTATGCAGTGCGCATCGCCGGCCACCTGGACCCGCGCTGGCTGCGCTGGCTGGAAGGTCAGGTGACTGTTCAGTACACCGAGAACGCCACCATCATCGCCGGCCCACTGGATCAGGCGGCGTTGCACGGCATTCTGAGCCGCATCCGCGACCTGGGGGTCGAGCTGCTCTCCGTCGAACAGGTCGCCCCCGACGCCGGGTTGCCGGACAGTCCCGACGTATAGGCGCGTCCAGCCCGCCGCGCCGCGTCTCAAAACGTCCCGAGAAAAGGAGCATGCACAATGAATGATCGATCCTGGCGCAGATACTGGCTTCCACCGGCCGCCGTTGCGCTGATTCTGGCGGTCTACTTCCTGATCGCGCGGCGCATGATCGGGCCGGCCGCCGCATCCACCCTCGAACAGGTCGCGCTGGGCGTGCTGGTCGTCACAGTTCTGGCGGCCTGCCTCGCGGTGCTGTTCACGCTGGTGAAACTGATCTTCACCAAAGATCGCCCGGCCACAGCCGGAAAGCTGGGAGGCAGAATGATCGTTCTGGTGAGCACGGTTCTCTTGTTGACCCTCTTCGTCGCCGCGTCGCAGTGGCTGGCCCACACCCCGGCCATCACCGGCCCCGATGGAAGCCCGCTGCCCAACAGCATCGCCTCTCTGGAAAAGGTGAAGCTGGGCGGCGCGGATCAGTGGCTCATCGTCCGCGGGCAGGACGTGAACAAGCCAGTGTTGCTCTTTCTCTCCGGTGGACCGGGGGCCAGCGAGGCCGCCCGCGTGCTGCGCTTCAACCAGGAACTGGAGAAGGACTTCGTCGTCGTCATCTGGGAGCAGCGCGGCTGCGGCAAATCCTACCCGGCACGCGACGACCTGACAGTGGAACGCTACACCGCCGACGTGATCGAGCTGGCGCAGATGCTGGGCCAGCGCTTCGGTCAGGAGAAGATCTACCTCGTCGGCCACTCCTGGGGCACGATCATCGGCGTGCTGGCCGCGCAGGCGCGACCCGACCTCTTCCACGCCTACGTGGGCACGGCGCAGATGGTGAACGTGCTCGAGACCGACCGGTTGATCTACGACCTGGTGCTGGATCATTCCCGGCAACACGGCGACACAGCCTTTGTCGAAACGCTGGCAACGCAGGGCCCGCCTCCCTACTTTGGCCGCAATCCCATCCTGCCCTACGCCAAGCTGTTCGGGCGCGAGTACCAGATCTTCGAAGCGCCCAACGTCAAGGACGAGGCCTATCGCCGCGACGGCGACGCCATCATGCTGATGCTCAAGCAGCCCGAATACGGCTGGCTCGATCGGGTCTACTACCTGCTGGGGCTGATGACCACCTTCAACGCGGTCTACCCGCAACTGCAAGAGGTGGATTTTCGCCTCGACGCCGCCCGCCTCGATCTGCCGGTCTACATCGTGCTGGGGCGGCACGACATGAACAACCCGTCGCCGATCCCCGAAGCGTACTTCCAGCGGCTGGAGGCGCCGGAGAAGGCGTTGATCGTCTTCGAGAACTCCGGGCACGGCATGATCTGGGAAGAGGCCGGCCAGTTTCACCGCCTGATGGCCGACATCGCCCTGGCCGAAACAGCCCGCAACTGAGACGAGGTTTCGATACGCCTCAGAAGGCTACTCAACCAACGGATGCGAGCACGGGGATTGAGTAGGCCGCCGTATCGAAATCCCGTGCTCGCCGGTGGGCCATCCGGCGGTTTCGATACGCCTCAGAAGGCTACTCAACCAACGAATGATCAGTCAGGAAAGGTAACACCATGATCAATCTGCTGCCGCTTCCCAACCGGAAGCCAACCATCATCTCCTGCCTCTGGCTGTGCGGTCTGCTTCTGCTGCTCCTGGCCGGCTGCACTGCGCAGCAGTCCGAGCTGCCCATGCGCTACCGTTGGGCCAGCATCGAAGGGGGGCAACTGCAAGAGGCCGCGGCCGGCGAGCAGTTCCCCTTCACCATCCCGGTGGACGAAGGCATGATCGCCGCCGGCGCGCCGGTCGCCATCGAGGTCAGCGGCGACGTGGCCCGCGGCTGGCTGCGTTTCGAGCTGCGCGGGCCGGACGGCCAGGCGACCTGGAACTCGGGGACGATCAACCCCGGCGAATTCGCCGTCAGCGCCGATTACATCCTGCCGGCCGGCCAGACTGGAACCTATGCGCTGGGCATGGTCTACGGCGCGGACACGCAGGCGGTCTACAACCTGGGCTGGCAGGCCATCCGCCTGGGGCCGCTGCTCCTCCTGCCCGGCCTGGGCATGATCGCCGTGGGAGTGGTGTTCATCCTCTACGCCTGGCGCAAGCGGCTGCTGGGCTGGCGCTACCTGGGGCTGGGCGCGCTCTTCTTCGTGCTGAGCGTGGCCGTCAAGTTCGCGGTCGCCGCGCTGCTCAATCCGCCCGTCTTGCGGATGCTGGGGGTGAGCCAAGAAACCCTCTTCGCGCCCGGCAACCTGGCGGCCTATCTTTACATCGGCGCGTTGACCGGCATTTTCGAGGTCGGGCTGGTCTGGCTGGTTCTGAGCAAGGTGCGCTGGGGCAGGGCGGCCTGGGATCAGGCGCTGGCCTTCGGCATCGGCTTCGGCGCCGTCGAGGCGCTGCTGCTCGGCCTGGCCAGCCTGGGCTCGGCGCTGACCGCGTTGCTCGGGCCGGACATACTGCCTATCTCGGTGCTGGGCGCCCTGGCCAGCAACGCCACCCTGGGCATGGGGCTGGCGCCGGCGGTCGAGCGGCTGGCGGTGATCCTGGTCCACATCTTCACCTGTCTGCTGATCTTCTACGCCATCGCCAGCGGCCAAAGTCGCTGGGGCTGGCTGGCCATCCTCGTCAAGACCGCGCTGGACGCGGTGGCCGGCTTCGCGGCCTTCTGGGGCGCCGACACCCTCGGCAAGGTCTGGACGCTGGAAGCGATCATCCTCGCCTTCGGCCTGGCCGCGCTGTGGGGGACGCGCCAGATCGTCCGCCGTTACCGGCAACTGCCTTCTGGCGCCGTCTTGACGGCGGACGCAGAGGCAATAACCGTATGAGAAAGCATACAGCCTGGCGCTTCGGCGTCGCCCTGGGGTTGGTCCTCCTCCTGGCGGCGACGCTGCTGCTCTTCCCTCCATACCGCCCGCTGGCCGCCACCGGAACCCATGCCACGGCGACCGCGCGCCACAGCTACACCGACGCCAGCCGCCCCGATCCGTTCAGTACCGACGGCGCAAGGCGCACGGTCAACGTGGCGTTCTGGTATCCGCAGGATGGCGACGGAACCTTCCCCCTGGTCATCTTCTCTCACGGCGGGCTGGCCACGGAGACCAGCAACGAATCGCTCTGCCTTGAGCTGGCCAGCCACGGCTATGTCGTCGCCTCCATCGGCCACCCGCATCACGCCCTCTGGACCCGGGATGAGCAGGGGCACACCACATTCGTGGCCAAGGAGTACGCTCAGGAACTCCAGCGCGAGGATGCCAGCCGCGACAAAGAGCGGAGCTACCGTGATTATCAGCAATGGATGGAGCTGCGCACCGACGACATCAATTTTGTGATCGACGCCGTGCTGGAGAAAGCCGCCAACGGCGCCGGCGGCCTGTACAGCCTGGTCGACGCGGGCAGAATCGGCGTCACAGGGCATTCCCTGGGCGGATCGGCCGCGCTGGCCATCCCCCGTCAACGGGACGACATCTCCGCCGTGGCGGCGCTGGAGTCTCCGTTCCTCTACGACATCGTGGGCGTTGCAAACGATGAGTTCGTCTGGCGGGACGCGGCCTACCCCGCGCCGGTCCTGAACATCTATTCGGACAGTTCCTGGGATCAGCTTGGCCAGTGGCCGCAATATGCCCGCAACGCGGCGCTGCTCGCCGACGCGTCGGGGACGGCCGTCAGCCTGCACCTGCCCGGCGCCGGGCACTTCTCCCTGACCGATCTTTCGCTCGCCAGCCCGCTGCTGACCCGTCTGCTGGAAGGCCGGCCATCCGACCGCGACCGCGCCGCATACCTGCGAGAGGTGAACCGGGCCGTTCTCGAATTTCTGGACCGCCACCTGAAAAAGTGAGAAGCTCGGTCAGAGACCGGCCCCAGCCACAAAAGAACGCCAGACTCGATGGCGCCGAACGCTGATGCCCCAGCACAGCCACATCTGCCCGCGTCAGGCGCCGGAGGTGCGCATTGAGCGCGAGGAGTCAAGACGGGCCGGTGTTGGGACGCTGCCTGCTGGCTTCGGCCAGGGCAAGTTGCTTTGCCTTGAGCCAGAGAGCTGCAACGGCCTCCCCTTCCTGCGCCGCGGCCGTGTCCACAGCTTCCACATCAATCCAAGTGGACGGATCGGCGCTGAGGTGGTCAAAGACCAGCATCTCGTAGATGTCAGTCTCGTGGCGACGATGGCCGCTCTCAGCCCACGCCTTGAGCTTGCCGATGATCACATCCTCCGGCCGGGCGCACCAGGCATCGAATGGCGCCGCGCCAGGCGCCAGAACCGGCTGGCGCACGCGATTGGCCAACACATGGCGATATTCTGGCCGGCGGTTGACCGGCATCAGATCGGCTTTCTCACCCCGGCTGCCGTCGATGATGTTGAACATGATGCCCAGGCGCAGAGAGTTGCGCATCTGTTCAGGGTCGGCGTAGTAACGCGGCGCGGGGTAGCGTTCGACAAGCCGTTGCACATGCTCCTCGCTCAGGTCGACGACGATGTCGATGTCGTAGGTGGTGCGATTGACGCCGTACACCGTTCCTGCGAACGCGCCGATGATGACGTAGGGCGCGCCGATATCTTCCAAGGCATGCAGGATATCGATGAAGAGGCTAAGGTCCGGGCCGGGTTTGCTTGGCACGCTCGATCTCCTCGACGAACTTGAAGCCCAACTCGATGGGCGAGAGATCAGGGTATTGGCGGTGCAGGCGGCCCAGGATCAGCCCCTTGGCCAACGCCTGGGCATCGAGCATGACGCGAATGCGCTCGCCGGGCGACAGGCGCAACAGCAGGCGCAACTGGTCAGAATCCAGCGGGTCAAAGCGGATATCAAGGTCGGAACCCGATTCATCGCGTGGTGTGGACATGGTCGATCAGCGGCGGACGCCCGCGTGTCAAAGGGGGCGTCGTTGAAGTCGGTCATCTTTGCCAACTCCACGACAATTATAACACACGGCTGCCGCGTGCAGGCAACTGCCGGCTCACTTCAGCGATTCTCATCCTGGCAGATCTGGGACACGGAGGCGAGCCTTCGGGCCGGCCGTAGCGTCCAGTTCACGTCCGTCGGACCCGGCTGAAGCCTCGACTCCTGGATGAATCCGAACTGCTGGGCTGACTTTCGCCAGACCGGATCAGCGCTGCGCCGCTGACCGGCGCGCGACGCGGCGGCCCAGCAGGGCGAAGCCGGCGGCGGCAACCAGCCCGGCCGCTCCGGCAAAGACCCACATGGCCACCGGCGCCAGGTTGTCGTTCAGCGCCCCGGCAATCACCGGCCCCAGGCCAAAGCTGATCCCCCAGGTCAGCCCGTAGAGACCCATGTAACGGCCGCGCATGTCCACCGGCGCCAGATCGGCGGCCATGGCTGAGCCGGTGGGGGCCAGCAGCAGCTCGCCGAAGGTCAGGATCACCATGCTGAGCCAGAAGGCCCAGAAGCCCTGCCCCAGCGCCACGCTGCCCGCGCCCACGGCGTAGAACAGCGCGCCCAACGCCAGCACCCGCCAGTTGCTGTACCGCTGGCTGGTGCGCGTCACCCGGTACTGCAGCAGAACCACCAGGGTCGCGTTGGTGGCCATGATGAAGCCGTACTGCTGCTCGACAACGCCGAAGTTCTCCTTGGCGTAGACCGCCAGCAGCACCATCAAGATCGCCGCCGGGATGGTGACCAGGACGAAGACGCCGCAGAAGGCCAGGAACGACCGGTCGCGCAGCACCGGCCCGTAGCCGCCGCCCCGCCGCACCGTCTCCGTCTCCGTCGGCAGTGTCTCCGGCACCTTGAACAGGATCATGGAGACGAAGAGCAGGCTGGCCGCGGCCGCGATGTAGAAGGCCAGGGTGTAGGAGACGCCGGCCACGAAGCCGCCGATGGCCGGGCCGACGGCGATGCCCAGGTTGTTGATCATGCGCAGCAGCGCGTAGGCCCCGGCGCGCCGGCCCGGCTCGATCATGTCGGCGATCATGGCGTCGCTGCCCACGCGGTAGAAGGGGCTGAACACCCCCTGCGCCGCCATCACTGCAACCCACAGCGGCAACGTGGTGGCCAGGCTCATGGTCACCAGGATCAGCCCGCCCGCGATCAGCCCGGTAATCATGGCGAAACGACGACCGAAGCGATCCACCGCCGGGCCGACGAAAGAGAGCGCGATCAGCCCGGCGAAGGAGTTGAGCGAAAAGAGCAGCGTCACCGTGGTTAGCGACACCTCCAGCCGCTGGCGGATGAAGATGGTCAGGAAAGGCCAGACCATGCTGGAGCCGGCGCT
Organism: Chloroflexota bacterium; assembly: GCA_029558955.1. Classification (GTDB taxonomy): domain Bacteria; phylum Chloroflexota; class Anaerolineae; order JAAEKA01; family JAAEKA01; genus JAAEKA01. Next base: position 6,706 of record JAKQCW010000045.1, read on the forward strand.
ATTGATCAGCAGGCCCCAGAAAAGCACCCAGAACGCGGGCGGATAGGAGGCGCGAACGGTGCGCAGACGCGCGCGCAGGGTAGCTTCAGACATCGTCGGCTTGCCTCAGCGTCCCCGCCGGCGCCGGGGGAGGGTGTCGTTGGTCTTCATAAGTGACAATTATAACATTGGGGCTATCCCACGCCAAGACGCGTCTCTGGTCAGCAGCACCCCCCAGTGCCCACGGCGCAAGCTTCCGGCCGCGGTGGATGGCAGGCAGGGCGGCGCGCACCTGTTCCCCCTGATTCACCGTGCGCGGCGCCTCTTGCATGGTCACGTCGAGCAGAGAACCGAGTGAAAGCGCCCGCGCCTGGGCGGCAACCTGGCCGGATTGTTTGCGCCAGCGCAAAGATGCCAGAGACGTCGTCGGCTATACTTCCCGGAGATGGAGCTCGTGATGAAAAACGCTGCGCTGACTGAACTGACTGTGGCTGAGCTGCTGACGCGCTGGCCAGAGGCGATTCCCGTCTTTCTGCGCCACCAGATGGCCTGCGTGGGCTGCACCATGTCGCCCTTCGAAACGCTGGCCGACGTCACCGCGGTCTACGACATCCAGCTTGCGCAGTTCATCGACGAACTTCAAGAGACCATTCAACCGCTGGAGGAGACCCTGTGAGAATCACTGACGCCTTTCTGGGTGAGCACGGCCTGCTGTACGCCCAGTTCGACTACCTGCAACAGGCCACGCCGGCCGCCGAGAGCCTGGCCGTTGTGCATGGCCACGCCGCGACCCTGAACGCGACCCTGGCCAGCCATGCCCACCTGGAAGATGAGCTGCTCTTTGCGGCGCTGGATGCCCGCATGGGCCCCGTGGGGCCGGTGATGGTCATGCGCATGGAGCACGATCAGATCGAGGCGCTTCTGGAGCAGATTCCGGCGGCCAGCGACCTGCGCCAGGCCCAGGGCCTCTTGCAGCAAACCCTGCAACTGGCGCGCGTTCACTTTTCCAAGGAGGAGCAGGTGCTCTTTCCCATGGCGCAGCAGGTGCTGGACGAGGAAACGCTGACCGAGCTGGCGGTGCGCTGGGCGCAGCGCCGCGGCGTTTTCACCGGCTGAGGCGGCAGCAAAGCTGTTGCCAGAGGAGAACGATCGATGGCTGTTACCTTCAACTCATACCAAGATGCGGTGGCTTTTCAACCGGGGCGCTTCAGCCCGCAGGTGGTGGCCGGCAACGAGCGCGCCAAGGTGATCCTGGTCGGTTTCGAGCCGGGCCAGTTTATCCCCGTACACCAGCCGGGCGTGGATCTCACCCTGCTGGTGCTGGAGGGCCAGGGCCGAATCGTGGCCGGCGACGAGGAGCTGGCCGTGGGGCCGGGCGCGCTGGCCTTCGTGCCGGCCGGCGAGGCGCGCGGCATCCAGGCCGAGACGCGGCTGGTGATTCTGCACGTGGTGACGCCGCCCCCCACCGACGCGGATCACATCCAGGTCATGGCCGGCCTGCAGCGCGGCGCCTGGCGCTGAGTTCCAGCCCCATCAGCACAAATCAGACCAAAGAGTCGAGGCTTTAGCCGGGCCCCACCGCCCAACCCGGCTAAAGCCTCGACTCCTGACCGTAGGCCGTTAGCCCGGTCAAGCCGAGGAGTCGAGGCTTTAGCCGGAAGGAGTCGTCAACCGTTGATATCCTATCGCTTCTTTCTGGTTGAAGCCGGCGCGGCGCGCGGCCGGCTTCGTCTGCCGGCCTTCCTCCTGGCCCTCTGTCTGACGCTGATGGGCTGCGCCCAGGCGGGGCCGTCGGCGTCGGCGACCCCGCTGACGCCGGCAACCGCGCCGTCCACGGCGACGCGCCCGGCCGGCCCGCCCATCGCAGACGCCTATCCCATCGGCTCGCCGGTGCTGGCCGAGCTGTGGGTGGACCCGCTGCACGGCGACGATGGCCGCAGCGGGGCCACTCGCGACCAGGCGCTGGCAACCATCAACGAGGCCTGGCGGCGCATTCCCCAGGGCCAACCCCTGCACGGCAACGGCTACCGCATCAACCTGGTGGCCGGCGACTATCCGTCCGACGCCTTTCCCGTCTACTGGGAGGACCGCCACGGGACCTATCAGTTCCCCATCATCCTGTCCAGCGCCGACGGGCCAGGCGCGGCCCGCCTGCTGGGCAATGTGAACGTCTTCGCCGTGGACTATCTCTACCTGCTGGGGTTGCGCATCGAAAACAGCGGCGACGTCTTCCACTGCGAGCAGTGCAGCTATCTGCTGATCCGTGAGAGCACCCTCTGGAGCGCCAACCGCCAAGCGCAGGAGACGCTCAAGGTCAACCAGTCGCAGCACGTCTACATCGAGCAGAGCGAGATCGGCGGCAGCCACGACAACGCGATCGACTTCGTGGCCGTGCAGCATGGCCACGTCCTCGACAACCGCATCCACGACAGCCAAGACTGGTGCATCTACCTCAAAGGGGGATCGGCCTACTTCCGCGTGGCGGGGAACGAGATCTACGACTGCGGCACGGGCGGCTTCACGGCCGGCCAGGGCACCGGCTTCGAGTTCATGGTCGCCCCCTGGCTGCACTACGAGGCCTACGCCATCCAGTTTTTCAACAACGTGATCCACGACACCGAGGGCGCGGGCTTCGGCGTCAACGGCGGCTACGACATCCTGCTGGCCTACAACACCCTCTACCGGGTGGGCAGCCGCAGCCACGGGCTGGAGTTCGTCTTCGGCGGGCGCGGCTGCGACGGCGACGCGGCGACCTGCGCCGCGCACCGCGCCCTGGGCGGCTGGGGTTCCAGCGTGGTGGGCAGCGACGAGCCGATCCCCAACCGCAACGTCTTCGCCTACAACAACCTGCTCTACAACCCGCCCGGCTTCCGCAGTGAATGGCAGCACTTCGCGATCTACGGCCCGCGCACGCCAAGCGCCGACACCGGCATCCCCAGCCCGGCCCGCAGCGACGACAACCTGCAAATCGGCGGCAATCTGATCTGGAACGGCCCGCCCGACCTGCCGCTGGGCATCGAAGAGGGCGATCAGGGCTGCCGGCCCGACAACCCCACCTGCAACGAGACGCAACTGCGAGCCGACAACCGCATCAACCAGGTGCAGCCCAGCCTGATGGACCCGGAGAGCGGCGATTTCCGGCCCACGCCGGGCAGCTTGGCGGGCATCGTCGCCCTGCCGCTGCCCGCCTTCCCGGCCTGGGACGCGTTCACGCCCGCCGTTCCGCCGGGCGAGCTGGCCAATGTGGTGCTCACCGACCGCGCCGGCCAGCCGCGCCCCGCCGGCGGCCCGCCCGGCGCCTACATCGAGCCTTCAGAATCGCCCACCAGCCACGCCATCTTCCTGCCCGCGCTGTTCGTCGCCGTCCACGACAGACGCTAGACCACCCATGAATTCCCTCGCATTCACCCTGGAACCGACGCCCCCCTTTCGCCTGGACCTGACGGTCTGGGCGCTGCGGCGGCGGCCTCACAACCGCATCGACCGCTGGGACGGCCGCGTCTACCGGCGCGCGCTGACGCTGAACGGCCAGCCGGCGGCGGTCAGCGTCATCCAGAACGGCCCGCCGGACGCGCCGCAGCTTCAGGTCACCGCGAGCGGCGCGGCGCTGACGGCCGAGGACGCGCCGGCCGCGGCCCAGACGCTGGCCTACACCCTGGACATCCACCGCGACCTGAGCGATTTCTACGCGCTGGCGGCCTCCGACCCGCAGCTTGGCCCGCTGGCGGCGCGCTTTCGCGGCATGAAACCGCCCCGCTACCCCACCCTCTACGAATGTCTGGTCAACGCCATCACCTGCCAGCAGGTCACCCTGGCCCTGGGACTGACGCTGGTCAACCGGCTGGCCATTAGCTACGGCCCGGCCGTGACCGCCGAGAACGATGACCCGCTGTTGGTGCTGCCGCGTCCCGAGGCGCTGATCCCCATCCCCGCCGAGACGTGGCGCATCATGCAGTTCAGCCGCCAGAAGGCGCGCGCGCTGACCGGGCTGTCGGCCGCGGTCGTGAGCGGCGAGCTGGATCTGGAGGCGCTGGCCGGGGAGGACGGGGAGACGGTGCAGAGCCGGCTGCGTCAACTGTGGGGGGTGGGACGCTGGACAGCCGAGTATGCGCTGCTGCGCGGGCTGGGCCGGCTGGAGATTTTCCCTGGCGACGATTCGGGCGCGGTGGGCGGCCTGCAGCGCTGGCTGGGGCTAACGGAGAAGCTGGACTACGCCGGCGCGCAGGCCGTCCTGCGCCGCTGGCAGCCCTACGCCGGCCTGGTCTATTTTCACCTGCTGCTCAACGGGCTGGCGCGCGAAGGGGCTATCTGAGCCTTACTGCCCGTTCCCTGCGCGGGGCCGCCAGCCCAGCTCGGCCGCGGCCTTGTCGATGGTGACCGTCCCCCCAGCCGCGGCGATATTGTAGACGCCGGCGCGGCCGCGGGCGACGGCCAGGAGGGCGGCTTCGGCCGCTTCCTCCACGTGCAGCGGGTCGCCGGCCGGCGGGCTGTCGACGCCGGTACCGGGACCGTACAGATTGCCGTAGCGCAGGACGATGCCCACGAAGGGGCCGTTCAACACCTGCTGCTCCAGGCTGAGGACGCCGTGCGCGTTGCCGGCGAGCGGGTCCTCCTCGCGGTGGGGCAGCGGGCCGGGGGCGTAGACGAAGCAGATGCTCTCGGCGATCATCCGTTTGACGCCGGCCGCAGCCGCAGCCGCCACCAGGTTGGCCGTGCCGATCTCGCGCAGCCGCGAGTTGGCCTCGAAGGTCGCGGGGGTCTGCGTGCCGTCCCGCAAGGGGGCCAGGTCGGTCAGTTGATGGATGATCACCTCCGGCTGCGCCGCCGCCACCAGCGCGGTCAGCCGCTCCCCGTCGTAGACATCCACCACCGCCGGTTCCACGCCCAGCGCGGTCAGCAGGGGAACCTTCGCCGCGTAGCGGGTCGTGCCGACCACCCGATAGCCCGCGGCTACCAGTTGGCGACAGAGCGGCTGGCCGATCGCGCCGGTCGCCCCGGCCAGAAAGATCGTCGGTTTTCGTGGGTTGCTCATGATTATGTCACCTCTCGCAGATTTGCCCGACGGCCCCGGATCGGGCCTGCCGCGCTCAGCGAAAGTCGTTCATCTGAGGGGCAGAGTGTATCACCGAATCAATGGGCTGCCAAGCGGCGACGACGCGCGCGGAGGACTGACAGTGCTGATCGACTACACCCACAGTTCCGCGCGAGGGTCAGCACTGTCAGTCCTTGGCAACGACGCGCAGAGGACTGACAGTGCTGATCGACTACACCCACAGTTCCGCGCGAGGGTCAGCACTGTCAGTCCTTGGCAACGACGCGCGCAGAGGACTGACAGTGCTGATCGACTACACCCACAGTTCCGCGCGAGGATCAGCACTGTCAGTCCTGCCGACGCGCGCAGTTCCGCGCGAGGGTCAGCACTGTCAGTCCTTGGCAACGACGCGCGCGGAGGACTGACAGTGCTGATCGACTACACCCACAGTTCCGCGCGAGGGTCAGCACTGTCAGTCCTGCCGACGCGCGCAGTTCCGCGCGAGGGTCAGCACTGTCAGTCCTGCCGACGCGCACAGTTCCGCGCGAGGATCAGCACTGTCAGTCCTTGTCTCGCGTTCAGCTCACTGCTTGCCGCACCAGCGCACTGATCCTGGCCTCCGCGGCTGGGGTCAGCTCCTTCAGTGCAAAGCCGGTCGGCCACATCTCCCCGTCATCCAGGTTCGCCGTGTCGTTGAAGCCGAAGGTCGAGTAGCGGGTACCGAACTTCTGCGAGGACTGGAAAAAGCAGACGACCTTGCCCTCCTGGTTGGCATAGGCGGGCATCCCGTACCAGGTCTTGGGCGACAACATCGGCGCGTTGGCCGTGACGATCCTGTGAAGCGCCGTGGCGATGGAGTGATCCGGCTCCGTCATCTCGGCGATAGCGGCCAGCAGGACCTTTTCCCCTTCCGCCTTGTTCTTGCTGGCGCGCGCTTCCGCCTTCAACTCCTTGGCGCGGGCCTTCATCGCGGCCTGTTCCTCGGCTGACCATGTGGTGGACTGCTTCTTGCCCGCCTTGGCGCTCTTGGCAGACTGTTGGGTTTCCTGTTCAGTACTCATCGAACTCTCCTTGCAATATGACGGATTTGGCTATAATTTGAAGCGGCGCGCCAGGCGCAGGATGCCTTGGTCTCCAGCTACTCCGAGGGGGAACTGGAGATCATCGCCGATGTCTTCGAACGGTTCACCCGATTGTGGGAGGAGGAAAGAGAGAAGATGCGGCCGGCCCGAACGGCGCAGGAGGCGGTTCTTTAGCAGCGCCGCGGGCTGGCCTGGTCATCCCCTCCAGACTGCCACACGAGCATGGCCGGCCCTGCGAGTCGAAAAATAAACCGGCGGTGCAGCCGTTGTCAGCCGCACCGCCGGTACAATTCATGCGTCGCTCGCTCAGGAGGGCAGTCCGCCGACCGCTGCCATGCCGACGCCGAAGACCACGCCGATGACCATGCTGATCACGAAGATGACCAGCCAGCCGATGAGGGCGGTAATGACGGCCTTGCCGGTGTCGACATCCAGCGCTTCACGAATGGCGATGATGCCGCAGACCAGGGACCAGATCATCACCACAAGGCCGACGATCGCCCCGGCGCACGGAATGAAGGAGAGCACGCCGAGCCACTGGGGAGCGTAGGAAAAGCCAATGGCGCGCTTCAGCTCGCCAACGTCAGCAGTGCCGCCGAAGAAGCGGGTGCCAATGAACCAGGTCAGGTAGGACCAGACGTAGTAGCCGATGACGATCCAGATCGCGGAGACCACAGCGGCCACCAGCAGGGCGCCGAAGCCCATGCTCACGCCCATCGCAGAGCCCAGCACCGAGGAAAAGGCTCCTGACAGCACCGATCCGATGAACGACAAGACGGCAGCGAGGATGACAACCATCAAGGCTTGGCTGTTGAGGCTGCTGTCGGCCTCCACTTCATTGAACAACGTGACGTCGAGCTTGGCCGCACGCAGCGCCCGACGGGCCATTGCACCAAAGTCCATAATGCAACTCCTTATTGATGAATTGTGAAGCGAAAGAGAACCAGTGTCAGGGGGTCAGCCTGCATCAGTCAACGATTTCCAGAGTTACCGCCAGCCTCCACTCAACTCCGATATGACGCCACAGACGAAGAGCTACTGCAAAATGATGGTAAGAGGATAGCACAAATTGATATGGCTGTCAATCGCCAAATGAGGGGCCATGGGGGCTTCACGCGAGTTTCTCATATCACGGGCGTCTCCGCAAACAACCAATGCGGATGGACCCGTTCGAAGTCCGGCGCCGGCCGCCCCTCGAACGGGCCGCAACCTGGCCGTGATGACCGTGCTGTGATACTCACCGATGTTGATATCGCAGCTCATGGCCGGTTGAACTGCATGTAGCGGGTCAGCTTGGTGTCGGTGTATGCGCCGCAGGCGCCCCCTTGCAGGTGCTCGGCGTCGTAGGCGATGCGCGGATTGCCGGCGCCATCCAGCGCCAGCGCCGGCCGCAGGCCGCTGTCCCAGGAGGAGACGGTGCAGGGCGGGACGGGCGGGTTGCACTGCGGGAAGGAGCAGCCGGGCGCAGGCGGGATGGGCAACTGGGCGTTGACCTCCTCGCTGGCCTCCACCTCCTGCACCTGCCAGCCCTGGGTCGAGGCGGCGCAGTTGGCGTCGCACCAGGCGAAGTGCAGCCCGAAGCCGGCGGCCAGCGGCGCATGGAACGCGATGCGCGGCCGGTTCTGGCTGTCCAGCGCCAGCGCCACCCCCTCCTCGCCCTGAGTCTGCGGCAGATTCAGCTTCAACGCCGACCAGGCCTGGCTGGCGACGCAGGAAGCCGCGCCGCACGCCAGGTAGTAGAGGCTGTTGGGGGCCAAGCTGCCCCCCGCGCCGGTGCCGGTGTAGAGAGCCAGACGCGGCCGGCCCTGCGAGTCGACGGCCAAATCGAAGGTGGCCCAGTGGCTGACGCTGGCGGAAGCGGTGTTGACCAGCGCCATGCCCGACCAGTTGGCCGCGTTCTGGCAGCCCTGCTGGCATTCGGCGTAGGCCACCTGCTGCGCCAGTTCCTGGCTGTCATAGGTGGCGTAGGCCAGCCGCGGCTGGTCGCCGGGGCCGAAGGCCAGGTCGAAATCGCTGGCGTTGCCGTCCTCCAGCAGCCGGGTTTCATACCAGTTGGCGGGGGCGGTGCAATGGGCGTCGCACCAGGCATAGAACACGCCGCGGTGCGGGTCCTGGTAGTCGGCGCCGTTGTCGTAGTAGACAAAGCGCGGCCGGCCCTGATGATCCAGCGCGAAGGAGTGGATGAAGGCCTCCACCCAGCCCACCGGCCGGGCGAAGGCGTAGCCCAGATCGCCCGACTGCCACTGGGCCAGGCTGGTGCAGTTGGCGTCGCACTGCCAATACTGAAAGACATAGACCGACTGCACCGGCTTGCGCAGCAACAGGCGCGGCTGGCCGGCTGGGGTGAGGGCCAGGCTGGCGAAATCCACCCCGTCGCCCAGGTGCAGGCGGGTGAAGGCGGTTGCGCTGGTGCAGTTGGCCGGGCAGTAGGCGTAGTAGGCCGGCCGCGCCGGGTTGCCCGGGGACGCGCTCTGCGGCGTGAAGGCCACGTGGACGCCGCCCGCGCCGTCCACCGCCAGGGTCGGGTGCGAGGTGGGCAGCTCGATGTCGGGGTTGGGGATCAGGAAGAAGCCGCCCGCGGCCGGCGGTGCAGTCACGGTCACCGTGGCCTGGGCAGTGGTCGAACCGAAGGCGTTGGTTGCCAGCAGGGTGTAGCGGGTCGTGGCCGCCGGGCTGACCACGACGCTGGAGCCGTTGACCGCGCCGACGCCGGGGCTGATGCTCAGGCTGGCGGCCCCGCTCACCTGCCAGGAGAGGGTGCTGGTCGCGCCGGGCGCGATGGTCGCCGGGCTGGCCGTGAAGCTGTGGATCACCGGCCGCGCCCCCTGGGAGGTGCGCGTGACCAGGGGCAGGAAGGTTCTTGACGCCAGCGTCGCCGGCGCGGCGGATGGCGGCGCCGGCTCCTCGGCCTGCGCGCTGAGCGGCGCCAGCAGCAGGGCGATCAACGTCAGGAGAGAGAGGATGCGCAAAAGGGTGGGCGTTTTCATGGGTGCTCCTTGTCAGCCGTCGATTCGGGCATCTCCGGGAAGCCCGGCCATCCAACGATGACAATCCCATTCAACCACACCCTCCGCCCCGCGCGGGGTCACACAGCGCCCCAATCATCGCCCCAGTTCTAACCCAAGAGGTGAGACAAGTTCAGAGTAACACGTAATGCATAATGCGTAACCGGATGAGTACGGAACGTGGGTTCGAGGATGTGCTGTACACGCCCTGCGCCACAGCCGGCGCTCCGTTTCCGAGTTACGGGTTACGAGTTACGAGTTACGGACTTGCAGCGAGCGCCACCTAATGCGTAATGCGTAACCGGATGGATACGGGAGGTGGCTTTGAGGATGAGCGGCGCGCCTTCTGCGCCGCGGCGAGCACTCCGTTTCCGGGTTCCGGGTTACGAGTTACGTGTTACGAGTTACGGGCTTACCGCGAACCAGCCCCACCACCCCCAACCAGGCAAGACGCCCGGCCCGCGCCGTCAGTTGCTTTGATACGCCCCTACGCGGTCGACGCGGCGGGCCAGCTCGCTGGTGTAGCGGCGACCCAGGGTGTCGGCGTGCGCGGCGATCCAGTCGCTGAGCCGGGTGGTTCCGGTGGGCGGGGTGGCGACGTAGAGCAGATTGGCCATCAGCCCGGTGATTTCCTCGCGGGTGATGGTCACGTCTCCGTGCAAGCGGCCCACCAGCCGGCCGGTCCAGTAGCCCACCGTCGGGGGAACGCCGATCACCGGCCGCCGCGCGCCGATCAGCCGGCCGATGGTCTCCACCAGATCGCGGTAGGTGAAGGTCTCCGGGCCGATGGCGTTGAGGGTGACGTTTTCGGTGGCCGCGCCCCACTGGGCAGCCAGGCCGGCCAGATCGTCCACGTAGATCGGCTGCAGGCGGTAGCTTCCATCGCCGAAGACGCCGAAGACCGGCAGGCGGCGCAGCAGCCAGGCGATGTTGTTGATCAGAATGTCCTCTTTGCCGAAGAGCACCGTGGGGCGCAGGATGGCGTACTCCAGCCCCGATTCGATCAGCGCCCGCTCCAGCCGCGCCTTGCCGCTGAAATATTCCAGGGGCGAATCCTCCGACGGGTTGGTGATGCTGACGTGGACGATGCGGCGCACGCCCGCCCGCCGGGCCGCGTCGAAGAGAATCAGCGTGTTGTTGACGGCGTCGGCGTGGCGGAAGAGCTTGTGGTTGAAGCGCACCCAGTAGGTGTTGTAGAGCACTTCGACCCCGGCCAGGCTGGCCGCCAACTGTTCCGGCTGATCGAAGTGGAAGGGATGGACCGGCAGCCGGCCGCCGAAGGCGTTGGCGCGGTCGGTGGAGTTGGTCAGGGTGATCACCTGTCGCCCGTCGGCCAGCAGGCGCTGGGCGATGTACTTGCCGGAATAGCCGAACGCGCCGGTGACGGCGTGGAGGGAGGAGGTGGGCATGGGTGGGGTCCTTGGGGTGAATGGTGAACGGTGAACGGTGAACGGTAAACGGTAAACGGTAAACGGTAAACGGTAAACGGTAAACGGTGAACGGTTAACGGTTAACGGCGATCAGTGAACGGCACGAACGAAACATGCTAACAGCCACCTCACACAAACTCCGGGTTACGAGTTACGAGTTACGAGTTACGCATTACGTAAACCATACCAACAGCCACCTCACACCAACTCCGGGTTACGCATTACGCATCACGCATTACGTAAACCATCACCCACCTCACACCAACTCCGGGTTACGAGTTACGAGTTACGAGTTACGCATCACCCCAACCACCGCTTGCGCCGCCGATAGTGCTTGACATCGCGGTAGCTTTTGCGCTCGCCCACCTGCGTCAGGCCCAGGTAGAACTCCTTGATGTCCTCGTTCTCGGCCAGTTGGCTGGCGGGACCGTCCAACACCACGCGGCCGTTTTCCATGACGTAGGCGTGATCGGCCACGCTCAGCGCGATGCGCGCGTTCTGCTCCACCAGCAGGATCGAGACGCCGCTCTGCTGGCTGATCTGGCGAATCACCGCGAAGATCTCGTCCACGATCAGCGGGGCCAGCCCCAGCGACGGCTCGTCCAGCATCATCAGCCGCGGGTGAGCCATCAGGGCGCGGCCGATGACCAGCATCTGCTGTTCGCCGCCGGAGAGAAAGCCGCTGGTGCGCCGCCGCATGTCGCGCAGCTTGGGGAAATAGCTGTAGACCTGCTCCAGATCGCGGGCCACGTCGGCGTTGCTGGCCCGCTCCGGCCGGCCAGCCGCGCCGATCAGCACGTTCTCCTCGACGGTCAGGTAGCGGAAGAGGCGCCGCCCCTCCATCACCTGGATGATCCCGCTCTTGACGATCTGCTCCGGCGCCATCTGTTGGATGCGCTGGCCGTCGAACTCGATGGAACCGCGCGTGATCTTGCCCTGCTGCGTCTTGAGCAGGCCGGAGATGGCGCGCAGGGTTGTGGTCTTGCCCGCGCCGTTGGCGCCCAGAAGGGAGACGATCTTGCCCTCCGGCGCCTCCAGCGAGACTCCGCGCAACACCAGCACCACATCGCTGTAAACGACTTCGACGTTGTTGAGCTTGAGCATGGTTTGTGAACAGTGAACGGT
>JAKQCW010000047.1 GCA_029558955.1 Chloroflexota bacterium
CCGGCGGGCCAAACGTTGGTTGAGTAGCCTTCTGAGGCGTATCGAAACCAACGTTTGGCCCGCCGGCGGGTGCGAACACGTTGATTTCGATACGGCGGCCTACTCAATCAACGTGTTCGCACCCGCCGGCTGAACAGTTACGGATCACCATCGAAAGAAATCTGATCTTCATGACTAATTCTGGCTACTATCGTTTTCCGACCATCCACGGCGAGACCGTGGTCTTTGTCTGTGAGGATGACCTGTGGACGGCGCCGGCGCAGGGCGGGATCGCGCGGCGGCTGACCTCGAACCTGGGCGAGGTGGACTCGCCGGCGCTGTCCCCCGATGGCCGGCTGCTGGCCTTCACCGGCCACGAGGAGGGGCCGGCCGAGGTCTTTGTCATGCCGGCGCTGGGCGGCCCGGCCCGGCGGCTGACCTTCCTGGGCAGCGATGGCCGGGTGGTGGGCTGGACGCCGGACGCGGCCGAGATCATCTTTGCCAGCAGCCACGCCAGCCCCTTCCGCGAGACCTCCCTCTACGCCATTGCCGCGACCGGGGGTCAGCCGCGGCTGCTGCCCGCCGGCCCGGCCGCCAGCCTCTCCTTTGGCCCCAGCGGCGGGATGGTCATCGCCCGCCACACCACCGACATCGCCTTCTGGAAACGCTATCGCGGCGGCCTGGCCGGCGACATCTGGATCGACGCGGCCGGCGATGGCCGCTGGCGGCGGCTCTGCGCCGGCGCCGACCGCAACGGCGACCAGGGGGGCGGGCTGCGTCTGCCGGGCAACCTGGCGCGGCCCCTCTGGCTGGGCGAGCGCATCTATTTCCTCTCCGACCACGAGGGGATCGGCAGCCTCTACTCGCTGCCCGCGGTCGAGCCGTGCGACGGGCCATGCATCCCGCAGCGCCATGCCAGCCACCCCGAATTCTACCTGCGCCACATCCACAGCGACGGCCGGCGCATCGTCTACAGCGCGGGCGGCGACCTGGCCCTCTATGACCCGGCCGAGGACGCGGTGCGCCCCATCGAGATCGAGCTGTATAGCCCGCGGGTGCAGCGCAACCGGCGTTTTGCCGATCCCGCCCGCCATTTGCAGCACTACGCCATCCATCCCGAGGGCTTCGCGGTGGCGCTGACCAGCCGCGGCCAGGTCTTCAGCATGGCCAACTGGGAGGGCGCGGTCAGCCAGCATGGCGAGGCCGTCGTCACCGTGGAGGGGACGGCGGTGGCGGCGCAGCAGCGGCTGGCCGCCTGGCTGTACGACGGCGAGCGGCTGGCGCTGGTCAGCGACGCGGCCGGGGAGGACGCGTTGGAGGTGCACCGCGTCGACCATAGCGAGCCCGCCCGCCGCCTGGCCGGCCTGGACATTGGCCGCCCCATGACGCTGCTCCCCTCGCCGACGGCCGATCAGGTGGCGTTGACCAATCACCGCAACGAGCTGCTGCTGGTGGACCTGGCCGGGGAGGGGGTGCGGGTGCTGGATCGCAGCGCCTACGGCAGCCTGCGCGGGGTGGCCTGGTCGCCCGACGGCCACTGGCTGGCCTATGGCTTCCCCGACAGCGAGCAGACCTCGATCATCCGCCTGGTGGAGGTGGAGAGCGGCGCGCTCCACGACGCCACCCGGGCTGTGCTGCGCGACGAGGAGCCGGCCTGGGATCCGGAGGGCAAATACCTCTACTTCCTTTCGGCGCGCGATTTCGACCCGGTCTACGACAACCTGCACTTCGATCTGAATTTCCCGCGCGGGGTGCGCCCCTATCTGCTGACCTTGCAGCGCGATCTGCCCAGCCCCTTCGTGCCGACGCCGCGCCCCCCCGGCGACAAGAAGCGCAAGAAAAACGGCGGCGGCGAGGATGAGCAGGCTGAGCTGCCGCCGCAGGGCGTTCACCTGGCCGCTGAGGAGCCTGAGCAGTTTCAGGACTCCGCGGCCGGAGCGCCGGAGCCGGCTGAGGAGTCCGGGAACGGCGCGCCTGACCCAGGGCCGGAGCCGGCAACGGCCAGCGACGGGGAAGACGCGGGCCGCGAGGAAGAGGAACGCATCCAGATCGACCTGGAGGGCATCGCCGAGCGCATCCTGGCCTTCCCGGTGGACGACGCGCGCTACGACCAGATTCGCGGCATCGAAGGCAAGGTGCTCTTCACCTGGTGGCCGATCGAGGGCAGCCTGCACGGCAGCCGGCCGCCGGGCGGCACCCCGCCGGCCGCGGGCGTGCTGGATGTCTATGATTTCGGCGAGCAGAAGGTGGATACGCTGATCGACGGCCTGACCAGCTTCGAGGTGTCGCTGGACGCCAAGACGCTGGTCTACCGCATGGGCAACAAGCTGCGCGCGCTGCGGGCCGGGGAGAAGCCGGACGGCAAGGGAGGCGGCGCGCCCAGCCGGCAGAGCGGCTGGCTGGACCTGAACCGGCTCAAGGTGGCGGTGCAGCCGGGCGCGGAGTGGGCGCAGATGTACCGCCACGCCTGGCGTTTGCAGCGGGATCAGTTCTGGACCGAGGACATGTCGGGAGTGGACTGGCAGCAGGTCTATCGCCGCTACTGGCCGCTGGTGGAACGCATCGCCAGCCGGGCTGAGTTTTCCGACCTGATGTGGGAGATGCAGGGGGAGCTGGGCACCTCGCACGCCTACGAGATGGGCGGCGACTACAAGCCGGAGCCTGATTTCGCCCAGGGCTTTCTGGGCGCGGATTTCACCTTCGACGCGGAGGCCGGCGGCTATCGCGTGGCGCACATGGTGCATGGCGACCCGTGGGACGACAGCGCCAGCTCGCCGCTGCGCGGGCCTGGTCTGGATGTGGCCGAGGGGGATCTGCTGCTGGCCGTGGCCGGCCGGCCGCTGAGCCGTGAGCTGGCCCCGCAGCAGGCGCTGGTCAACCTGGCCGGCGAGCGGGTGCTGCTGACCTTCGCCGGCCGCCAGCAAGGGGCGGACGCGCGCACCATCACCGTCAAGACGCTGCGCAGCGAAAGCAGCGCGCGCTACCGCGACTGGGTGGAGAGCAAGCGCGCGGCCGTGCATGCAGCCAGCGACGGGCGCATCGGCTATCTGCACATCCCCAACATGGGCGCGGCGGGCTATGCCGAGTTTCACCGCGGCTTTCTGGCCGAGGTGCGGCGGCAGGGGCTGATCGTGGATGTGCGCTACAACGGCGGCGGGCATGTGTCGCAGCTCCTGCTGGAGAAGCTGGCCCGGCGGCGCATCGGCTACGACGTGCAGCGCTGGGGCATGCCCGAGTCCTACCCGGTGGACGCGGTGCTGGGGCCGATGGTGGCCATTGCCAACGAGTGGGCCGGCTCCGACGGCGACATCTTCAGCCACGCCTTCAAGCTGATGAAGCTGGGGCCGCTGGTGGGCAAGCGCACCTGGGGCGGGGTGATCGGCATCTCCCCCAAGGATGCGTTGATCGACGGCGGCATCACCACCCAGCCGGAATTTTCCTTCTGGTTCGAGGATGTGGGCTGGGGGGTGGAGAACTACGGCACCGACCCCGACATCGAGGTGGAGTTCACCCCCGAGGACTGGGTGGCCGGCCGCGATCCGCAGCTTCAGCGGGCCATCGCCGAGGCGCTGCGCCTGCTGGCAGAAAACCCGCCCACGCTGCCCGATTTCAGCAATCGCCCCCGGCTGGGGCTGCCCAGCCTGCCGGAGGACTGACAGACGTGTAAGGACTGACAGTGCTGGCCAGACGAGCACTGTCAGTCCTTGTGGTGAGCACTGTCAGTCCTGGGGGACAAGAGGACTGACAGTGCTGACGTGTAAGGACTGTCAGTGCTGGCCAGACGAGCACTGTCAGTCCTGGTGATGAGCACTGTCAGTCCTGCGGGACAAAAGGACTGACAGTGCTGACGTGTAAGGACTGACAGTGCTGGCCAGACGAGCACTGTCAGTCCTGCGAGCGCCGCTTCCTTCGTTTGCATACCTGTGACCGCGTGCGTACAATTCCGCCATTCGTTTGCGACCGACTGATGGCCGTACCCACCCCCATCATCTCATTCCGAGGAGCCCCCCGTGAAGCGCAAGACCCTTCCCCTGATCGCTCTGATCGTCGTGACGCTGCTGCTCACCAGCGGCCTCAGCCTGGCTGCTCCGGCAGCGCAGGAAGTCAATTGGCAAAGCAAGGTCGATCCCTGGGTGCTGGACACCGCCCGCGCCGATGGACAGACCGAGTTCCTGGTCTTCCTGGCTGACCAGGCCGACCTGAGCGCGGCCGCCGGCCTTTCCACCAAGCTGGAAAAGGGAACCTTCGTCTACGAAACCCTCAGCCGCAAGGCCGCCGAGACGCAAGGCCCGGTGCTGGACGCGCTGAAGGCGCGCGGCGTCGAACACCGCGCCTACTGGGTCGCCAACATGATCTGGGTGCGCGGCGGGCTGGACACCGTCGAGGCTATGGCGCGCCGGGCCGACGTGGCGCACCTCTACGCCAACCCCACCGTCCACTTCGACGGGCCGGTGGAGATGACGGCCAGCGCGCCGGAGTCCCCCGACGCGCCGGAATGGAACATCCTCAAGGTCAACGCCGACGACGTCTGGGCGGCTGGCTACACCGGCCAGGGCGCGGTCATCGGCGGGCAGGACACCGGCTACCAGTGGGATCACCCGGCCTTGAAGGGCAAGTACCGCGGCTGGAACGGCAGCAGCGCCGACCACAACTACAGTTGGCACGATTCCATCCACAGCGGCGGCGGGGTTTGCGGCCCCGACTCCCTCGTTCCCTGCGACGACCACGGCCATGGCACCCACACCGTGGGCACCATGGTGGGCGACGACGGCGGGGCCAATCAGATCGGCATGGCGCCGGGCGCGAAATGGATCGGCTGCCGCAACATGGATCAGGGCAACGGCACCCCCACCACCTACAGCGAGTGCTACCAGTGGTTCATCGCCCCCACCGACCTGGCGGGCAACAACCCCAACCCGGCCATGGCGCCCGACGTGATCAGCAATTCGTGGGGCTGCCCCCCCAGCGAGGGCTGCACCGACCCCAACGTCATGCTGAGCGTGACCAACGCGGTGCGCGCGGCCGGCATCCTGTCGGCGCACAGCGCCGGCAACAGCGGCTCGGCGTGCAGCACCATCAGCGACCCCTCGGCCATCTACGACTCGGCCTACACCGTCGGCTCCACCACCAACGCCGACGTCATGTCCAGCTTCAGCAGCCGCGGCCCGGTGACGATAGACGGCAGCAACCGGCTCAAGCCCGACATCTCGGCGCCCGGCTCCAACATCCGCTCCAGCTACCCCGGCAGCGCCTACGTCGCCATGAGCGGCACCAGCATGGCCTCGCCGCACGTGGCGGGACTGGTGGCGCTGCTGGTCTCGGTGCGCCCCGACTGGGCCGGCAACGTCGATCAGCTTGAGAACACCATCAACGCCACGGC
>JAKQCW010000048.1 GCA_029558955.1 Chloroflexota bacterium
CCGGCGGGCCAAACGTTGGTTGAGTAGCCTTCTGAGGCGTATCGAAACCAACGTTTGGCCCGCCGGCGGGTGCGAACACGTTGATTTCGATACGGCGGCCTACTCAATCAACGTGTTCGCACCCGCCGGCTGAACAGTTACCAGACAAGGAAAAGAGCGATGATCCCCATTCTTGATTTGAAAACCCAATACGACCAACTGCGCGATGAGATCGCGGCGGCGATCCAGGGCGTGCTGGAGAGCGGCGCCTTCGTGCTGGGACCGGACGTCAAGGCGCTGGAGCAGGAGGTGGCTGACTACTGCCGCTGTCGCCACGGCGTGGGCGTGGCCTCCGGCACCGACGCGCTGCGCCTGTCGCTGGCCGCGCTGGAGATCGGCGCGGGCGACGAGGTGATCACCACCCCCTTCACCTTCGTCGCGACCGCCAACACCATCAGCCACAGCGGCGCGCGGCCGGTCTTCGTGGACATCGACCCGCTGACCTACAACCTCGACCCGGCCTTGGTGGCCGCGGCCGTCACCCCGGCCACCAAGGCCATCGTGCCGGTACACCTCTACGGCCAGCCGGCCGAGATGGATGCCATCATGGCCATCGCCGAACAGCATGGCCTGGCGGTGATCGAAGACGCGGCCCAGGCCATCGGCGCGGAGTATCAGGGCCGGCGCGCCGGCAGCATCGGCCATGTGGGCTGCCTGAGCTTCTATCCCACCAAGAATCTGGGCGCCTACGGCGACGCCGGCATGGTGGTCACCAACGATGCTGTCCTGGCCGACAAGCTGGACGTGTTGCGCCGCCAGGGGGGCAAGACCAAGTATTTCCACCAGGTGCTGGGCTTCAACAGCCGGCTGGACACCATGCAGGCCGCGGTGCTGCGGGTCAAACTGCGCTATCTGGAGCGCTGGCAGGAGGCGCGCCGCGCGGCCGCCCGGCGCTACACCGAGCTGCTGGCCGCCTCCGGCGCGCCCGTCGTCACCCCCCACGTCCGCCCCGACGTGCGCCACGTCTACCATCAATACACCATCCGCGCGCCGCAGCGCGATGCGCTGGCCCAACACTTGCAGCAGCGCGGCGTCGGAACCATGATCTACTATCCTCTGCCGCTGCACCTGCAAGGGCTGTACCGCGACCTGGGCATGGCCGGGGGCTCGTTGCCCCACGCCGAGGCCGCCGGCCATGAGGTGCTCTCCCTGCCCATGTTCCCCGAGCTGAGCGCGGCGCAGCAGGAGGAGATCGTGGCGGCGATTGCGGAATTCTACCGGTGAAAATCGTCACCGTCGTCGGCGCGCGGCCCCAGTTCATCAAGGCCGCGCCGGTCAGCCGGGCGTTGCGGGCGCGGCACAGCGAGGTGTTGGTACACACCGGCCAGCACTACGACGCCCGCATGTCCGATGTCTTTTTCGCCGAGTTGGGCATTCCCCTGCCCGACGTCAACCTGGGCATCGGCTCCGGCAGCCATGGCCAGCAGACCGGCCGCATGTTGATGGCCATCGAAGAGGTGTTGCTGGCCGAGCGCCCCGACTGGGTCTTGGTCTACGGCGACACCAATTCGACCCTGGCCGCGGCGCTGGCGGCGGTCAAGCTGGCCGCGCCGGTGGCCCACGTGGAGGCCGGGCTGCGCAGCTTCAACCGCGCCATGCCCGAGGAGCACAACCGGGTGCTGACCGACCACTGCGCCGACCTGCTCTTCTGCCCCACCCAGACGGCCGTCGGGCTGCTGGCGGCCGAAGGGCTGACGGCCGGCGTGCATCTGGTGGGCGATGTGATGGTGGATGCCCTGCGCCAGCACGCCAACCTGGCCCGGCAGCGCTCCGATGTGCTGGCGCGGCTGGGGCTGACGCCGCAGGGCTATCTGCTGGCCACCGTACACCGGCCCTACAACACCGATCTGCCAGACAACCTGCGCAGCATCTTCGCCGCCTTCGGCGAGATCGTCGCGCAGGGGGGCCGACCGCTGGTGCTGCCGCTGCATCCCCGAACCCGCGGCCGGCTGGCGGAGCTGGGGCTGACGCCGCCGGCCGGCGTGGCGCTGATCGATCCCGTGGGCTATCTGGACATGCTGGCGCTGGAGCAGGACGCGGCCATGATTCTGACCGATTCCGGCGGCATCCAGAAGGAAGCCTACACCTTTGCCGTGCCCTGCATCACCCTGCGGCCGGAGACCGAGTGGGTCGAAACGGTGCAGGCTGGCTGGAACGTGGTGGTCGGCGCCGACCGCGCCGCGATCGTCCAGGCGGCCACCCAACGCCGTTGGCCAGGCGAATCTCCGCCGCCGGTCTTCGGCGATGGTCAGGCGGCCGGGCGCATCGTCGCAGCGTTGGAGGCGGCCCATGGCATCCCCTGCGGGCCTGCAAGCTGAGGGCAGCGCCGCCCCGCCAGCCCGGCCGCTGGCCGACCTGGTGATCTGCATGGTCGGGCCCTATGCGCCGCGGCCGGGCGGCGTCACCGTGCAGGTCGAGACGCTGGCCCGCTGCCTGCGCGGCGACGGCGTCGAGGTGCGTTCGGTGGACACCAACGTTCAGGCGCTGCGCAAACTGGGCCGGCTGGGCCGCTGGCTGCTGCCGCTGGGCCAGGCGCTGATCGTTCCCTGGCGGCTGTGGCTGGCCACGGGCAACGCCGACCTGATTCACGTTCATCTGGCGTCGTTTTGGGGCTTCTACCTGCCCATGCTGGCCATCGCGCTGGTGCGGCGGCTGCGTCACCTGCCGGTGGTGGCCACCTACCACGGCGGCCGGGCCGAGCAGTTCGTGGGCGCACAGCGCCGTCGGGTGCAGGCCCTGCTGCGTCACGTCGATCTCCTGCTGACGCCGGCGCGTGTGATCGGTGCGGTTTTCGACGGGCTGGGGCTGCCGAACCTGGTCGTGCCCAATGTGGTCGGCCTCGACACCTCCGCCGCGCGCCGCGTCAGACCGGCGGACATGGCCGCCAACCCTGCGCCGCTGCTGCTGTGGATCAAGCGTTTCGACGCCACCGGCAACCCGCTCTTGATGGTGCGCGCCTATGCCCTGCTGCTGGAGAGCATTCCGCAGGCGCGGCTGTTGATGATCGGCGAGGGGCCGCGGCTGGCCGAAGCCCAGGCGTTGGCAGCAGAGCTGGCCGCGCCGGTGGAGTTCAGCGGTCGTCTCAGCCACGCGGAACTGCTGCCGGTCTATGCCGCGGCCGATCTCTTTGTCAGCTCCAGCGCGGTCGATATTCAGCCGAACACCCTGCTGGAAGCATCGGCCGCCGGCCTGCCGATGGTGGCCACGGCGGTGGGCGGCGTGCCGGAGATGGTGCACGACGGCATCGACGCGCTCCTGACGCCCCCTGACGACCCGGCCGCGCTGGCTCAGGCCATGGTGCGGGTGCTGCGCCAGCCCGGCCTGGCCGAGACGCTCAGCCGGGGCGCCATGGCCAACGCCGAACGGTTCACCTGGCCGGCGGTGCGGCCGCAGTTGGCCGCGGTCTATGGCAGCGCGCTTGGAGAAAGGATCAGCACATGTCCCAGCACCCATCGGTTGCACTGATCACCGGCATCGCCGGCTTTTGCGGCAGCTTTCTGGCTGAGCTGTTGGTCGCCGAGGGCTGGCGCGTGGTAGGGCTGGACGCCACGGGGGAGGGAGGCCAGCGGCTGCGCCGGCTGGGCTTGGACCTCGCGGTGCATCAGGCAGACCTGACCGACGCGGCCAGACTGCGCGACCTGATCGCCGACGTTCAGCCCCAGCAGGTCTACCATCTGGCCGCGCTGACCAACCCGGCCGCGCCCTATCGCCGGCTGTATGAGGTCAATGTCTACGGCACGATCCACCTGCTGGAGGCGTTGGCCGCGGCCGCGCCTGACGCTGCCGTGCTCCTGGTTGGCTCCAGCGCCCAGTATGGCCCAACGCGGCCTGACGAGAACCCCATCGGCGAGGGGCAGGAGTTCCGCCCGATCACCCAGTATGCCGTGACCAAGGCAACCCAGGACCTGTTGGGGGGCATGGCCGCGGCGGCTGGCCAACGGGTGGTGCGCGCCCGCAGCTTCAACATCATCGGCCCGCGCCAGGGCGCGCAGTTCGTCAGCGCCGCCTTTGCCCGTCAGATCGCGGAGATCGAGCTGGGCCGGCGGCCGGCGGTGATCGAGGTGGGCAACCTGGCCGCGGTGCGTGACTTCGTGGATGTGCGCGATGTAGCGTGGGCCTATGTGGCAGCTCTGGGCGTCGGCCGGCCTGGCCAGGTGTACAACGTTTGCTCTGGCGTCGGTCGTAGCGTACAATCGCTGCTGGACGGGCTGCTGGCGCTGAGCACGGCGCCCTCCATCGAGGTGCGCCCGGTGAGCGAACGCATGCAGCCGGCCGACGTGCCGGCCCAGGTGGGCAGCTTCGCCCGGCTGGCAGCCGACGCCGGCTGGCAGCCGTCG
>JAKQCW010000054.1 GCA_029558955.1 Chloroflexota bacterium
CGGATCCGCCGGGAGCAGGTAAACTGAAGCGTTATTTACGCCAACTTGTACCAGGTCTCGTCGCCTAAATCGGTCTTCACTCACCGCTCAAGCCGGTTCCGTGAACCGGCGGCGTTGTTGGCGCAAACTCGGCGGATCACGGATCCGCCGGGAGCAGGTAAACTGAAGCGTTATTTACGCCAACTTGTACCAGGTCACGTCGCCTAAATCGGTCTTCACTCACTGCTCAAGCCGGTTCCGTGAACCGGCGGCGTTGTGGGCGCAAACCCGGCGGATCACGGATCCGCCGGGAGCAGGTAAACTGAAGCGTTATTTACGCCAACTTGTACCAGGTCTCGTCGCCTAAATCGGTCTTCACTCACCGCTCAAGCCGGTTCCGTGAACCGGCGGCGTTGTGGGCGCACACCCGGCGGATCACGGATCCGCCGGGAGCAGGTCAACTGAAGAGTTGTTTACGCCAAACTCTACTAGCGCAGCTCCGTCTGGCGCACGCCGCTGCTCGCCTCCCACAGCATCCTCAGGCGGCGACGCGTCGCCAGGCGGCAATCAACTCCCTGTGGATCGGGACGTCCTCCAGCAGCGCGCGGCTGAGCTGCGGATCGGCGATGGCAGCGGCCAGTTGCGTCAGGTGCTGGTAACCCTGGCCCAACGCCTGGGTCGCAGCCTGCGGGTCGCTGGGCTCGAGCGCCTGGAAGCAAGCGAGATAGACCTGCGCCGGCGACTCGATGCCCGCGAGGCCGTGGGCTGCAATCCAGGCCAGGCACTCGCCGGCCAGCCGGCCGGCCTCGGCCGGCTCATCCTGGGCCAGGGCCGCCAGCGCCAGGCCGGCCAGGTCGTCGATGGCCGCGCCGCTGCCGAGGGAGAGCTCACGCCGGATGGCCAGCGCCTGTCGTAGGGCCTCGCCGGCCAGTCCGGGCTGGCCGCGTCGCAACCACGTGTACCCCTGGTGGGTCAGCGTATAGCCCTGCCCGCGACGATAGCCGATGGCCCGTTGGATATCCAGCGCCTGCTGAAAATACAAAAGTGCGCGATCGATTTCCCCCAGATCGGCAGCCGCCAGCCCTAACACGTCGCAGCTGGCCGCCTCGCCCTCCCGGTCATTCATGGCGCGGCAGGAGGCCAAAGCCTGTTCATGGCAACGGCGCGCCGCCCCGTAATCGCCCAGGCGAAGGTAGGTGTTGCCCAGCGTGGCCAGGATCTGCATCTCCCCTTGCCGCCAGCCTCCCCGCCGCGCGGTGGCCAGGCTCTTGTCGAATTGCTCCAGCGCCCGCTGATACTGGCCTAGCTGCTTGAGGATCGTCGCCTCCATATAGCCGGCGCTGACCTCACCCCGCAGATCGGAGACCTGCGCGTACAGGGCGCGGGCGCGGGCTACAAAGCGCTCGGCGGGGGCGAAATCATCCTGGTAGTAGTAGGTCACGCCCAGATCGTAGGTGCTTTGCGCCCATGTCTGCACATCGCCTCCCTGTTGCGCCAGGTCGATGGCCATCTCCAGCCACTCCTGCGCATCCCGGTAATGCCCCTGATGGATGAGGATGCGTCCCCACAGCGCGTAGCCGCGCGTTTCGATGGCCGAGGCGCCCGCGGCCGCAGCCGCGGCAACGGCGGCCTCCACCTCCACCAGCGCGGCCGGCAGGTCGCCGATCTGCCGGTGGAAATTGGCCTGGCGCAGCCTGAGCTCGGCGTTGAGGCGCGGGTCGCCCAGGCGTTGCGCCGTCTCGCTCAGCGCGTGCAGGTCCTGCTCCTGGCGGGAACGATCGCCCATCCAGTTGAGGACCGCCTCACGGTCCAGCAAGAGCGCGGCGCGCGCCGGCAGATCGCCGGGCGGGGTCAGCTCCAGGCCGCGGCTGAAATGTTGCAAGGCCTCGGCGTTGGCATAGCTGGCCGCCGCCAGCGCGCCGGCCTGGCGCAGGTAGGGCACGGCGCGATCGGGGCGGCCGGCCTGATCGAAATGCCAGGCCAGTTGCACGGCGATCTGATCCAGGTAGCCCGCATAGAGCTGCTCCAGGGCTGTGGCCACATCCTCGTGCAGGTAGGAACGCTCCACCTCGTCCAACTGCCCATAGATGTAGCTTTGGTAAAGCTGATGCAGAAAGCGGTAGGAGGACAGGCGGCGGGAGGCGATGCGCTCCAGGCCCTCGGCCTCGACCAAGCGCTGGCGCCGGCCCAGATCGTCGCTCAACATGCGCACCATGGCGCGCGCCTCAACGCCGCGCAGCTCGGCCACCAACTCGGCGATGAAACGCTCTCCGGCGACGCTGGCTACCGCCAGCGTCTCGCGCTGCTGGCGGTCCAGCCGGTTGACCCGGTCGCGCACGACCCCTTCCACCCGAGCCGGCAGCCTGTTCCAGTTGAGCGAGGGGGCCTCGGTCCACCGCCCCGAAATGTCTTTGACCAGATCGCCGCGCGCTTGCAGGTCGTGCAACAGCTCGACCACGAAGAGGGGGTGGCCGTCGGTGTGGCGCGCCAGCGCATCGCGAAATGCCTCGCCCAGCCGGTTGGCCTCGCTGTCGACGTAGGCGTCGACGAACCAACGGCTTTGGGCCGCGTTGGGGTGCTCCAGCTCGATGGCGACCTCGCCCAGCAGGCGGGCCAGCTCTGCCTCGACCTTTTCCAGCGGGTGACGCTCCCCGGCGCGGCCCTGGCTCAGCTCCTCCGGGCGATAGGCGCCGACGACCAGGATCGGGTTGCCCTCGATGCGCCGCGCCAGGTGGTAGAGCAGGGTCAGGGAGGAGGCGTCGGCCCACTGCAGGTCGTCGAGAGCGATCAACAGCGGCTGTCTGGCGGCCAGCTTGATCAGGAAGCTGCTGCACTGCTCGAAGATATGCTCCTGATCCAACGGCGTCTTGCCCGCCTCCAACAGGGCGCTCCTGGAGGAGGCAATGGCCTTGAGGCGCGCCTCGGCAGTGGTTTGGCCGACGATGGCCTTGCCCATCTTGCCCCCCAGCTTGATGCCCGCCTTGGAGACCAGCGCTCCGCCCGGCACCAGCAGCTCGACCAGGTCAGGGGCCACCTCCAACAGCACCAGGCCGGAGTAGGCCAGCGTCTTCTTGAGCCTGCTGACGTTCTCGACAGTGATCCGCCCCTGGGCCAGCTTGGCCTCGAAGTCGCCGGTCAGCAGGCCGATGACCTCGCGAAAGGGGAGGTAGGGTTCGCCGGCGCCGGTCTGCGCGCTGCAGTCGCCCACGGCCACCAGCAGGTCAGGGTATTGGGCCTGGGCGCGGCGGGCGAACTCCTGCACCAACGCGGTCTTGCCCTGGCCGGCCTCGCCTTGCAGCAGGACGATATGACCCTGGCCGCTCAAGGCACGGGCCAGGTGGGCATCCAACAGGGCGAGCTCGCGCTCGCGGCCGACGAAGATCTGTTCAGCCATCGGAGGCCTCCTTGCACCTGCCGTGCTTGCCCAATCGCGCCAAGCGCGCTTATCATGGCGCTGAGGTGCGATCATGAAACGCCATCAGGCCAGACTGACCAAGCTGCTGATCACCAGGCCGACGATGGCGATGGCCATGCGCAGCCAATGCGGCCGCAGGTAGCCCAGCAGCCGGCGTCAGGGTACCTGGCGACTGGAGCGAATCGGTTCGAGTGCGTTTTGTATCATCGTTGCCAGCCCTTAACCTGGGCCGTGCGCTGGGCGCTCAGAAAGATGGCCGCATTATACGTGACGACAATGAAGGTTGCCAACTTTTCCGAAAGTTGGCAGCCGGCCCCCTGGGCGGATGAGGGAATTCCTCGCCGTCGGGGGGCGGCATCGCTGCCCAAGTCCAGCGTTTGTACTTGACTTTTCCAGTGGCGGGCGCTATAATGCGCGCTGCGTCACAATTAACCCGCCAGGGGCCGGCGCGTGGGGACGCCGCCCAGTTGCGGCTCGCGCGCATTCTGTGCGAGCCGCTTACAGAAAGGAGTCGTGCATGGCAAGCGCAGTGGCTTCCATCTGGCAAGGCATCACCTACCGCGGCAAAGACGGGCATTATGCCTGGATGTTGCACCGGGCAGGCGGCCTTGGCATCGTCCTCTTCCTCTTCCTCCACATCCTCGACATCTTCCTGGTCGGGGTGGGGGAGGAGATCTTCGAGTTCTTCCTCTTCATCTACCACTCGGCCCCGGCCAAGGTCTTCGTGATGGCGCTGCTGTTTGGCGTGTTCTTCCATGCCTTCAACGGCGTGCGCATCATCCTGGTGGACTTTTGGCCGGAGAAGTTCTCCAACCTGAAGATGCAGCGCACCCTCTTCCGCATCGTGGT
The DNA here is from genome assembly GCA_029558955.1 of Chloroflexota bacterium. Taxonomy (GTDB): domain Bacteria; phylum Chloroflexota; class Anaerolineae; order JAAEKA01; family JAAEKA01; genus JAAEKA01. The sequence continues at coordinate 4,244 of JAKQCW010000054.1, forward strand.
GGTGATGACCCTGCTCTTCTTCATCCCGACGGCCATCATCACGGTGGCCCCCATCTTCGGCGTCGACCTGGCGCTGAGCCAGCTTGTGGGAGGGTGAGCGCCATGTCAGCGATTTCTCGTCTCAAGTATGGCAGCCCCAACCGGTTCGAGGCGTTTTCCTGGTATTTCATGCGCGTCAGCGGCGCGGTCTTGCTGCTGGTGGCGGTGCTGCACCTGTTGATCATGCACGTCTGGTACGGCGTGGATGCGATCGACTACCGCTTCGTGGTGGGGCGCTGGGCCAGTCCTCTGGTTCAGGTCTACGATCTGGCGCTGCTGCTCTTCGCCATCACCCATGGCGTCAACGGCACGCGCTGGGTGATCGATGACTACATCCACAGCCGCGGCTGGAATCTGACCCTGAAGGCAGCGCTCTATGTGCTGACTGTGATCTTCATCCTGATGGGCGCGACGGTCATCTTCACCTTTGACCCCGACACCTCCACCACGGCCCTGAACACTGTCGCCGCAGTGTTTGCCCGCTAGAAAGGCGCCCAGCTATGAACTACCACAAATTTGACGCGGTGATCATCGGCGCGGGCGGCGCCGGGCTGATGGCCGCGCTGTACGCTTCCAAGAACGCCAACGTGGCGGTGGTCAGCAAGCTCTACCCCACCCGCTCCCACACCGGCGCGGCCCAGGGCGGCATCGGCGCGGCTCTGGGCAACCTGGAGGAAGACCACTGGGAGTGGCACGCCTTCGACACGGTCAAGGGGGGCGACTATCTGGTGGACCAGGACGCGGCTGACATCATGTGCCGGGACGCGGTCGGCATCGTGCTGGAGCTGGAGCACATGGGCCTCCCCTTCGACCGCACGCCCGACGGCAAGATCTCGCAGCGCCCCTTCGGCGGCCACACCAACAACAACACCAAGCAGCCCGTGCGCCGCGCGGCCCACGCCGCCGACCGCACCGGTCACATGATCCTTCAGACCCTCTATCAGCAGTGCATCAAGCAGGATGTGCAGTTCTTCGACGAGTTCCAGTTCATGGACCTGCTGATCAGCGAAGGGCGGGTGGCCGGCATCGTCGCCTATCACATCGACAGCGGCGAGCTGCATGTCTTCCACAGCAAGGCGGTCTTCTTCGCCACCGGCGGCTGGGGCCGGCTGTGGAACATCACCTCCAACGCCCATTCGCTGACCGGCGACGCGCCGGCCGTGCTGCTGCGCAAGGGCTACCCGCTGGAGGACATGGAATTCTTCCAGTTCCACCCCACCGGCATCTACAAGATGGGCATCCTGATCACCGAGGGGGTGCGCGGCGAGGGGGGTGTGCTGATCAACGGCAAGGGCGAGCGCTTCATGCTCAAGTACGCGCCGACGATCAAAGACCTGGCCAGCCGCGACGTGATCTCGCGGGCCATCTACCTGGAGATCGCCGAGGGCCGCGGCATCAACGGTCAGGATTACGTCTACCTGGACGTGCGGCCGGAGGTGGTCAACAAGTACCTGGCCGAGGATGGCAAGACCAACCCCGACGGCAGCCCGCGCACCATCAGCGCGGCCGACATCGAAAAGAAGCTGCCCGACATCGCCGACTTCTGCCGCACCTACCTGGGTGTGGACCCGATCACGCAGCCGATGCCGATCCAGCCCACGGCGCACTATGCCATGGGCGGCATTCCCACCGACGTCGATGGGCGCATCCTGGTCGACGCGGCCAACACGCCGCTGCCCGGCGGCTTTGCGGCCGGCGAGGTGGCCTGCGTCAGCGTACACGGCGCCAACCGGCTGGGCACCAACTCGTTGGTGGATCTGGTGGTCTTTGGCAAGCGGGGCGGCATCGCCATGGCCGAATACTGCAACCAGGTGGAGCTGCCGCCGCTGCCGGAGAACCCCGAGGCCTACGCGCAGGCCGAGCTGGCCAGCCTGATGGCCAATCCCCAGGGCATCCCGGCCGCCAAGCTGCGCAAGGCCATGCAGGAAGTGATGATGATGAACGTGGGCGTCTTCCGCACCGACCAACTGCTGACCGAGGCCTTGGAGCGGGTGCGCGAGTTGAAGAAGCAGTTTGCCCACGTCTACGTCTCCGACCGCGGCAAGCGTTTCAACACCGATCTGCTGGAGGCCTGGGAGCTGAAGAACATGCTGGAGCTGGCCGAGGTGACGACGCTGGCCGCGCTGAACCGGACTGAGAGCCGCGGCGGCCACGCGCGCGACGATTACCCGCAGCGCGACGATGTCAACTGGCTCAAGCATTCCTTCATCTGGCAGGAAGGCGACAACTTCCGCTTCGACTACAAGCCGGTCACCATCGGCCGCTACCAGCCGCAGGCGCGCGTCTACTAGGAGGGCTGACCATGCGAGTAACACTGAGGATCAAACGCTTCAACCCGGAGCGAGACGAGAAACAGCACTGGGAAGAGCATGAAGTCGATGTCGAGCCCAACGATCAACTGCTGGACGCGCTCAACAAGGTCAAGTGGTACGACGACGGCTCGCTGACCTATCGCCGCTCCTGCGCCCATGGCGTCTGCGGCTCGGACGCCATGGTGGTCAACGGCCGCAACCGGCTGGCCTGCAAGGTGCTGATGAAGGACCTGGGCAAGAAGGTGACGGTGGAGCCGATCCGCGGCCTGCCGGTGATCAAGGATATGGTGGTGGACATGGAGCCCTTCTTTGCCCGCTACCGCGCCGTCAAGCCCTATCTGATCAACGACAATGAGCCGCCGGCCGACCGCGAGCGCCTGCAGAGCATAGAGGATCGTGAGCGTTTCGACGACACCACCAAGTGCATCCTGTGCGCCTGCTGCACGACATCCTGTCCATCCTTCTGGGCCAACGGCGAGTACGTCGGCCCGGCCGCCATCGTCCAGGCCCACCGCTTCATCTTCGACAGCCGCGATATGGCCGTGCACGAGCGGCTGGAGATCATGAACGACACCATGGGCGTCTGGCGCTGTCGCACCGTCTTCAACTGTGTCGAGTGCTGCCCGCGGGAGATCGACATCACCAGGGCCATCGGCGAGGTGAAGAAGGCGATCCTGAACGGCGGCGTGGGCGGGTGACGCCCGTCGCCTTGATCCTGAACCCTCTCAAGTCCCCGGCAGTTGATCTGCCGGGGACTTTTTTTCGGCGCAGCGCCGCCGGCTGGCCGTCAGCGGGTTGTTGGTCGCAGCAGCGCGTCTGATGGTGATGGCTGCCCAAAATGGAGTCGAGCCTTCAGGCGGGTCCGCGTGCTCGCCTCGCATCGGCCAGACCCGGCTAAAGCCTCGACTCCGCGCCCTAGCTGGAAGACCGGCCCGAGCAACGTCAGGGGCGAGGGGCCTCGGTCGGAGACCGGCCCGAGCAGGTATCATGACAGTCACAAACCCTCCGCCCTTTGCGGCCTTTGCGCCTTGGCGTGAGACCATCCTCCCGCCCTTTGCGATCTTTGCGCCTTGGCGTGAGACCTTCCTCCCGCCCCACGAAGCAGATGGAATTTTCGCGATCTTGCGCGCGGTGCTATACTCCGCCGACGTGTCGCCGATCACCGGCTGCGCAGTTCCATCTGCTCAGGAGGCCCTCTATGCGATCTGTTTACCGTCCGATCCTACTGTTGTTCTTCTCAGTCCTGCTGTTGACAACGCTGAGCAGCGGCATCTTCCCGGCCCCAGCCAGCGCCCAGCCGGCCGCGGCCATCTGGTCCGATGTGGAGGAGCGAACGCTGGTTCCGGCCGGCGAGCGCTGGATCATCCCCCAAGCTTACCGCACCCTGGCGCTGAACGTGCCCGCGTTGCAAGAGACGCTGGCCGCGGCGCCGCTGGAAGGGACGCCGGCCGCGGCCGACAGCGCCGTGGTGCTGGCCCTGCCCCTGCCCGACGGCGGCTATGGCCGCTTTCGCATCGTCCAATCGCCGGTGATGGCGCCGGAGCTGGCCGCGCAGTTCCCGGAGATCACCACCTACGCCGGCCAGGGGCTGGACGATCCCACCGCCACCACCCGGCTGGACTGGACGCCGGCCGGCTTCCACGCCATCATCTTCGGCCTGGAGGGCACGGTCTACATCGACCCCTTCAGCCGCGGCGACGTGAGCCACTACATCAGCTATTTTGCCCATGACTTCGTGCGCAGCCCCGACAAGCAGTTCGAAGAGACCCTGCCGTTGGGCGGCGATGGGGAGGCGCTGCGGGCTGAGCTGGCCGCGCTGCGGGCCAGGGCCGCGCTGGCGGCCAGCGGATCAGAGCTGCGCACCTACCGGCTGGCCATGGCTGCCACCGGGGAGTACACCACCTTCCACGGCGGCACGGTGAATGCCGGCATGGCGGCTATCGTCACCACCGTCAACCGCGTGACCGGCATCTACGAACGCGAGGTGGCGGTGCGCATGGTGCTGATCGCCAACAACAATCTGATCGTCTACACCAACCCGGCCACCGATCCGTACACCAACAACAACGGAGGCGCCATGCTGGGACAAAACCAGGCCAACCTGGACGCAGTGATCGGCACCGCCAACTACGACATCGGGCATGTCTTCAGCACCGGCGGCGGCGGCGTGGCCTATCTGGCCGTGGTCTGCCAGGCCGGAAGCAAGGCGCGGGGGGTCACCGGTTCCTCGCAGCCGGTGGGCGATCCCTTCGACGTGGACTATGTGGCCCACGAGATTGGCCACCAGTTCGGCGGCAACCACAGCTTCAACGGCAACGCCGGCTCATGCAGCGGCGGCAACCGCAACGGCCCCACGGCCTATGAGCCGGGCAGCGGCTCCACCATCATGGCCTATGCCGGCATCTGCGGCGCGCAGAACCTGCAGTCCAACAGCGACGACTACTTCCACGGCGTCAACCTGGACGAGATTGTGGCCTACACCACCGCAGGCAACGGCAACAGTTGCCCCGTGACCACAGCCACCGGCAACACCCCGCCCACCGTCAACGTGGGCGCTGGCGGCTTCACCATCCCCAGCCAAACCCCCTTCGCGCTGACCGGGTCGGCCAGCGATCCCAACGGCGACGCGTTGACCTACAACTGGGAAGAGTTCGACCTGGGGCCGGCCGGCGCGCCCAACAATCCGCTGAGCCCGCCCTTCTTCCGCTCCTGGCTCGCCACGGCCAGCCCGACCCGCACCTTCCCCCGCCTGTCTGACCTGGTCAACAACACCACGGTGATCGGCGAGGTGCTGCCCAACGTCACCCGTGCCCTCAACTTCCGCCTGACGGTGCGCGACAACCGCCTGGGGGGCGGCGGGGTCAACTCGGCCAACGTCAGCTTCAATGTCACCACGGCAGCCGGGCCCTTCACAGTCACCGCGCCCAACACCGCTGTCACCTGGGCCGGCAACAGCCAGCAGACCGTCACCTGGAACGTGGCCAACACCACGGCCGCGCCGGTGAGCTGCGCCAACGTCGATATCGCCCTGTCGACCGACGGCGGCTACACCTATCCGCTGCCGCTGGCCAGCAACACCCCCAACGACGGCGCGCAGACGATCACTGTGCCCAACATCGGCTCCAGCAGCGCGCGGGTGCGGGTTTCCTGCGCCAACAACATCTTCTTCGACATCTCCAATGTCAACTTCACCATCACCCCCACCACCTGCTTCTGGGCGGATGTGGACTGCTCCTGCGGCGTCAGCTCCACCACCATCGACGTTGGCGATGTGCTGGCGACGGCCGACGCCTGGAATCTCTTCCAGTCAAGCGGCCTCTACACCCTGGCGGCCGATGTGGACTGCCGCGCCGCCGGCGGCTGCGACAGCGCCAACAACATCCTCGACATCGGCGCGGTGACGTCGGTGTGGGGGATGGTGTGTCCGGTGCGGTGATGGGTGATGCGTAATGCGTAATGCGTAATGCGTAACCCGGAATAGTCTCCGTATTGCAGAAACACCCTCCGATTACGCATTACGCATTACTCGTTACTCGGAACAGCCTCCGCATTGCACCAACACCCTCCGATTACGCATTACGCATTACTCGTTACTCGGAACAGCCTCCGCATTGCACCAACACCCTCCGATTACGCATTACGCATTACTCGTTACTCGTTACTCGAAACAGCCTCCGCATTGCACAAACACCCTCCGATTACGCATTACGCATTACTCGTTACTCGCCACCCGAAACAGCCTCCGCATTGCACCAACGCCCCCCCTCACACCGTCGCCGCCTCCATCAGGGCGGCGACGGCCGCGTCTGCGCCTTGCGGGTGGCCGAAGACTGAGGTGCCGGCCACGAAGACGCGGGCGCCGACGGCATAGGCCGGGCCGATGGTGGCCAGATCGACCCCGCCGTCGATCTCCAGCTCACAGGTGGGGTTGCGCTCGTCCAACAGGGCGCGCGCCCGGGCGATCTTGCGCAGGGTGTAGGGAATGAAACGCTGGCCGCCAAAGCCGGGGTTGACGGTCATCACCAGCAACATGTCCAGATCCTCGATCACCTCGTCCAGCGTGCGCAGCGGCGTGGCCGGGCAGAGGGCGACGCCGGCCCGCTTGCCCAGTTGCTTGATCTGCTGAATGGCGCGGTCCAGGTGGGTCACGGCCTCCTGATGGACAATGATCAGGTCGGCGCCGGCCTGGGCGAAGGCCTCCAGGTAGCGGTCGGGCTGGACGATCATCAGGTGCGCCTCCAGCAGGCCAGCGGTGGCGCGGCGCATGGCCTCGACCAGCGGCATGCCAAAGCTGATGTTGGGCACGAAAAGGCCATCCATCACATCGATCTGGAAGCGGCGCGCGCCGCCCCGTTCCGCCGCCTGCACCTGCTCCTGCAAACGCAAGAAATCGGCCGCCAAGATCGAAGGGGCAATCTCAGGGGTGGTCATCATTCATCCTGCCTTACGGTATGTTGGATGCCGGCCGGGCCGGCGACGATCAGATCGGTGGCCAGGCCGATGAAGAGCCCATGCTCGACGATGCCGGCGCGGGCGGCCAGGGCCGCGGCCAGCCGCGCCGGGTCGGCTATCGGCCCAAAGGCGCAGTCCAGGATCATGTTGCCGGAATCGGTCACGAACTGCCCGCCATCGGCGTCGCGCCGGATGGACCAGCGCGCGCCCAGCCGTTCCAGAAAACGGGCCTGCGAGCGCCAGGCAAAGGAGAGCACCTCCACCGGCACAGGCCAGTGGGTGCCCAGCCGCGGCGACAGCTTGCTCTCGTCGGCCACGATGATCAGGCGGCGGCTGGCCTGGGCCACGATCTTCTCGCGCAGCAGCGCGCCGCCGCCGCCCTTGATCAGATCCAGCGCCGGATCGACCTCGTCCGCGCCGTCGATCACCAGGTCCAGATCGACCGGCAGCCCGTCCTCCAGCAGGGGGATGCCCAGGCGCACCGCTTCCTGATGGGTGGCCCTGGAGGTGGCGAAGGCGACGATGTCGTGCAGCTCGCCGGCCGCCAGCAGCTCGGCGATGCGCCGCGTGGCGTGGATCGCCGTGCTGCCGGTGCCCAGCCCCACCTTCATGCCGCTGGTCACCAGGCGCACGGCCGCCGCCGCCGCTGCCTGCTTGAAGGCCGTCTGAGGGTCTGATGGTTGGTTCATGGCGTCTTTCCAGTCACCTGTCACGTTGCATTGATGACCTGCCCGGCCGCGGCCGCGTCCATCAGCCAGTGCAGTTGCCCGGCCGTCGGCTGGATCAACTGCGCCGGCAGCACGTCGGGGTCATAGGGGCCGGCCAGCACCCGCTGCAACATCGCGGCCTTGCCCGCGCCCTCCACGAAGAAGGCCACATGGCGCGCAGCGTTGATCAGCGGGGCGGTCATGGTCACCCGCCAGCTCTGCATCACCTCGACATATTGCGGCACAACCCAGCGAGTCTGCTCCCGCAGGCTGGCTGTGCCGGGGAAGAGCGAGGCGGTATGGCCGTTGTCTCCCATGCCCAGACAGATCAGGTCGAAGGCCGGCGCCGCGGCGCTGCGGAAGAAGCGCTGGATCTCCAGTTCATAGGCCAGCGCGGCCAGGGCTGGATCCTCCTCGCCGGCGATGCGGTGGACGTTGGCGGCCGGCAACGGCAGATGCGCCAGCAGCGCCGCGCGCGCCATGTGATAGTTGCTGCGCGGATCGTCCGGCGGCACGCAGCGCTCATCGCCGAAGAAGAAGTGAACGCGCGTCCAGTCGATGCCCTGGGCCAGGCCGGCCTCAGCCAGCCGGGCGTAGATCGGACGGGGGGTGCCGCCGCCGGCCAGCGCCGCCGTCCAGCGCCCGCGCGCGGCGATGGCTTCAGCCGCCCGCGCGGCCATGAACTCAGCCGCGCCGGCGATGAAGTGCACCTGGTCGGGAAAAACGGTGATGTGCGCTTGGGTGGTCATGGGGAGCCTCTGCGGCGCAGACGACGGCCTAGGCGCGGCCGCGCAGGGCGCGGTAGCGGCGGATCAAGGCGTTGGTGGAGCTGTCGTGGCGCAGGTCGGGCGCGGCTTCGCTGGTCAGCTCCGGCGTGATGCGGTTGGCCAGCGCCTTGCCCAGCTCGACGCCCCACTGATCGAAGGGGTTGATGTCCCAGATCGCGCCCTGGACGAAGACGCTGTGCTCGTAGAGGGCAACCAGCGCGCCCAGGATCTCCGGCGTCAGCCGCTCGGCCAGGATGACGTTGCTGGGCCGGTTGCCGGGGAAGGTGCGGTGCGGGGCCAGCCATGCCGGCGTGCCCTCGGCCAGCACCTGCTCGGTGGTCTTGCCAAAGGCCAGCGCCTCGGCCTGGGCGAAGACGTTGGACATGAGCAGGTCGTGATGGTTGCCCAGCGGGTTGAGCGAGTGGGCAAAACCGATGAAGTCGCAGGGGATCAGCCGGGTGCCCTGGTGGATCAACTGGTAGAAGGAATGCTGGCCGTTGGTGCCCGGCTCCCCCCAGTAGACGGGGCTGGTCTGGTAATCCTCAATTGCCGCGCCGGCCAGCGTCACCCGCTTGCCGTTGCTTTCCATGGTCAACTGCTGCAAATAGGCCGGGAAGCGCTTGAGGTACTGGTCATAGGGCAGCACAGCCACAGTTTGGCTGCCGAAGAACTCGTTGTACCAGACGGTCAGCAGGCCCAGCAAGACCGGCAGGTTGCGCTCGAAAGGCGCGGTGCGGAAGTGTTCGTCCATGGCGTGGAAGCCGGCCAGCAGGGCCTGGAAGTTCTCCGGCCCCAGCGCGATCATGGTGGAAAGGCCGATGGCCGAGTCCATGGAGTAGCGGCCGCCCACCCAGTCCCAGAAGCCGAACATGTTGGCGGTGTCGATGCCGAACTCGCTGACCTTGGCCGCGTTGGTGGAGACGGCCACGAAATGGCGGGCGATGGCCGCGTCGTCATGCAGCGCGGCCAGCGTCCAACTGCGCGCGGTATGCGCGTTGGCCATGGTCTCCTGGGTGGTGAAGGTCTTGGAGGCGACGATGAAGAGCGTCTCGGCCGGGTCCAGGTCGCGCGTGGCCTCGGCAAAGTCGGAGCCGTCCACGTTGGAGACGAAGCGGAAGGTCAAGGCGCGGGCGGAGTAGTGCCGCAATGCCTCGTAGGCCATGACCGGCCCCAGGTCGGAGCCGCCGATGCCGATGTTGACCACGTTGCGGATCGGCCGGCCGGTGTGGCCCAGCCATTGGCCGCTGCGCACCTGCTGGGCGAAGGAGGCCATCTGGCCCAGCACGGCGTGGACGTCGGGCACCACGTCGACGCCGTCGACATAGATGCGCTGGCTGGCCGGCGCGCGCAGCGCCACGTGCAGCACGGCCCGGTTCTCGGTGAGGTTGATCTTGTCGCCGCGGAACATGGCGTCGATGCGTCCGCGCAGGTCGCACTCCCCGGCCAGCGCCAGCAACAGGCGCAACGTCTCATCGGTGACGCGGTGCTTGGAGTAGTCCAGGAAGAGCCCGGCAGCTTCGGCCGTCAGCCGTTGGCCGCGCTGCGGGTCGTCGGCAAAGAGGGTGCGCAGATGCAAGGCCTGGATCTGATCGAAGTGCGCGGCCAGGGCCTGCCAGGCGGGGCGTTGGGTGAGGGAATGAGTCATGTCGAATGCTCCTGGTGGGGAGAGGTGCAGGCTTTCGCGGAGACGATGGCCTACGGGCGATGAAGGCGCCCGGCGCCGCAAGGGCGTCCCGTCGCCGGGGTTTGGCGTTGCGCGGCAGTTCCAACTACGGCGCGGAGTCGAGGCTTTAGCCGGGTCGGGACGGTGCGAGTCGGGCGCGCCAAGCTTAGCACTGCTTGCCTTCTGTGGCAAACCTGCCCACTTGGCAATTTGAACCGAACTGCTGTATAACCGTTGCAATGGCCGCTGGCGGGTGCGAGCATGTGGATTGAGTAGGCCGCCGTATCGAAATCCTTGGATTGAGTAGGCCGCCGTATCGAAATCCCTGGATTGAGTAGGCCGCCGTATCGAAATCCTTGGATTGAGTAGGCCGCCGTATCGAAATCCCTGGATTGAGTAGGCCGCCGTATCGAAATCCGCATGCTCCCACCCGCCGATTGAGCAGTTTCGGCCGCCGACCCTAACCGCCCTCCTTTCCCTGCCGATCGCCGACCGGACCGTCGCCGATCGCTCGTCATCGGTTGAATGAGCACCAAGCCACATGCACTGGCCCCACCCAGGCGGCCCATGGGCCAGCCGACGCGGGGCAAGACCGCACGCAACCGGCTGCGACGGGTGGACAATTTCCTCGCCTTCTACGATCCCGGGCTGCTGCGGCGGGAGGATGGCGCGTTCGCCGGCGCGTGGTTCGTCGACCTGGGCTACGGCGCCGAGCCGATCACCACCCTGGAAAGCGCGCAACGGCTGCGACGCCTCAACCCAACTCTGCCCGTGCTGGGGGTGGAGATCGACCCGGTCCGGGTGGCCGCGGCCCAGCCCTGCGCCGATGAGCTGACCCAATTTCGCCTGGGAGGCTTCAACCTGCCGCTGCAGCGGCGGGCTGACGGCGCGCTGGAGGCCGTGCGCGCGATCCGCGCCTTCAACGTGCTGCGCCAGTATCAGGAGGAGGAGGTGGCCGCGGCCTGGCAGACCATGGCGCGCGGCCTGTTGCCCGGCGGTCTGCTGATCGAGGGCACGTCGGAGCCGTATGGGCGGCTGTGGACGGCCAATCTGTTGCGGCGACCACAGCCTGGCCCGCTCCCAGGGGAGGTGGAGCTGCGCCACGAAGGGCTGGTGTTCAGCACCAACTTCCGCCTTGGCTTCGATCCGGCCGATTTCCAGGCGGTGCTGCCCAAGAATCTGATCCACCGCATGACGCCGGGGGAGCCGATCCACAGCTTGATGGAGGGGTGGAAGCGGGCGGCGCGGGAAACCATGGCCGCGCGCGTCTGGGGGCCGCGGCAATGGTTTGTGGCGTCAGTCCACCGGCTGGCCGCGCTGGGCTATGCGGTCTCGCTGCGACCCAAGCTGCTGGCGGCCGGCTACCTGCTGGTGCGACGCTTCTGACCGAGCCCGCGCGCCCGCCGGGGCCAGACGCCCGGTGCGCGCCAAAGCAGCCGGGACGCCCCGCTGATCCAGCCAAGCGGCCGTCAGCCGATCAACCCAGCCCGTGCACCATCCACACGTTGGGCTCGACATAGAGGCCATGACCGGCCTGCACGTCGAACTCCACCGGGTTGAGCGCGCCAGGGACGATGTAGGGGCCGCTGTCGGGAAAACGCAGCCCCGTCCACTCCTCCCACTGGGCGATGCTGCCGGGGATGCGCATGGCCTGATGACAGACCTTGACGATGCGTGCGCCCAGCCGGGCATGGACGCGCAGCCACGGGTCGAAGGGCAGTCCCTCGCCGGCCGTCCAGGTCACATAGCGGTCGATCGACGCCAGGGGGTAGCGGCTCTTGTGGCTGGGGCGCACCGGCGCGATCAACTGGCTGAAGCCGTGGCTGACGCCGATGGCGCGCATGGCCTGTACCATCAGCCGGCTGATCCCCTTGCCCTGGCTGGCCGGCGGCAGGGCAATCTGCAAGGCGCATTGAATGGCGGGCGGCCGGCCGGCCACGTGATCCTCCACAGCCTGGAGGAAGGCCCAGTCCCAGCCCTCCTCAGGCAGGTCGGCCAGGTCGCCGGTCCAGGCCAGCGGCACGCTGTTGCCCATGCCGATCAGCACGTCCTCATCCGGGGCCAGCAGCGCGAACTGAAAGTCAGCGAAGCGCTCGAACAGGTCGTCCCAGTGCCGACCGGCTATCGGATCATGCAACATGAACTCCGGCCACGACGCGCGGGCCACGCCATCGACCAGATCGTCGTAGTCAGGGCGGTCCTTGGGCTGGACCAAACGGTAAGGATGCCAGGGGGGTGTGGGGGTGTTGGTCATGAGTGCGAATTCCGATCAGGTGTTGTGTGACGAGTAATGCGTAACGAGTAATGCGTAATCTGGAGTGGGTGTGAGTTGGGTGCGGGTTGCGTAATGCGTAACGAGTAATGCGTAATCCGGAGTGGGTGTGAGTTGAGTGCGGGTTGCGTAATGCGTAACGAGTAATGCGTAATCCGGAGTGGGTGTGAGTTGGGTGCGGGTATGTGGCGAGTAATGCGTAACCCGTAACCCGTAACCCGGAGTGGGTGTGAGTTGGGTGCGGGTATGTGGCGAGTAATGCGTAACCCGTAACCCGTAACCCGGAGTGGGTGTGAGTTGAGTGCGGGTTGCGTAATGCGTAACGAGTAATGCGTAATCCGGAGTGGGTGTGAGTTGGGTGCGGGTTGCGTAATGCGTGACGAGTAATGCGTAATCCGGAGTGGGTGTGAGTTGGGTGCGGGTTGCGATCAGGCGTTGCGTGCCGAAGCTGTTCGCATTTTGCGCCCAAAGCCGCCTACAAACGCGCCCTCCGGTTACGCATTACGCATTACGCATTACTCGTTACTCGTTACGCATCACGCACCCAAAGTCGCCTCCAAACGCGCCCTCCGGTTACGCATTACGCATTACTCGTTACGCATCACGCATCACGCACCCAAAGTCGCCTCCAAACGCGCCCTCCGGTTACGCATTACGCATTACTCGTTACACATCACGCATCACGCACCCAAAGCCGCCTACAAACGCGCCCTCCGGTTACGCATTACGCATTACTCGTTACACATCACGCATCACGCACCCAAAGTCGCCTCCAAACGCGCCCTCCGGTTACGCATTACGCATTACTCGTTACGCATCACGCATCACGCACCCAAAGCCGCCTACAAACGCGCCCTCCGGTTACGCATTACGCATTACTCGTTACGCATCACGCATCACGCACCCAAAGTCGCCTCCAAACGCGCCCTCCGGTTACGCATTACGCATTACTCGTTACGCATCACGCACCCAAAGTCGCCTCCAAACGCGCCCTCCGGTTACGCATTACTCGTTACGCATCCGCTCGATCCGCCGCTGCAAATAGGGCGAGAAATACCCCGCGTAGCGCGCTTGCAGCTCTGGTCGCATCCAGTCCTTGCCGCTGATCTGGCCACGGCAGGTGGGCGCGCCGCAGCCGCAGGTGAACTCGTCGTAGGGGCTGCCGTCGCACATGGCGTAGTCGATGCAGATCTCCTCGCCGGCCGCCAGATCGCGCAGCGCGACCACGCCGATCTGCCCGCTCATGCCGGCCGTGGGCTGGCAGGAATGGTTGAGATAGTCGCTCACCTCCGGCTCGCCCAGCGTCACCATGTACAGCCCCTCCTCGATCTGGATCGAGAAGCGGCGGTGGCTGTCAGGGACCTGTGCCAGGCCCGCCTCATCCACGATGTCGCCGGTGAAAAGCAGCAGCAGCGTGCCGGCCGGCGCCGGAGCCGTGGTGTAGATGCCAAAATCCCCTTTGCCAGGCTGCGCGCGCAGCTCCAGCAGGGGCGAGTTGTAGGAGTGGGTCATGGGCGGGCCTTTGGGGTGGCGGGTGATGTGGTGTTGTTCATGCGTGATGCGTAACGAGTAACGAGTAATGCGTAATGCGTAACCGGAGAGTTCTTTCGCCGTATGAGAAGTGTTTCCGGTTACGGGTTACGGGTTACGGGTTACGGGTTACGGGTTACGGGTTACGGGTTACGAGTTGCGGGTTGCGGGTTACGGGTTGCGGATTACGAGTTACGGGTTGCGCCGTGAAAAGGTGACGCCGGAGATCAGCGCTACGGAGAAGATGATGATGGCCATGGCCGCCAGCATGGCTGGCGTGACCGGCTCGCCGAGCACGGCCCAGCCCAGGAACACCGCCACCACCGGGTTGACGTAGGCGTAGGTGGTGGCCTTGGTCGGCGTGGTGTTCTTGAGCAGCCAGATGTAGGCCGTGAAGCCGATGATGGCGCCGATGAAGATCAGGTAGAGAAAGGCCGCGGTCGAGCGCAGCGAGATGGCCGCCAGATCCAGGGTGGCCCATTCGCCGGTGACGGTGGCCAGGAGCAGCAAGAGCACGCCGCCGGTCAGCATCTCCATGCCCACGCCCAGAAGCTGCGCCTGGGGCAGCTCGGCCCCGCGCGAGTAGAGGGAGCCGATGGACCACAACACCGGCGACAAGAGCAACGCCACGTAGCTGATGGCGCGGATATCCTGGCCCGTGGCCGCCAGGTCGGAGGGTCTGATCAAGAGGGCGATGCCGGCCATGCCCAGCAGCACGCCGGCCAGGGTGCGCCGATTGGGCCGCGGCGCGCCCGGGCGCAGCGCGCCAAAGACCACGATCCAGATCGGCACCGTGGCGATGATCAGCGCGGCCAGGCCGGAGGGGATCTCCTGCTCGGCCCAGGTGACGCCGCCGTTGCCGCCCACCAGAAGCAGCGCGCCGATGATCAAGGCGCTGCGCCAGTGGATGCGCTGCGGCGCGGGCGCGCCCCGCCAGCGCTGCCAGCCATAGAGCAGCGCGCCGGCAAAGATGAAGCGCATGCCGGCCATGGCGAAGGGGGGCATCGTCTCGACCGCGATGCGGATCGCCAGGTAGGTGGAGCCCCAGATCACATAGACCGCCAAAAAGGCCGCGGCCAGCCGCAGACAGCGGCGCCGATCGCCGGGGCACAGTCGGGCCAGCCAGGTTTGCCAACGCGTGGCAGGGGGCAAGTTCGTCATGGCAGTAGCGCCAGGTTTCCTGTTTCAGCCGATGTCGAGGGCCAGCTCAAGCCGGGCGGGCAAGCAGGCGACCCCGCCCCGCCAGACGTTCCTGAGCTGCCAGCTTCAGGCCGCGCCGGGGCAGGTGCGCCCAAATGCCCTCTCGCCCCGGCCTCAGTCCTTCAGCACCAACGCATTCTCCGGCCGCCAACTGATCCAGGCCTGATCGCCGGCCGCGTAGAAGTAGTTCTCGTCCACGGTGGAAAGCTCATTCTGGTCGTAGACGCGTACCTTGGCGCCGTAGGGCATGGTCATGAACAACTGCGTGTCGGAGCCGATGTAGGCCACCCGGTCCACCGCGACCGCGAACAGGTTGGGCTGCGCCTCTGGCCGGCTCTCGTGGATGCGAATCTTCTCCGGCCGGATGCTCACCGTCACCGGGTCGCCGATGGCCACCGGCTGGTAGTTGCTGCCGCTCACCTCCAGGCCATCGGCCACCTGCACCGTGCAGCGGTTGCCGTTGACCCGCGTCACCCGACCGTCCAGGAAGTTGGTTTCGCCGATGAAGTTGGCCACGAAGCGGCAGTTGGGCCGCTCGTAGATCTCGATGGGCGTGCCGACCTGCAAGACCTTGCCCGCGCTCATCACCGCGATGCGGTCGGACATGGTCAGCGCCTCCTCTTGGTCGTGGGTGACGTAGACAAAGGTGATGCCCACCTCGTGCTGCAAGGCCTTGAGCTCCAGTTGCATAGCCTGGCGCAGCTTGTAGTCCAGCGCGCCCAGCGGCTCATCGAGCAAGAGCACGGCCGGCCGGTTGATCAGGGCGCGGGCCAGCGCCACCCGTTGCTGCTGGCCGCCGGAGAGCTGCGAAGGCTTGCGCTGGCCGACTGTGGGCAGCCGCACCAGCTCCAGCGCCTCCTGCACCCGCCGCTGCTGCTCAGCCTTGGGTACCTTCTGTACGGTCAGCCCAAAAGCCACGTTCTTCTCGATGGTCAGATGGGGAAAGAGCGCGTAGTTCTGGAAGACCGTGTTCACCGGCCGTCGATAGGGGGGAACGTGGCCCATCGCCTGGCCCTGGATGAAGACCTCGCCAGACGTGGGCGTCTCGAAGCCGGCGATCATGCGCAGGGTGGTGGTCTTGCCGCAGCCGCTGGGCCCCAACAGCGTGAAAAACTCGCCGCTCGGCAGGCTCAGGTTGACGCCGTTGACCGCGGCCACTTCATGTTCGCTGCGGCCGGCCGGGAAAGTCTTGTAGACCTCGCGCAGCTCGACGGCTGGCAGGCCATTCTGGGGGGTGTTTGCTGTCATGACGCATCCTCGGCGCGGGCGCGGGACGGCGCGCTGCCCCAGTGTCGCACATACTCGGAGAAGACGATCATCAGCACCGACGCCACCATGATAATCGAGGCCATGGTGACCACGATGGGCAGGCGGCTGGGGAAGCGCAACTGCGAGTAGATGTACACCGGCAGGGTCGGCTCCGGGCCGATCAGGAAGAAAGCCAGCGCGAACTCGTCGAAGCTGGTGGTGAAAGAAGTCAGGAACGCGGCCACCATGGCAGGAAACGCGATGGGCAACGTCACCCGCAGCAGGGTGCTCCAGTAGGTGGCGCCCAGGTCCATGGCCGCCTCCTCCAGGTTTTTCTCCATGCCGATCAGGCGCGCGGCCACGATCAGCAGCACCAGCGGGATGTTGATGATCACGTGGCCCAGGCCGACCGTCCACAGCGACAGGGGGATGTTGAGCTGGGAGAAGAGCAGCAGCATGGCCACGGCCAGCACCACATAGGGGATGACCAGCGGCATGGCGGCCACGGCCACGAAGAGCCCGCGGCCGGGGAACTTGTAGCGCACCACACCGATCGCGGCCATGGTGCCCAGGATGGTGGCGGCCAGGGAGGAGAGCACCCCCAGCACGATGCTGTGCCAGACGGAGCCCACCAGCTCAGCGCTGCGCGCCATCTCGCCGTACCAGCGGGTCGTGAAGCCCCGCAAGGGGAAGACCAGCGCCTGGGCGTCGTTGAAGGAGAAGACGATCAGCAGCAGGATGGGCAGGTAGAGCGCCGCCGTGAAGAGAACGAAGTACCAGAAGTTGAAGGAGGTCAGCTTGCTGCGCCGCATGGCTATCCCTCCACCAGGTCAGAGACGCGCACAACGCGCAGGAAGAGCGCCATCAACACCAGCGCCACCAGCAACATGGCCAGGCTCATGATCGATCCCAACGGCCAGTTGAGGCCGCGCAGGAACTGATCCTGGATCAGGTTGCCGTACATGACCCCCTTGGCGCCGCCCACCAGCAGCGGCGTGACATATTCGCCCAGCGTGGGGATGAAGGCGAAGAAGAAGCCGCCCAACACCCCCGGCAGGCTCAGCGGCAGGGTGATGCGCAGAAAGGCCTGCCAGGGCGCGCAGCCCAGGTCCGCGGCCGCCTCCAGCACGCTGCGGTTGATCCGCTCCAGCGAGGCGAAGATGGGCAGCGCCACGAAGGGAATCCAGACATAGGTCAGCGTGATGGTCACGGCGGTCATGCTGTAGAGCAGGATCGGCGCGGCCTCGTCGATCAGACCCAGCGCCAGCAGGATGCTGTTCAGCACGCCGTTGGAGCCCAGAATCAGCCGCCAGGCCAGGATGCGCAGGAGATAGCTGGTCCAGGCTGGGATGACCAGGATCGTCAGCAGAATCACCTTGCGGCTGCCGACCCGGAAGGCGATGAAGTAGGCCAGCGGATAGGCCAGCGCCACCGAGAGCGCCGAGACGATGAAGGCGATGCCGGTCGAACGCCACAGCAGGCGCAGGTAGGACGGGTTGGCCAGGAACTCGCGGTAGTTGTCCAGGGTGAACACCTCCCGTGCTGGGCCGAAGGAACCGGCCCGGAAGGTGAATACCGCCATGATGGCCAGCGGCAGGACGAACAGGAAAAGCAGGAACAGGGCGGGCGGCCCCATCAGAATGGCGATGCGTTTCCTGTTTTCCATCTCAGGGCGCGGCTTTCACATCGTTCCACATGGTGGTAATCCGCTGCCGCTGCTCTTGGGTCAGCGACTGATAGAAGACGGTGCTCTTCAGGAAGGCGGGATCGTCCATGTGGAAAAGGGCCACGGTCTCAGGGTCGATCAGCGGCAGCGCCTGGAGATTGGCCGAGCCGTAGCCATATTCGTTGGAGAAGTTGGCCATGGACT
Source organism: Chloroflexota bacterium (assembly GCA_029558955.1). GTDB lineage: Bacteria > Chloroflexota > Anaerolineae > JAAEKA01 > JAAEKA01 > JAAEKA01. The sequence continues at coordinate 22,304 of JAKQCW010000054.1, forward strand.
GGGGTGCGATGGCCGCGTCGATGTAGGCATGGGCCTGATCGAGGTTCTTGGTTTGGCTGCTGATGCCAAAGCCGCAGACAAAGCGCAGCATACCCTCGGCCGGGTTGAGGTACTCCACCTCCACCCCTTGGTCCAGCAGACTCTTGAAGGTGTCGGCCCAGGCGTTGCTGGCCACCCACACGTCGCCGGCGCCCATCTGCTGGGCCAGCTCTGAAAAGTCCACCCAATAGGTCAGCAGGTTGGGCTTGAGGTCGATCAGCCACTGTTTGATCTGCGCGTCCTGCTCTGGCGTGGTGTTCCAGGGATCGAAGCCCAGCGCCAGCGCGGCGATGATGTGGTTGGCCTCGCCCGAATCCCAGATGGCCAGATGGCCGGCGTAGGCGGGGTTGGCCAGGTCAGCCCACGATTGCGGCAGCTCGCTGAGCTTGTCGCTGCGCACCAGAATCGACTCGAAGCCCCAGTCCCAGGGGATGAAGTACTGCTGGCCATTGAACTGGCCTAGGGCCGCCATCTCCGGGTCGAGCTCGGCGAAATGGCTCAGCTTCGAGGTATCGATGGGCTGCACCAGCCCCTGCTCCACGTAGAGGCCCCACCAGGGGTTGCAGGGATGAACCAGATCGACGTTGAAGCCGCTTTGCAGCTTGGAAAAAGCTTCGGCATCCTCGGAGAAAAAGCTGTAGTCCACCTTGGCGCCAGGGTTCTGGGCAAAGTACGGCTCGTAGAACTGGGGCAGCTCATAGCCGGCCCATTCCAGCACCACCAGATTGCCCGCCTTGGCCGTCGTGCTGGCTGGGGAAGACGCGTCCGCGTTCGACGCAGGCGCGGCGGGTGTTGCCCCGCCGCAGGCTGCCAACAACAAAGACATCACTGTCAAAAGAACAGTACGCCACAATGAGAGTGAATGGCTGTGCATCGGTTGTTTTCTCCTTGGCCGCGGCTGGCCAGGTGGTGAGTGAGGGGACCAGGAAGGCCGGCTCAGGGTGCTGCCGCAATGGCTATGCACCCGAACGGCGCCTTCTCAAGTCTGTAGCTGGCGGCGACAAAACGTCAGAACACGCGTATCTGCCATGACGCCGAAGATCGTGCTGTCCGGCGTCATGGCAGATACGCGTGACTCCAGATGTATTAAAAGCATATTGCCCCTGCTGTCAAATTACGCAAGGGTTTTTCAGCAATTTCAAATATGATGGCTGCCAAGTTGGAGTCGAGCCTTCAGGCGGGTCAGCACGCTCGACTCACGTCGGCCAGACCCGGCTAAAGCCTCGACTCCGCACCATGTTTGATGGCTGCCAAGTTGGAGTCGAGCCTTCAGGCGGGTCAGCACGCTCGACTCACGTCGGCCAGACCCGGCTAAAGCCTCGACTCCGCGCCATGTCGGCCAGACCCGGCTAAAGCCGCGACTCCTCGCCATATTTGGAATTGCTGCAACCGCCACAGTCTGTTTCCCGATTCGTCCGATGTGTGCTAAGATTCTGGCGTCGAGCTTACCCCGTCCCCAGCCCATAGCCATCAGGAGAACCGCCGTGACCGAATACCCAGAGTCGATGCAAGAGCTTGCATCCTCGCCCACCAGCCGCCCGCCGGCCGCCGCTCCGGCGGCTGATCGCGCCGATGGCCTGGTCGATTCGCTGGTGCGGCTGGGGGTGGGCGGCGTCTCCCTGGGCGCGCGCATCGCGCGCCAGCCGCTGGCCCTGCTGGGCGAGTTCGGCGGCCCGCGTTCCGACGCTGCCCCACCCCCCACCACCTCTGAACGGGCCATGGACGCCGCGGTGGGCGCCGCGGTCGAAACGGGAGAGCTGGCGCGGCGCGGCGTGCGCACCGTCACGGGCATCAATCGCCGCGTCTGGCGCATGACTGAGCCGGCGCGGCGGCCGCTGGATGCGCTGGGCGTCACCGGGCTGGTGCAGCGCCCGGTGCAGGCGGTGGCCGAGCGGGTCGAGGCGCAGGTGGACACGCTGCAAGCCATCGGCCGCAACGAGGTCGAGGCCAGCCGGCAGCGCGTCCTGGGCACCCTGAGCGGAACCATCGACGGCATCATCGCCTATCTGACCAACAATCGCCAGGTCGACGCGCTGATCGAGGCGCAGATTGACCGGCTGCTGCCGCTGTTGGCGGAGCATCCGGCCGTGGAGCACCTGATCGAAGCGCAGGTGGACAAGATCCTGCCCAAACTGGCTGAAAGCGCCGCCATTCATGACCTGATCGAAGCGCAGGTGGAGCTGCTGCTGCCCGAGCTGGCGCAAAGCGCCGCCATTCATGACCTGATCGCGGCACAGGTGGAGCTGCTGCTGCCCGAGCTGGCGCAAAGCGCCGCCATTCATGACCTGATCGCGGCGCAGGTGGAGCTGCTGCTGCCCGAACTGGCGCAAAGCGCCGCCATTCATGACCTGATCGCGGCGCAGATCGGCCAGATACTGCCTGAGCTGGCGGTGGACGAACAGATCGCACTGCTGATCCGCGCTCAGGGCGACAAATACATCGACTACCTCAACGAATACCCTGAAAAGGTGCGCAATCTGGTCTCCGGTCAGGGGGTTGGCCTGGCCGGGCAGTTGCTGGACGAGGTGCGGGAGCGCACTGTCACCGCCGACTCGGTGGCGGAAATGGTGATGCGCAACCTGATCAAGCGAAAACAGCGCAACGAACTGCCGCCGCCGCCGGATAACGTGCAGGCACGCGCCGCATCACGGATTTTGCCCTCCGATTTCGTCAACCAGAAGGGGAACTCCGATGATCGTTAACGCCAAGGGTCTGCTGGGGCAGTATGCCGGCTTCGTCAGTCGCGCCATCGGCCAGGTCGCCGACGTGCTGATCGTGCTCGCCATCATCGCCATCATCAACGGCTCCATCGCCCTGACGCTGGAGCTCTTTCTGCAAGTTCAGGTGACGGCATGTCCACCTCTCGATTGGAAATTCGATTGGGGGACTCTGGTGACAGGCGCGCTGCTCTGCAACGCGGCCAACTGGCTGCGCGTCTTCCTGAGCCTGGCTATCAACCCTGTCTACTTCGCGTTTTTCTGGACCCTGGGTGGGCAAACGCCGGGTCAATACCTGATGGGAGTGCGTGTGGTGCGGGCAGACGGCAGGCGCATGACCTTTCTGCGTGGGCTGGTGCGCTGGGTGGGGTTGATCGTCTCGCTGTTGCCGCTGGGGCTGGGCTTTCTCTGGTGTCTGTGGGATGACCGCCGCCAGATCTTCGCCGACAAGATGGCGCACACGGTGGTGGTCTATGCCTGGGATGCACGACGCAACGAATTTCTGCTAGACCGGCTGCGCAACCGGCTGCGACGGCGGAAAGGCGCCCGAAGACCGGCGATCGCCGCGCCCGCGCCAGCCGCGGCAGCTAAACCCATGCGCCTGGAGCTGGTGCAGGTGGAGATGCCGGTGAGCGTGGCCTCGCGCGGCGGGGGCGCCATTCGTGTGCTGCAAGACGCGGTGCGCCGCGGCGATGTCAACATCATCACCTCCACGGTGCTGGTCAAGGACGAAAATGGCCGGGTGGGCTATGTGGGCAGCAGCGACCTGGCCGCCGGCGACGAATCGCACGAGGCCGAGGCTGCGCTGGCCAACGATCCGCGGCTGAGCACGCTCAATCTCGAGACGCTGATGGACGACGTCCCCCCAGGCAGCGCGATCTGGTCGATCATCGCCGAGGACAAGTATCTGGTTCCCGTGTTGACCACCCTGGCCGCGGCTAAGGTGGCAGCCAAGGTCTTCGATCTGGACATGCCGGCCCACGGCCCCATCACCATCGCCAGTCC
>JAKQCW010000055.1 GCA_029558955.1 Chloroflexota bacterium
ACTCGACCGACGCTCGCTAGATTCGTTGCGTGAGTGCCGGGTTTCGTGAGTGCGCTGGGCGCGTGGGTCGAGTAGGTTCTGGCGGCGGCGGCCAGCGATCTTTGGAGCGCGCAACGGGCTTTCACGGGCCGCGAGTCGCCGCCAGAACCGTATCGAGACCCGATGGTTGCCAGGTGCCGCCCGCTCGCTGGTCTCGATACGCTGGAAGCGCGCGACCTCATGGGATTGGGCTGCCCTCAACCCGCTACTCGACCGACGCTCGCTAGATTCGTTGCGTGAGTGCCGGGTTTCGTGAGTGCGCTGGGCGCGTGGGTCGAGTAGGTTCTGGCGGCGGCGGCCAGCGATCTTTGCAGCGCGCAACAGGCTTTCACGAGCCGAGAATCGCCGCCAGAACCGTATCGAGACCCGATGGTTGCCCAGGTGTGGGCCGCTCGCTGGTCTCGATACGCTGGAAGCGCCTGACCTCATGGGATTTGGCTGCCCTCAACCCGCTACTCGACCAACGCTCGCTGGAAATGAACGCTTCGGTTCAGACCTGGCGCACGTCGGTGCGATCGAGGTGGGTCAGCAGGTAGCGGGTGCGGCCAGCCGGGACATGCTCCACAAAGGTGGTGAAGCCGGCGTCGATCTCCAACTGACAGGGGGCCGCGGCCTCGACCCAGAGAACCCTGCCCCCGCCGGTCTCCCCTTCGATCCAGAGGCGAATCGCTTGATCCCCCAGGTGCGCCGTGACCTCGCCCTCGCTCTCGTCGGACAGCTGCAACAGGATGCGCTCGCCCTCCAGCCGCAGGATCGGCGCCGGCGCTGAATGGTTGGCAATCATGGCCACAACGTCACGGCGCGCCCGGGGTGATGGGCGCGGTGGTCGTGAGGGGCGCGGCCGGGTCGGGCAGCGGCGTATCCACGGCCGGCGGCTGGCCGCCGTTGGCCACCAGGGTGAAATAGTCCCAGGCAGCCTTGCTGACATCGGCCATGATGCTGCTGCTCAGCTCCCATTCCATCCAGCCGGGCTTGTAGATGAACAGGCTGACGATGTAGGGGCCGGCCGGGCTCCAGAAGACGCCCACATCGCCGTGCGCGTCGGCGACGAAGCCATGTTTGTGGGCGTAGCGGGCATCGGCCGGCACACCGGTCTCCAACAGGATACGGTTGCGGTCGAGGGCGATGTAGTCCAGCATCTGTTGGCATTCGTCGGGCGTCAACTGATCGGGAAAGGCGGCCAGCAGGGTGCCGCCGCCCTGGCTGCACTGCGTGATCCACTCCAGCACCAGCCCGATGTCCTTGGCCGTGGTTTGCCGGTAGCCATCGGGCTTGGTGTCCCAGGTCTTGTCGCTGTTGGCCGGCGTGACCAGGGCGTTGGTTTGGCGCTCGGTGTCGTAGGGGGTGGTCATGAAGGTGTTCTGCAGGCCGAGACCTTGCAGGGTTTCGGTCATGCGCATTGCGCCCTGCCATTCGGCGCCCACGCCGCCGCCGCCGATCTGGCGCAGCATGAGATTGGCCGCAAAGTTGCTGCTGAGGGCGAAGGTTTCGCTGAGCAGCTTGCTGGTTTCGATGTCGGGCGCGCCTTCCACCTGGGTGCGATAGAGCTCCATGGCCATGGGGATCTTCAGCGTGCTCATGCCGGAGAAGGCGATGTCAGGATCGATCACGGCCTCCTCGTCGCTGCCCACCTGGCGAATGAAGAGGCTGACGTAGCCGGGGAAGCGGTTGGTGCGGGCCACCAGCAGCTTTTCCAGCTCGTCGATGGTGGGCGCGGGCGGGGGCACCTCCACCAACACCAGGTTGGCTGTGCGGTCGGTGGGTGAGCTGAGCGCGGTCAGCAGGCGCTGGGCCGACAGGTTCGGCTCCAGCTCCAGGCCCGGCTGGCCAGCCTGGAACATGAAGGTGCTGGTGAAGGGAACGCCCGGCGCCAGGGCCACGCCATAGGGCGGCCGCGCCGCGGCGTCGTACTCCTGCGCCACCCCGTGCAGCCAGGCCGCCAGCTTCTCCTGATCGAGGCTGTAGGCCAGCGGGATATCCACCGGCTGGGCGGGGCGATCGAAGACCTGACCGAGGAAGGGGCGCCAAAAGCCGATCCCCTGGCCATAGGGCACGGCCTCGGCCACCATGGCGTTGACATCCACCTCGAAGCCGATGTCGGCCGGCCGCAGGATCAGGCGCTGTTGATCGTAGTACACCGCCACCGGCTGCTGGAAGGCTGCGTGGGCGTTGCGCGCGACCTCCTCCAGCGTGGCGCCCTGCGGCGTCATGCCGCTCAGCGTCACGCCGCCCGGCAGCGGTCCCTGGGCCTGGTAAAAGGCGTACGCGCTGGGGCCCAGCATGACGCCGGCGACAACGAGAACGACCAACAGCAGAAGAATCAGGGTGCGCATGGGTGACAGAGATTGGGTGATAGGGTGATCAGCTCAGCGGGCCAGCAGGCGCAACGCTGACTCTGAGCGTGGGATTATACCCCTGTGCGGGCAACTGGCCAACCCGGCGGACAGCCAGGTCGCGCGGGTCTCCGTGCTCACTCCCATTCGATGGTGCCCGGCGGCTTGGAGGTGATGTCGTAGACCACGCGGTTGACGCCGGCCACCTCGTTGACGATGCGGTTGCTGATGCGCGCCAGCAGCTCATAGGGCAGGCGCGCCCAGTCGGCCGTCATGAAATCGTCGCTGGTCACGGCGCGCAGCGCCACCACATCGGCGTAGGTGCGCTGGTCGCCCATCACCCCGACGCTCTTGACCGGCAACAGGACCGCGAAGACCTGCGCGGCGGCGCGGTAGAGCCCGGCCGCGGCCAGCTCTTCCAGCAGGATGGCGTCGGCCTGGCGCAGCGTCTCCAGCCGCGGCCAGGTCACCTCGCCCAACACGCGGATGGCCAGCCCCGGGCCTGGGAAGGGATGGCGCCAGACGATCTCGGCCGGCAGGCCCAGCGCCTCACCCACCGCGCGCACCTCATCCTTGAACAGGGCGCGCAGCGGCTCGATCAACTGAAAGGTCATGTCCGCCGGCAGGCCGCCCACGTTGTGGTGGGTCTTGATGGTGCGGGCCGCCTTCTCGCTGCTGCCGCTGGCGCTTTCGATCACGTCGGGGTAGAGCGTGCCCTGGGCCAGGTAGCCGATGGCAGCCGCCGACCGCTGGCCGTCAGTCCACTGGGCGGCGATGGCCGCGGCCTCCTCCTCGAAGACGCGGATGAAGCGATGGCCGATCCGCTTGCGCTTGGCCTCAGGATCGACGACCCCCTCCAGGTCGGCCAGAAAGGCCTCGCTGGCGTTGACGGCCTTCAGCCGCATGTGCATGGTGCGCTGGAAGGTCTCGATCACCTGCTCGGCCTCTCCCTGGCGCAGCAGGCCATGGTCGACGAACAGGCAGGTGAGCTGGTCGCCGATGGCCCGGTGGAGCAGCGCGGCGGCCACCGACGAATCGACGCCGCCCGACAGGCCGCACAGCACATGCGCCGGGCCGACCCGCTCGGCCAGCGCGGCGACGGTTTCGGCGATGAAGTTGGCCGGCGTCCAGTCGGCGGCCGCGCCGCACACGCCGCCGGCGAACGCGGCCAGCAGGGCCGCGCCCTGGGGGGTGTGCGTCACCTCGGGGTGGAACTGCAGGCCATAATAGCCGCGCGCCCGGTCGCCCATGGCGGCAAAGGGGGAATTGACCGAGCGGGCCAGCGGCTGCCAGCCGGCCGGCAACTGCTCGATGCGGTCGCCGTGGCTCATCCAGACGGGGAGCGTGAACCGGGAGGCGGGACGCGGGTCCGCTTCGGCGCCGCCAAGCTGGGGGGTGCAGCCGGCAAACAGGGGACTCTCCACGTCCAGCAGCTCGATCTCGGCCGGGCCATACTCGCGGGCCTGCGCGGGGCCAACGCGGCCGCCGAGGCTGTGGGTCAAAAGCTGCATGCCGTAGCAGATGCCCAGCACCGGCAGCCCCGACTCCAACACGTAGGCTGGCAGGGTGGGCGCGTCCGGCTCGTAGACGCTGGCCGGCCCGCCGCTGAGGATGAAGCCCTTGATGGCCGGCCTGGCCAGCACCTGCTCGGCCGGCGCGTCCCAGTGCACCAGCTCCGAGTAGATGTGCTGCTCACGCACCCGGCGGGCGATCAGTTGGGCGTATTGTGAACCGAAGTCCAGAACGATGATGGTGTCGTGGGGCATGGGAGGGTGATTCGTGATGCGTGATGAGTACTGCGTGACGAGTAATGCGTGATGCGTGGCGAGTGATGCGTAATGCGTAATGCGTAATGCGTGACGAGTAACGAGTAATGCGTGGCGAGTGATGCGTGATGCGTGACGAGTAACGAGTAATGCGTGGCGAGTGATGCGTAATGCGTGACGAGTAATGCGTGGCGAGTGATGCGTGATGCGTGACGAGTGATGCGTGATGTGCGATGCGTGACGAGTAATGCGTGACGAGTGACGAGTGATGCGTGATGCGTGATGCACGGCGAGTGATGCGTGATGCACGGCGAGTGATGCGTGACGAGTGATGCGCGGCGAGTAATGCGTGATGCGTGATGTGCGATGCGTGGCGGGTGATGCGTGATGAGCGATGCGTGATGCGTGGCAGATCGGGAAGGCGTCCGGCACATCACGTTTCATGCACCGCGCCACCCAGAAACGCCTCACACCTGGCGCACACTCCGGGTTACGCATTACGCATTACGCATTACCCATTACGCCTCATTCCGCAAAGACGATCTTGCCGTGGTCCATGTTGACGATGACGGCCAGCGATTCGATGGGCACGTTCCAGTGGGTCAAGGCGGCGCGGCCGCCCTCGAAGATCTTCTCCACCACCGCGCCGATGCCCACCAGCCGGGCGCCGGCGTCCTGCACACAGCGGGCCAGCGCGTCGATGGTCTGGCCGCTGGCCAGAAAATCATCGATGATCAGCACCCGGTCGCGCGGGCCGAGAAACTCGGGGGAGACGATGATGTCGGTGATCTTGCCCTTGGTGTGGCTGGGCGCCGATTCGACGATGGCGTTGGGGTGCATGGTGACCGGCTTGCTCTTGCGGGCGTAGAGCACCGGCACCCCCAACGCCAACGCGGTGAGCAAGGCCGGCGCGATGCCGCTGATCTCAGCGGTGAAAACCTTGTTGGGCTGCAAGTGGGCAAAGCGCGCGGCCAGCGCGCCGCCCACCGCCAGCATCAGGGCGGGATCGACCTGGTGGTTGATGAAGCTATCGACTTTCAGGATGCCGTTGCCGAGGTTGACGCCGTCGCGGCGAATGCGCTCTTTGAGAATCTCCACAGGCAGCCTCCATGGGGCGGTCAGGATCAGCGGTTGCTTTGTGATTTGCAGCGCAGGCGCTGCAAGGCCATTGTAGTCCAGCCCTGGGCGCATGGCAAGCTGACGCAGGGGGCGCAGCAGCCGGCTGGTGCGAGTCCGTGGATTGAGTAGGCCGCCGTATCGAAATCCACGTGCTCGCACCCGCCGGCTGGTTTCGACACTTGCACCTGCGCTGCGCTTCGGCGCAAGTGCAGGTGTACGCCTCAGAAGGCTACTCAACCAACGTTTGGCCCGCCGGCTGAGCAGTTGCCCGCCAGCCCCAGCGCCTGATCCAGAAAAGGCCACAGCTCCTGGGTTGGCCGGAAGTGGAGGCGGTAGGTGGGGATCTGGGCCACCAGCTTCTCGGCCGTGGCCAGCCAGGCGGACGCGCTGGAGACCCGCTCGATCGCGACCTTCTCGGTGGTCAGCAGCGCCAGCACCGCGTCGCCGTCGGTCAGCCGCTCCAGCGCGAAGTCAGGGCCATGTTCCGGCAAGAGCAGGGCGCGCAGCGGCGCCTGACGTTTGACGCGCCGGATCATCGCCAGCGGGGTGCTGCCCCCCCAGAAGGGGGTGCTGAGCAACAGCGGCTGGCCGCCGGCCAGGCTGATCACCAGGTTTTCATCCACCAACACCTCGGCATAGCCCGCGGCCAGGCGGGCGGTGGTGGTCTTGCCCACGCCGGAACGGCCGCAGTGGGCCAGCCCCCAGCCGTGACGCACCAGCGCCACGCCATGCAGCAGCAGCGCATCATGGCCGCGCGGCAGCTCCTGCATCAAAATGAAGGAGATGGTCCGATCCACCGCCGAGCCGCCGTAGCCCAGCTCAGGGGCAGTCACCTCGGCCACGCGCGTGGCCAGGTCGATGACCCCGGTCATGTGGCCCACGCTGAAGCGCGTCCTCTGCTCCTCGTGGATCACCCAGGGCGCAGCGGCCGGGTCGAAATCGGCCTGATGCAACAGCCGCACGCGCCAATCGGGCGGCGCGGCCGACAGGTAGGGGGCATAGCGACCGGCCAGCTCGGCCGCCCACGCCCCATCGGGAGCGCTCACGGCAAAGCTGACGCCAGCCACGGTCAATGTCACCATGTGGGTCATGAAGTTGCTGCTTTCTGAAGCCGGCGCAGCAGCCAGAGGCTGCCCGCCCGGCCGATCCAACGCCAGCGCCGCGCGGCCTCCCAGGTCCTCGGCCAGATGCGCCGTCCATCCTGATGGGCCGCGGCCACCACGCCCAGCACCTGATCGGCGCGCAGCCAGCGGTCAGGCGTCCGCCGGTTGTCCCCCTGCGTCACCAGAAAGTGGGGGGTGCGATGCACCAGGCGATGGACCACCAGGGCGTCGTCGCCGGCAAAGACCAGCAGCGCGCCCAGCGGGATCTGCGCCGGCGGCGGCGTGATGGTGATCACACAGCCGGGGGGCAGGGTGGGCGTCATGCTGGCGCCGCGCACCTGCCAGCGAAAGTGGCCCTGCGTGGCCAGGCTTTCGCTCAGAAGCGGCAACCACTGGTGCAGGTGGGGCAGCGCATCGTCGTGCGCGGGGGGCACATCAGCCATCGGGCAAGGGGTGGCAGAGCCGGTTGGAGACCGGCCGAGCGGCTAGTTTGGGCGCTTTTCAGGTCAGTGCGCCTGGATGATGGGCAAGAAGAGCGAATGCTGGCCCAGACGTGGAATCCTGAGACGCACGGCCGGGTCGCCCATCAGCACCTGGGTGTCGATCACGTCAAGATAGCCGGAGCCGGACTGAAAAAAGAACAGCCTGGCGGCATCCACGGCTCCGCCCACGCGGGTGACGCCGTCCTGGAAGAGCGCCTTGACCAGGCCGCGGTTCAGTTCCAGCAGCGCCGAGCCGATGTGCAGCCCGGTGGGCGACAGGTCGGCGATAGCCCCGCGGCCGGGGGTCAGCGTCAGCACCTCGCCCAGCGACTGCTCGTTGCGGTTGTAGAGCGGGCTGCCCTGGATGCCGATGAAATAGCCTGACCAGCAGCCCAGGTGTACGGTGAAGGGCAACTGGGCGTTGGACGTCAGCGTGGCCGGGTCGAGGATGTCGAACATGGACACCGAGCCCCAGCGGAACTGCGAGGCGTGGCCGAACCATTGCAGGTAGGCTGCGCCGCCGTTGATGGCCGTCTTGATGGCGGCCCGCATCTCGGGGCCGGTGTCGTGGGCGGCATCCATGCGGTAGTAGATCGCGCTGTCCTCGTAGTCCTCCGGCAGCCACTGGAGACGCACCTGATCGCTGAGCTGGTGAAAGTTGCCGGCCGGGTCGTCGTAGTTGTCGGCCACGAAGATAGCCCGCGTCTGCCAGGGGCCGGCCGGCGCGGTCTCGTAGGCGACAACCTTGTTGACGTAGGCTGTCACGTCGGCCGCGTTTCTGGCCGGAATTCGCCCCAGATGCATGTCAGGCATGAAATCGTCCGGGCCATCGACGCTGACGTAGCGGTTATCGGCCGCGGTCTCGCCCAGGTAGGGGTCGATATGGAGCAGATAGGGGGGGATGAGGTTGGGCAGGTTGGCGCCGGCGTGGTTCTTGAAATCATAGTGGCCATCGCCCACCAACAACACGTATTGAGGCGGCGCCCCGCCCGCGTTCCACTGCTGATAGGCGTAGGCCAGGAAGGTGCGGATCGCCTCGGAATCGACGCGGCCGCCGCTCACCTCGTCATAGATGTCCTGCACATCGACCAGCTTGACGCGCAGCCCCTCGGCCGCCCGCAGGGCCAGCAGCGGCTGGATGGCGTCGGCCAGCGACGGGTGGACGATGGCGATGTAGTCGGCCGCGTTGTTGGGCGACATCAGGGCCGAGGGCGCGTCATGCTCGATGGCCAGCGGCGCCAGCAGCCCGCCGTCGACGGCCAGGTAATAGCTGGGCGCGGCCGCGCTGGCCGGCCACTGATCCCAGAAATCCACCGCCCACTGGCTGCCCGAGGCGCTGGCCTGCAGGGTGGTCAGTTGCACCGGGTGGCTGGGATCGCGCACATCGTAGACCCGCGGCGCGGCGCTGCTCCAGCCCTGCGTCCGCACCCGAACCCGCTGCCCCGTCAGGTCGGGGATCGCTTCCACGTACAGCCGGTCATTGCTGGCCCGGATGGCGGCCGGATAGGCGACCTCGACCCAGTCGGGCGAGATCCAGTAGAGCGACAGCCCTGGTATCTGGGCCAGCGCGGCCGTCAGGGTGATGCGATTGGGCGTTTGGTCGAAGAGCGCGCTGGCCGCCGTGGTCGTGGCCAGGTAGGGGGTGCTGTTGTCCCACTGGAACACCCCCAGCTCATGGCTGTTCAGCCGCAGCGCCACCGATTGGTCGGGGGCCAAGGCCTGCGAGGTTCCGCCATGCAGCGCCACCCGCACAGTGGCCACCCCCGCTTCCGGCGCGATGGCGGCCTCGCCGTCGAAGGTGTAGGTGGTGGAGGCGCTGGGCACGGCGCTGTTGACGAAAAGCGCGGTGTCGAACCAGCGGTCGGCGTCGCGGGGCAGCGGGTAGATGCTGCGGTAGTCCAGGTTGCGCTCCAGCCGCACGGTGCGCGTCATCACCGTGGCCTGGGGATCGCCGGTCTGCGGGGTCGTCGCGCGCGTCGCCATGCGCTGGCCGGCGCCGCTGCCGCCGTAGGTGAGCTGATAGACGTTGCGCGTCATATAGCGCCCCACATAGGGAAGGGCATAGAACAACACCAGGTCGCCGGGATCGAAGCGACCATCGGCCGCGCCGGTCACCTGGATGTCCACCGGCTGGTTCAGGTAGTTCAGCGCCAGTGTGGCCGGGTTCAGCGTGGCCAGCGGCGCGCCGGCGGCCTGCAGATCCTGGTAGGTCAGCCGGTAGAGGCCGCGCTGGCCGGTGTAGATGCGCAGGGCGCCCTCTGTGCTCTCCGCGCGGGCCGGCTGCGCCGCGGCGGGGGTCTGAACCGCGGCCGGCGGCGCGTCGTCCACCGTGACGGTTACGCGCAGGTGAGGATAGTAGCGCAGCACGGCGCCGGCTGGGTCGAACTGGAAGGGGAAGGCCCGCACCAGCAGCAGCCGTCGGCCCTGCTGCCACTGTTCGGGGCCAGCCTCGACCACCTGCGGCGGATAGAGCGCCTGGCCGCGGTAGATGGCCAGGTCTGGCTGGTCGATCAGCGTCAGCTCGTCCGGCAGCTCGGCGCGCTGCTGCCAGGGCTGCGGGCCGTCCAGGCCGATCTGCGGCACGGGGACGGCCGGCAGCGGCTGGTCGAGTTCCAGGGCGACCTGCTTGCCCAGGTCGTAGCTGATGCGCCACTGGCCGGCGGCCGGCAGCTCCACCGTGGTCGTCCACATGGGCAGCGCCGGCGCGCCGGGCCGGTCCAGCGTGGCATAGCCGGGCACGTGCAGGCCGGCGTCATCCCAGCGGTAGCCCGGCGTCTCCACGGACAGGCTGAGCTGCCAGGGGGCCTCCTGGCCGGCGGCGCCGGCGGCCGGCAGCAGCGCGACGATCAGCAGCAAACTCCACACCCACCGCATAGCACGAACAACAGTCAGCGATCTCATGGTCCAGTCACATCCTTCGCCAGGGTCTTGGCCTTCAGTATACACGACCCAGGGCAATCGTGCCAGACCGCGGCAGGCCCCCGCGTTGCTCAAGGCGACGGCGGGGGCCTGTGGCTGGTCGGGATAGGTGGATTTCGATACGGCGGCCTACTCAATCCACGTGTGCGCACCGGGCTGGCTCGGTCGGAGACCGGCCAGAGCGGCGAGAAGACCGGCCAGAGCGGCGATCAGGTGGATTTCGATACGGCGGCCTACTCAATCCACGTGCGCGCACCGGGCTGGCTCGGTCGGAGACCGGTCAGAGCGACGAGGCTCGGCCGGAGACCGGCCAGAGCGGCGAGAAGACCGACTAGAGCGGCGGTCGGAGCGATGAGGGGCTCCTGGATTTGGCCAGGTTGTCAGGGGCTGCGCAGGGCGTAGGTGACGCTGACGGGGCCGTGCCGGGTGACCGTTCCCGCCAGATCGACATCTTCGAGCCAATACCAGTAGGTGTTGCCAGGCTCCACCTTGGCGTCCTGCCAACTGTAGCTGGAGCCTTGGGTGCTGCCGGGCGCCGAGGAGGGCACAAAGGCCATCCGGTCCGGCTCAGCCTCCGGCGTTGTGCTGCGCAACACGTTGAAGCCCTGGTTGTGCAGCTCGCTGGTGGTCTCCCAGGCCAGCAACACATGACCAGGCCGGGCCTCGGCGCTCAGACTGGCCAGCAGCACCGCCAACGGCGCACTATCGCGCAGCGCAAAGGTCGAGTAGGCGCTCACGTTCTGCGCGGTCACGAACAGCATGGGGCCAAGGACGCCGGCGCTTCCCTCCAGCGGCCCTTCCCAGGTGGCGCCGTTCCAGTGATAGCCGGCCGGATTGTTGACGCCGTTGGCTTCGGCGGGGAGGTAGTAGAAGGTGGCGGCCGAGGGGCTGGCCGTGGTCGGGGTGATCTGGTAGCAGCGCCGCACCCCCGCGCCGCCGGCCTCACAGCTCTGATCCCCATGCACGGTGACGGCCGTATGGCCCATGCCGGCGGTCGGCGCGATGTCCACGCCCCAGTAGCCGGTGGCGCTGCCAGCCGCGTTCTTGATGCGCAGAAACTCGACCACGCCCGCGTTGGCCAGCAACGACTGGCGCAGCGCGCCGCGGTTGACGATGCTCCCCTCCACCGTCAACGCCGCGCCGGCCAGGTCCAGCGTGGCGCCGGGCTGCACTGTCAGGTTGCCATCGAGCGCCACGTTGCCTTCCAGCGACAGTTGAAACGAATCGTTGCCGTTGCCAACCTGCACATGATGCAGCTTCTGGCCGGCGGGCAAGGCCAGATTGGCCAGTTGGCTGCCGCTCAGCAGCAGGGTGCTGTTGGCCGTGGCAACCGTGGCCGCGCCCAGCGCCTCCAGGCTGCCGTGCAGGGCCAGCGTGGCGCCGGAGAGGCTCATCTGGGCGCCCGGCTCCAGCAGCAGGCCGCGCACTTCGGCCCCGCCGCTGACGGTGGGGAAGCGGCCGCCGGCCGGCGCGGCCGGAATGTTGACAAAGGAAGCCGCGTTCGGCAGCGCGCCGCCGCTCCAGTTGGCCGCGTTGTTCCAGGCCGTGCTGGCCGCGCCGGTCCAGACGGCCACCTGCTGGCAGGCGGCCACGGCGGCATCGAGCTGCAGGCGCGGCTTGGTATACACGCCGCCGGAGCGCTGGTCGCGCACGGCCACGCCGGTCTGTTCGAGAATCGTCTCGATCTGGTTGACGCTCAAGGCCGGGTTGGCGCTCTTGCACAGGGCAAAGGCGCCGGTCACGTGCGGCGCGGCCATGGAGGTGCCGCTCATGCCGCCGTAGCCGCCGATGACCGAGGAGGTGATAGAGTAGGCCGGCGCCAGCACGTCCACCAGGCTGTGCAGGTTGAAAATCACCGCGTCGGCTGGCAGGTTGTCGCTGTCAGTGACGCCGCCCGCGGTTACTGCCGTGGAGATGCAGGCCGGCGCGGTCAGCCCGTTGCGAAAATTGTTGTTGCCGGATGCGATCACCGTGGCGACGCCGGCCGCGCGCAGGTTGTCAATGGCCGGCTTGCGGCCGTCATAGTCGCAGGCAGCGGTGTATTGGCCGCCGCCCAGGCTCATGTTGACCGAGGCCAGGGAATGGGCCGGCCGCAGGGTGGTGTAGACATACTCCAGGGCCAGCAGTTGGTCGGTGGTGTAGCTCAACATGCAGGTTCCGCTGCCCCCGCAGTTGGGATAGTTGGTGAAACGGGTGAAAACCTGGATGGCGATCAGGTTGGAGCGTCGCGCCACGCCGTCGAAGGCGTCGGCGCCGCGGCCGGCCGCAATGCCGGCCACATGGGTGCCGTGGTTGCAGAGGGAGGTCGAGCCGTTCCAGCAGGCGGGGTTGGCCGTGTCGGACTCGGCCGCGGCCACGCCGGTCTGCGACGCGCTGCCGTTGGGACAGGCCGGGGTCTGCGAGCCCGCGCCGCCGGCGTTGGAGAAGCAGGCGCCGTCCACCAGACGACCGGCGAAGAAGGGGTGGTCGGTGTCGATGCCGGTGTCGAGAATGACCACGGTCTGGCCCAGGCCCTCGACGCCGCTGGCCCAAACCGCCGGCAGGCC
>JAKQCW010000078.1 GCA_029558955.1 Chloroflexota bacterium
GGAGGAGGCTGAGAGCCGCGACAGCGACGTGGTGCAGCGGCTGTTGACCCAAGAGGAGATGGCCGCGCGGCTGGGGACCGTGCGTGAGATGGTGGGCCGCACCCTGCGCGGCCTGGCCCTGGATGGCATCATCGAGTTCAATCGTCACCGCATCGTCATCCTCGACCCCCAGCGCCTGGCGGCGGAAGCAGAAATCTAAGCGCGATCCCACCCCATCGCTTTGGCCGGTCTCCGACCGAGCCACCCCAACCCTACCCCATCGCTTTGGCCGGTCTCCGACCGAGCCAACTCAACCCCCTTACCCTGTCGGGGAAAAGTGCAGCGGAGAGCGGCGCGCCGGCGCGTCGCCGCAGTTCAGCGCAAAGGCCACCACCGCATCCAGGCTCATGGCATGATCCTGGCGCGTTGTGGCCTCGAACGTTCCTCCGGCCGCGCGTCGGGCCGTTGGCCGCGCCCGGCGGTGGCATTCTGCGGCCTGTTGCGTGGGGGGGTGGATCACGTGCAACGCCTCCCACAGCGCTCCGGCCGCGCCCCCCAGCTCCAGCGCCCGGTCAGCCTCCCCTTCCGCCGCGGCCGCGGCCGCCAGCATCTCCAGGCATTCGGCCAGCACCTCCCGCTCGCCCAACAGGTGACAGACGCAAAGGCTGTGCCGGGCCAGGCAGGCGGCGCGGTCCATGTTGCCCCGATGAAGCGCCACCCAGCCCTGGTTGACCAGTGAGACTGCCACCCCCTTGACGTGGCCGGCCCGCTGAGCCAGGAAGTAGGCCTCGTTGAACAGCGCCGCGGCAGCGTTCCACGCCCCCATCGCGAGCTCGGCCCAGCCCAGATTGGTCAGCGCACGGTAGACGGCGCCCGCATCGTCCACCTGGCGCGCCAGCGCCAGGCTGGCCTGGTTCAGGCGCGCCGCCTCTTCCCATGCCCCCTGGTCGATGGCGATCCAGCCCTGGTCGAACAACACCCTGGCCATGCCGGGCTGGTCGGCCGCGGCCTGGTAGATGGTCAGGCTTTCCGCCAGCCACTGGCGCGCCGGCTGCCAGTCTCCCTGACGATAGGCCAGGCAGGCGGCCGTCTGCATGACCCGCGCCCGCAGCGTGGCGGACGTCGCCTCGGGTGCGGCGTCGATCTGCGCCAGCGCCTCTTCCAGCCAGCCGCGGGCTTCGCTGTAGTGGCCGCGCCGCTGCCAGAAAAGGCCCAGCGCGCAGGCCATGCCGGCCGCGCTGG
>JAKQCW010000080.1 GCA_029558955.1 Chloroflexota bacterium
GATCACCGTCCAGCCCAACGCCGGGACGCCGTTCTCGAAGTTCTCCTCCGGGTACTGGCAGGAGAAGAAGCGATCCACCGGCTCCGTCACCGTCAGCGTCACCGGCACGATCACCATCTCGGTCTCGTTGCCGGGGCCGGGATCGGGGTCGTTGCTGCTGATGCAGAGGTTGGCGGTGTAGACGCCGGCTGCCAGGCCGGTGGAGTCGAAGGTGACGGCGACGTCGGTGGCGGTGCCGCCGGCGTTGGCGCCGTTGGCCGGGACCTCGCTCAGCCACGGCACAGCCGCAGGACTGGTGCAGGCCGCTGCCACACCATCTCCGCCGAAGTTGTCCACCCGGTCCAGCCCGGCATAGCCGTTGATGCCGATGCCCGTTCCCTCGCGCGCCGGCGCGCCCGAGCAAACGTATACCTGCGACGGCTGTGCGCCGCCGTCGATGTTGGTGAAGGTGATGGTCACGTCGTCGCCGACGCGCGTCGCTGCCATGTGCGCTGAAGTGAAGGGCGACGACAGGAGGAAGAAGCCCAGGCCAAAGCCCGCGCCGTTGTTGCCGGTGTAGCAGGCGGCGTACTCGAACTGCATGTCGCCGTCCTGGTTCTGCACCTTGAGGAAGACGTTGTTGCTGCCTGGGCCGTAGTTCAGCAGCAGCCCCTGGTAGTCCAGGTTGGTGCTGTACACCGCCACATCGACCTCGGCCGCGTCCCCGACGCCAGGGGCGCCGTTGAAGGTGGCGCGGCCCAAGCCGTCGCAGGTTGCAGCATTGCTCACAACGTTGCATGAACCATCATGTACCGTCCAGTTGGGGCCGATGGGTCCGTCGGCGCGGTTGAAGTCATCCAGAGCGGCCTGGGGGCTTCGACCGGCGCTCATCGGGATGGCGCCTGCGGCAACGGCCGGGGCGCCGGCGCTGTTCGGCTGCTGCGCTGCGCCATGCTGCGTCACGGTCAGGTCAGCCTCGCGGCCCATCACCTGAGCCGGAGAGAGCGTCGGCTCCTCATCGATGACCCAGTTCAGCATGCCGCCGCCGGTGTTGCTGATGGTCAGCGTTTGCTGCACCTGGACGTCAGCCGGCTGCGTGCTGCTCATGGAGAGCGGGTCGACGTAGATGTTGGGAAGGTCGCCCTGGGTGCAGTCCAGCGACACATCATCGATGGCATAGCCGCTCGCCCAGGCGCCGCCGTCGTTGGAGTGGAAGCGCACCTGGACGTTGTTGTTGCCGGCGTAGGCGCTCAGGTCCAGCGAATAGGTCTGCCAGGCGGCGCCCGTCGGCACGATGGTCTCGCTGCCCCAGGTCGCGCCGCCGTCGCCGCTCACCGCCACGCCGCCGGCCGTCTGGCCGAAGGAGCCGTCGAAGTAGTAGGCGAAGTCGAGCGAGGCCGACGAGTAGCCGGAGAGGTCGATGATGTTGGTGTACAGGTAGTCGGCGCTGCCGTTGCTGCCTGAACCGGGCAGGTCGTCGTTGGCCGAGGCGTAGTAGACGCCCTCAGGCGCCGGGCCTGGATCCCAGAAGCCGCTGCTGTTGTCCGTGGAAACCACCCATTCGCCGCCGGGCAGCGCCAGGGTGGTGTAGGACCAGCCGGTGGGGAACACGCCTTCCTCGAAGCCAACGGCCGGAGCGTTGCAGACCAACGGCGATCCGGGCTCGATCTCCACCGTCAGCGCCACCGGCACCACCACCATCTCGGTCTCGTTGCCGGGGCCGGGATCGGGGTCATTGCTGTCCACGCACAGGTTGCCGGTGTAGGTACCCGCTGCCAGGCCGGTGGAGTCGAAGGTGACGGCGACATCGGTGTCAGTCCCGCCGGCGTTGGAGCCGTTAGTGGGGCTCAGCGTCAGCCACGGGATATCCGAGGGCGCGGAGCAGGCTGGCCCACCGAGCTCGATGTAGTCGAAGCGGATGTTGCCGGTATCCGTGCCCTGGCTGACCGCGCCCAGCTCCAGCGACACATTCTGCCCGGCGTAGGCGCTCAGGTC
>JAKQCW010000112.1 GCA_029558955.1 Chloroflexota bacterium
CCGAGCTCGCCGAAGTACTGCACGAGGTTGTAGGTAAAGCTGTCGTAGTTGTCGATCATGAGCAACATATCACATGTAACCTATTAATTTATAAGCAGTATGCGTGTTTACACCGCACTCATTACTCACATCGTTATACACATTGGCACCAGATTCCAGCGGAACAAGCGCCGAAACACTGCCCCAACTAGCGGCAGCCCGCACAGGAAGCAACACCGCGTCGCGTTGAAGCAACGCGCATGCACGGGGTCGCTGACGAGACTGCGGGGAGCCTGGGCGCCGGTTGGAGACGCACGGGGCGAAACGCCACCAAGACGTGGCGCACACGACACTATTTATGTTGAGGAGCTCTAGGGGCATCGGGCAATCTCCTTTGATCTTGGAGCCGCCGTGCCGGAGAGCCATCTGCCTGATCTTGCCCACCGATACGGCGGCAAGGTGCAGCTCAAGGCCGAAACGACGTGCCGCTTCCTATTGGAAGCGCCACCACTGAGCAACGTTGATCGAAGCGGTACGGGCCATGGCAGACCTGAGTCAGTTAACCGGAAGGTGCATGCGGAAAAATGCTTCCCACAGCAGCTTCATATCTAATTAATTTTACCACGGACGTCCCGCAAGCCGTCTACCGTAGTAGCACGTCCTGCGCTTGCCTCGTTGGCGCCTGGGACCATCACGAAAACAGCTCAATCCTCCGACCGTGCGGTCATGGCCCTCACCCGCTCGATGAACCGCTTCATGGGCTCCGAGGGTTCGCCCTGGCGGCGCAGCAGGTAGGTAGAGAGCATCGGTGGGGTGCCGGCCAGGGGACGAATGGAGATGTCCGGGCGCTGTAGCGTCTGCACCTGCGAGGCGATGGCGAAGCCGATGCCGTAGCCGGCGCCGACCAGGGTCAGCATCACGCCCAGGCTGGTCACTTCATCGACCAGCTTGAGCGGCGTGCTCGCGTCCTGCAGCATCGTTTGAATCCGATGGCGGCAGCCCGATCCCGATTCGGGATGGCACAGAACCAGCGGGAATTTCAAGGCTTCGGCCAGTGGCACCTGCACGTGTGCCAGCAAGGGATGGCGTGCGGGCACGATCACCGACAGCGGATCGGTCCACACCGGCTCGGCGACGAGGCCATCATGCACCGCGTTTGACAACGCAAAGCCGATGTCCAGCAGATCGTTGTGCAGCATCTTGATCTGCTGCGCGAACGGCAGCTCGAAGACGCGAATCTCCAGCTCGGGCTCATCCTCGCGGCTGCGTGCCAGCAAGGTGGCGATGCGGGGTTGCGCCAGGCTGTCGCAGATCGCGATGCGCAGATGGCCCTGGTAGCCCTGTGCCGCCGCCTTGGCGCTCTTGACTGCCTGCTCCACGGTGGCCTGCACGCGCCGGCATTCGCCGAGGAACACCTGGCCGGCCCAGGTCAGCCGCGTCAGGCGTGTGCTGCGGTCGAACAACTGCACGCCAAGCTGGCTTTCTAGGTCGCGCATCGCACGTGACACAGGCGATTGCTCGATGCCCAGACGCTCGGCTGCCCGGGCCAGATGCAGTTCTTCCGCGACTGCGATGAAGTAGCGCAGCAATCTGAAATCCAAGGCCACCTCCTGTTCGTCTTCTTCTGGTTCGGCCTCTCGGGCGCCAGCATCTCCATCCACATCCCGCCCACTTACGCCCCGCCAGGCTTGCGATGTGCCGGCGCCCTTCCGCCAATGAGGTGCGGAGGGCGACGTTTGCGCCCGCCAGAAATCGACCGTTGGCAGCCGTCTGAGATAGCAGTTCTGCTGTTCATCGAGACCTCTTTTTCGTGCTTCCCCTCTTGCGGTCTGGCTGCACAGTGGTAAGATAGTAATAGATTACTCACTTTTTGGGATGCAAGCAATGAGCGGACACTCCAGGCATCTACCGGCTGATGAGAGGCGCGCGGCCACCGTCGAGGCAGTGGTCGACTTGGCTGCCGAACAGAACCCCAGCGACATCACGACCACGGCCATCGCGCAGCGCATGGGGTTGACCCAGGGAGCACTGTTCCGTCACTTCCCGACTAAGGACGCAATCCTGCAGGCGGTGATGTCCTGGGTTACGGAACGCCTGCTCGCTCGAGTAGACAAGGCCGCAGAAGGTGCTACGTCCCCCCTCGCAGCTCTTGAAGCGATCTTCAAGACGCACATCGACTTCGTGGCCGAGCACCCGGGGGTGCCGAGGATGCTCTTCGGCGAATTACAGCGGCCGGGGGAGACCCTGCCCAAGCAAATGGTGCAGACCTTGACCCGTCAATATGGTGAGCGGTTGCGTCGACTGCTCGAAGCCGGTAAGGCGCGAAGCGAGCTGCATTCAGAACTGGATGTGGACGCGGCCGTCGTCTTGTTCATCGGCACAATTCAAGGGCTGGTGATGCAGTCGTTGCTGGCGGGCGATGTAGCACGCATCCGCCGCGACGCGCCAGCCGTGTTTGCCATCTATCTCCGTGGCATCACGCACACCCGATGAAACGCCTTCCATCCTGCCGCCACGCGGTTCCTCGGTCAGCCGAGAGGCACACCACGGTCATGCGATCGCGTTGCGCCTCCAGCGCGAATCCGCGTCATTCAACACTCAGCCCGACCGCCCAGCGGAACGCACACGCACACCGCGACGACGGCGAAGGCTTGGGAGTTTCCGCGATCAAGTAAAGGCCATGAAGATGACCACTCATCCACAACGCAGCATCTGGCACTGGCTGATCTCCCTGCTTGCGATCGGCTTCGGTCTGCTCACTCTTCGGGAGGGCGGCGCCGTTCTGTTTGTCGACGGCGCGGCGCGCCAAGCCGCCGGCCACTATGTGCCCTTCGTGCTCTGGTTCAATTTTCTGGCCGGGTTCGCCTACATCATCGCCGGCGTCGGCTTGTGGATGCGCCGGCGCTGGGCCGCGTGGTTGGCGATTGTCATCACGGTGGCGACCGCACTCGTGTTCCTCGCTTTCGGAGTGCATGTGGCTCTGGGTGGCGCCTGGGAGCGACGCACGGTGGTCGCCATGACGCTGCGCACGTTGGTGTGGGCTGGCATAGCGGCCATCGCCTGGCGCCGGTCAGCGGCGAATGCGCCGGTCGCACGCGAGCACTGAGCACCTTTATCCAGCGGAAACCCATCGATGAAAACTCCAAACCTCCTCTTCAAGAAAACCCGTTGGGTCGTGATCGCCGTCGTCGTGCTCGCTCTTGGCGGCGCACTGGCGTTCTGGTTGTCGCGCGACCATGGACAACAAGATGCATTGCGCCTCTACGGCAACGTCGACATCCGCGAGGTGCAACTGGCCTTCCGTCAGCCCGGGCGCGTGATGCAAATGGCTTTCGATGAGGGCGATGCCGTCAGCGCGGGCGCGCGCCTGGCGGCGCTTGACGCGCAACCCTATCGGGAAGCACTTGCGGCAGCACAGGCCCAGGTGCAGGTGGCGCAGGCGGAACTGGCCAAGCTGCGCCGCGGTCTGCGACCGCAGGAAATCACCCAGGCGCGCGAAGCCCTCAGGCAGGCCCAGGCGCTCGCCACCGAGACCGAGCGCAATTTCCAGCGCCAGAGTGGCCTGCTGGCATCGGGCGCCAGCAGCCAGCGCACGGTCGATGCAGCCCGCACGGCGCGCGACCAGGCAGCCGCTGGCGTCGAAGCGGCCAAGGCGGCCCTGTCGCAAGCATCCGAAGGTTTTCGCAAGGAAGACATCGCCGCGGCAGAAGCTCGCCTTGCGGCCGCACAGGCTGCCGCAGCGCAAGCCACGACAGCCTTGGCGGACACCGAGTTGATGGCGCCCAGTAGCGGCACCGTCATCGCACGAGTGCGGGAGCCCGGCAGCATGGTCGCAAGCCAGAGCGCGGTCTACAGCCTGAGCCTGGACAAGCCGGTTTACGTGCGCGCCTACGTGGGCGAGTCGGACTTGGGGCGCATCGCGCCCGGTACTGTGGTGCGCGTCAAAAGCGATTCATCAGAGAAGGTCTATCGCGGCCAGATCGGCTTCATCTCGCCGCGCGCCGAGTTCACCCCCAAGACGGTGGAGACGACGGATTTGCGCACGGATCTGGTCTACCGCCTGCGCATCGTCATCGACGAAGCCGACAGCGACAGTGCCTTGCGCCAGGGCATGCCGGTGACGATCGAGGTCGATGCGAAAGCCGGCACCCGTATCCCGGCGGGGGAGCGTTGAAATGCAGGCAAGCCCTGCTATCGCCGCCGTGCCTGCGGGTGCGGGCGAAGACGCTGCCATCGTCATCGAAGACGTGGACAAGCATTTCGGCGACGTAAAGGCGCTGCGGGGCTTGAGCGCGCGCATCCACTATGGACGGCTGACGGGTCTGGTCGGCCCCGACGGCGCTGGCAAGACGACGCTGATGCGGATTCTGACCGGCCTCCTGGTGCCGAACGCCGGCCACGTCACCCTGGCAGGCTATGACGTGGTCAAGGACAACGACGCCATTCACGTCGCCAGCGGCTACATGCCGCAACGCTTTGGTCTGTACGAAGACCTGTCGGTGATGGAGAACATGCGCCTGTATGCGCAGTTGCGCGGCATGGATGCGGACCGCAACGCCGATCTGTTTGCCGAGCTGCTGGACTTCACGCGGCTCGGACCCTTCACCAAACGCCTGGCCGGCAAGCTCTCCGGCGGCATGAAGCAGAAGCTGGGCCTTGCCTGTGCGCTCATGGCGCGGCCGAAGGTGCTGCTGCTGGACGAGCCGGGCGTGGGTGTCGACCCGGTCAGCCGCCAGGACTTGTGGCGCATGGTGCAGGCGCTGACCGATGAAGGCATGGCCGTGGTCTGGTCCACCGCCTATCTCGACGAAGCCGAGCGCTGCGAGAGCGTGCTGCTGCTGAACCAAGGGCAGCTCCTGTTCGATGGCCCGCCGCAGGAGCTGACCGCACAGCTCGAAGGCCGCAGTTTCCGTCTGGAAGACGTCGGTGCCGAGCGCCGAGCGGTCCTGACCCAGGCACTCGACCTGCCCAGCGTGAGCGATGGCGTGATCCAGGGCGCCGGCGTGCGCGTGGTGTTGCGCGAGGGCGCTCAAGCGGAGCAGCTCCAGGCCCTGTCCGATCAGGCGCGAGTGGAGCTGGCGCAGGTGCCCGCGCGCTTCGAAGACGCCTTCATCGATCTGCTCGGTGGCGGCCCCGGCGGCACTTCGACGCTGGCCGAGCGTCTGCCGCCGGTTGAGCTGGGTTCCGACATTGCCGTGTCGTGCCGAAACCTCACCAAGCGCTTCGGCGAGTTCACCGCCACCGACAACGTCAGCTTCGAGGTGCAAAAGGGCGAAATCTTCGGCCTGCTCGGCCCTAACGGCGCCGGCAAGTCCACCACCTTCAAGATGTTGTGCGGCCTGTTGAAACCAACTGCTGGCGAAGCGCATGTGGTGGGCCATGATCTGCGCCGCGCCACCGGCGCAGCCAAGAGCCGGCTCGGCTACATGGCGCAGAAGTTTTCGCTCTACGGCCTGCTCTCGGTGCAGCAGAACCTGGAATTCTCGGCCGGC
>JAKQCW010000115.1 GCA_029558955.1 Chloroflexota bacterium
TGGGCTACACGGTGCGGGCGGGCGACAACCTGTCCAGCATCGCGGCGGCCAACGGCACGACGGTGAACGCGCTGGTGCAGCTCAACGGCCTGGCCAACCCCAACATGATCCGGGCCGGCCAGACGCTCTGCATCCAATAACTTCCTTTCCCCTACGTGCGTAAACAGCGCCGGGGCGTGATCTGAGATCATGCCCCGGCCTGTCAGCGCAGATTACCGGCCTTCGATTCTTACATCGATAGCTGGTAGTTCCGCAGCAGGAGCGGGTGGCTGATGCTGGAGGCCCCCCGCTCCTGTCTTTTTTTTGCGGCGCAGAGCGTAACCCGTAACACGTAACTCGTAACCCGGAGAATGCGGCAGGCTGTTCCGGGTTACGGGTTACGTGTTACGAGTTACGCCTCATACGGCATCAGGTTTATCATCGCCGACTCCATCCCCGGTCGCTTGTCGGCCAGCCGGCCTTGCATGGAATAGGGCCCGGCCCAGGTGATGAACACCTCAGCCAGCCGGCCGCGCCAGTCCTCGGCGTCGTCAAAAAAGACCAGCTTGTTCTGGCGGGTGCGGCCCCGCCATTTGCCCTTGTGGGCATCTTCCACCAACACCTCGACCTTCGCGCCGACGAAACGCCCGTTGATCTCCCCCTGCACCTCGGCCTGCAGCTCTTCCAGCGCCTTGTGCCGGGCCACCTTGACCTCGTCGGGCACGTCATCCTCCATGCGCCGCGCGCTGACCGTGCCAGGTCGCGGTGAATAGCGCGCCAGATGCGCCTTGTCCAGCCGCAGCTCGGCCAGCACGTCGAAAGTGCGCTGGAACTGGGCGTCGCTCTCGCCGGGGAAGCCCACGATGATGTCAGTGTGTACGGCCGCGTTGGGGATCGTCTCACGGACGCGCTGCACCAGCCGCCGGTAATCGTCGCTGCTGTAGCCGCGGCGCATCGCGTCCAGCACCTGGTCGTCGCCGGCCTGGATGGGCACCTCCACATGCTCGCAGACCTTGGGCAGGTCGCGCACCGCGTGCAGGATGCGATCGCTCATGTAGTTGGGGTGTGAGGTCAGGAAGCGGATGCGCCACAGCCCGTCCACCGCATGCACCGCGTGCAGCAGGTCGGCCAGATCAGGCCGCTGGCCGGGCAGGTCGTAGCCATAGCGGTCGACGATCTGGCCCAGCAGCGTCACCTCGCGCACCCCCTGGCTGACCAGATCGCGCACCTCGGCCACGATCTCCTCCAGCGGGCGACTGCGTTCCACCCCGCGACGGAAGGGGATGATGCAGAAGGTGCAGGCGTGCGAGCAGCCGTAGACGATGGGCACGTGCGCGGCCACGGGGGACTGGCCGCCGCTGGCCTGGGTCAGGTGGCGCACCGACTGGAGGACGGAGTGCGTGCGGCCGGGCAACTGGCGGCTGGCCGGCAGCGGCTCGGCGTTGTCCTGCAAGGCGTAGCGGGCCAGCACCTCGGCCTCCTCCACCGCCCTGGCCTCGCCCGCCAGCTCGCGCTCCAGGAGATAGCCCACCAGCGGCCCCGGCTCCGAGGGGGGCATGAAGACGTCCACCCAGGGGAAGCGCGCGGCCAGCGTGGGGCTGGGCTTGACCCCCACCATGCAGCCCATCAGGCCGATGACCGCGTCCGGGTTGCGGCGTTTGATGGGGAGAAGCGCGCCCAGCTTGCCGATGGCCTTGTCCTCGGCGCTTTGGCGCACCACGCAGGTATTGACGACCACCACGTCGGCTGTTTCAGCCTGCAAGACCGGTTGGTAGCCCAGGGCCTCCAACTGCGCGGCCACGTGACCGCTGTCGGCCATGTTCATCTGGCAGCCGAAGGTGTGGATGTGGTAAGTTTTGGACAAAAGAAAACCTCCATCAGCGTGTGCCGCGAACGGAGGAGCAGCCATTCGATGCCTGGCGTTGCCGACTGCTTGATCAGGCGTCCATGTCAGCCCTGCCGGGCAGGACGCCCTCACGATCAGCCGTGCGAGGCCAGCTATCCTCCGTCGTCGATCCCTTGTACGAGGGGGCAACGGTTGTCGATTGGGCGGCATTCTAGCATGGCGGGGGGCGGCTGTCAAACGGCGTTGGCCATGTCTCATCTAGCTCTCCAGACCGCCAAATCTCTCGAAATGAACGCGGGGCAAGGCCGGGGAGGCGACGCTCCTGGGCTGGGTTGAGGCGCGGGGGCAGGTCGGTGTAGCCGTCGTGGGTGAAGGGTTTGGCCGCCAGCCGGCCAACCTCCGCGCCCAGTTGGTAGAGCCGCTGATGGGCCATGCCCCAGGCCACGGCGCGCTCGGCCAGGCGCTCGGACGCGGGGAGCAGGCCGCGGCGCACCTCCTCGGCGCGCAGCGCCAGCAACAGGCGCGGCAGGTCGATTCTGGCCGGGCAGACATCCAGGCACGCGCCGCAGAGGGTGCTGGCGTGGGGCAGGCCGGCGTATTCCTCCAGACCAAAGAGCAGCGGGGTGATCACCGCGCCGATGGGGCCGCTGTAGGGGCTGCCATAGGCGTGGCCGCCAGCCTCGCGGTAGACGGGGCAGATGTTCAGGCAGGCGCTGCAGCGGATGCATTGCAAGGCCTCCTCGAAGGTCCCGCCCAACAGCGCGCTGCGGCCGTTGTCCAGCAGGATGACGTGTACTTCGGCCGGGCCATCGGGGTCGCCCAGCCGCGCCGGCCCGGTGATGGCCGTGGTATAGATGGAAAGGGGCTGGCCGGTGGCGCTGCGGGCCAGCAGCGCCAGCCAGGCCGCCGCGTCGTCCCAGGTGGGCGCGACCTTTTCGATGCCCACCACGGCCACGTGCACCGGCGGCAGGCTGGTGACCATGCGACCGTTGCCCTCGTTGGTCACCAGCACCACGCTGCCCGTTTCGGCCACCAGCAGGTTGCCCCCGCTGATGCCCAGGCCGGCCGCCAGGAATTTCTCGCGCAGCAGGCGGCGGGCCACAGCCGTCAGCCGCGGGATATCGTCGGCCGGCAGGCTCTCGCCGGTCAGCTCCGAGAAGAGCTCGGCCACCTGTTGGCGGGTCTTGTGGATCGCCGGCGCGACGATATGGTAGGGCGGGTCGCCGGCCAGTTGGATGATCCACTCCCCCAGGTCGGTCTCCACCGGCTCGACGCCGGCCGCGGCCAGCGCCTGGTTGAGGTGGATCTCCTCGCTGACCATGGACTTGCTCTTGGCCGCCAGGGCGACGCCGTGCTGCCGGGCGATCTCGGTCACGATGCGGCAGGCGGCCGCGCCGTCGGCCGCCCAGTGGACCTGCGCGCCGGCCGCGGCGGCGTTGCGCTCGAAGGTCTCCAGATGTTCGGCCAGGCGGGCCAGCGTGGCCGAACGCAGCGCCTTGAAGTGATCGCGCAGCGCGTCGGCGTCGGGCAGCTCAGCCAGGGCCGCGCTGCGTGCGCTGCGGAATTTGCCCGTGGCCCCCTCCAGCGCACCCTGCAGGCGGGGGTCGGCGATGGCCGCGGCCGCGGCCTGGCGGAATTCGAGGGTGGTGACGGTCATGGCGGCGCGTCCCTGCCCGATCTGGGAAGAACGGGCGGCACAAGGTCGAAGGGCATGGCCGGGCGGGAGAGCCCGGCCCGCGGGTCAAAGGGGAGCCAGGCGGGCCTCGACGATGGCCAGGATGCGGGCGACGATGGCGTCGGCCTCTTCTTGCAGCCCGGCGACGGTCTGCTCGCACTCGTCGATGAAGGCCCGGTCGTCGATGCTGCCCAGGTTGACGCGCACGTTCAGCGCGCCGCCCAGCAGGCCAGCTCGGGCCAGCAGCGCGCCCACCGCGCCATCGGTGCTGGCGTTGACATTGCCCAGAGTGGCGGCCTGTTCCAGCAGGCGCAGCACCGCCAGGCAGGCGTGCATGATGGCCAGCGGCGTCAGGCTGGCGCCCTTCATGGCGGTTTGGATGGCGGCGCTGCGCGCGGCCTGCTCGTCGCCGCTCTCCTTGGGCAGGCGGTAGGCATCGCGCACCTGGGCAAAGGCCTGGGCATCCTCGGCCACCAGGCTGGTCAGCCGGCCGCGCAGGGTTTCGGCCTCGGCCAGCGCAGCCTCCATCTGGGGCTGGACATCGACATAACGTTTACGACCGACGGTGAGATTGGCGACCATGGCCGCCAGCGCGGCGCCCAACGCGCCGGCCAGCGCGGCGGCGCTGCCGCCGCCGGGGATCGGCTCGCCGGAGGCCAGGTCATCGAGAAAGGTGGGAAGGTTGAAAGGTGTGTTCATGGCGTCATTGTACGCGGGGCGGGCGGCTTGGCCAAGTTCATGCAGCGGGGCTGTTCGGCCGGAGATCTGGGACGCTGTTTTGTGCGTTAGACTTGTGTTAGATTTGACGCAACGGATGGGCGGTTGCCTTGGCTTGGCGCGTCCTATGGTATAATGCCCACGACCTGCGCTCACAGCCACGACCTTTGGCTTTGTGTTACGGCTTACCGGTTGCACAGTGATGTCAGGCATTATCGAAAAGAGAACGGAGAGAAAAGGTGTCCTTATTTGGCAGAAGCCGCAGCAAAGAAGAGAGCGACGCGCGCCTGCGCGCAGAAGAGACTTTTGAGAGCCTGCGCGTGCTGGATGCGCGCACCCAAGACCTGCCGATCCTGCCGCTGCGGGGGGTGGTCGTCTACCCCATGATGTGGCTGCCGTTGACGGTGGGCCAGCCCCGTTCGGTGCGTCTGATCGACGAGGCGCTGGCCGAGGCTGAGACGCGCATCATCGGCCTGTTCACCAGCAGGAACCCGGAGGAGGAGGAGCCCGATCCCGACGACATCTTCCCGGTGGGCACCCTGGCGGTGGTACACCGCATGTTGCGCGCCCCTGACGGCACGGTGCGGCTGATCATCCAGGGGCTGGAGCGCATCAAGATCGAGGGCTATTCGCAGACGCACCCCTACCTGCGGGCTGACGTGGTGGAGATCCCGGACCTGCTGGAAGACACGGTGGAGCTGCAGGCGCTGGCGCGCAACGCCCAGGAGCAGTTCCGCCAACTGATCAACCTGGTGCCGCACCTGCCGGAGGAGCTGGAGATGGCCGCGCTGAACGTGGACGACGCGCGCCAACTGGTCTATCTGATCGCCTCCAGCCTGCGCCTGGATATCGACGTCGCTCAGGAGCTGCTGGAGATCGACAGCGTCAGCGAGAAGCTGCGCCGGCTGAGCACGCTGCTGGCCAAGGAGCTGGAGGTGCTGGAGCTGGGGCGCAAGATCCAGTCTGAGGCCGTGGGCGAGATGGAGAAGATGCAGCGCGATTTCTATCTGCGCGAGCAGCTCAAGGCCATCCAGAAGGAGCTGGGCGAAGGGGACGAGCAAGAGGCCGAGATCAAGGAGATGGAGGAGCGCATCAACACGGCCGGCATGCCGGAGGAAGCCTTGAAGGAGGCCCTGCGCGAGCTGGATCGCATGCGTAAGATGCCGATCCAGGCCGCGGAGTACAGCGTGATCAAGACCTTCCTCGACTGGATGGTCAGCCTGCCCTGGCAGCAGCGCACCGACGACAATCTGGACATCGTCCATGCCCGCCAGGTGTTGGACGAGGATCACTACGGCCTGGACGACATCAAGGATCGCATCCTGGAGTATCTGGCGGTGCGCAAGCTGAAGCTGGAGCGCAAGGACGATCCGCAGGACGAGATCCCTGAGGCTGATCAGATCCGCCGCGAGCGCGAGGGGGCGATCCTCTGCTTCGTTGGCCCGCCCGGCGTCGGCAAAACCTCGCTGGGGCTGAGCATTGCCCGCGCCATGGGCCGCAAGTTCGTGCGGCTGGCGCTGGGCGGCATCCGCGATGAGGCCGAAATCCGCGGCTTTCGCCGCACCTACATCGGCTCCATGCCGGGCCGGGTGATCCAAAGCCTGCGCCGCGTCGAGTCACGCAACCCGGTCTTCATGCTGGATGAGGTGGACAAGCTGGGCCGCGACTTCCGCGGCGACCCCAGCTCAGCCCTGCTGGAGGTGCTGGACCCGGAGCAGAACCGTGAGTTCCGCGATCATTATCTGGACGTGCCCTTCGACCTGAGCCAGGTGATGTTCATCACCACAGCCAACATGCTGGACACCATCCCCGACCCGCTGCTGGACCGGATGGAGATCATCGAGCTGCACAGCTACACCACCGAGGAGAAGGTCAAGATCGCCCAGGATTACCTGGCGCCGCGCCAGATCCGTGAGAATGGCCTGCGGCCTGATGAGATCGTCTTCGAGGAGGCCGCGCTGCGCCGGTTGGTGCGCGATTACACCAGGGAGGCCGGGGTGCGCAACATGGAGCGCACCATCGGCGCCATTTGTCGCAAGATTGCCACCAAGGTGGCGGAAAACGGCAGCGGCGGCCCCTACGTGATCACGGCCGACAACCTGGTGGACTACCTGAAAAAGCCCAAATACTTCGACGAGGTGGCCGAGCGCACGGAGATCCCCGGCGTGGCCACTGGCCTGGCCTGGACCATGACCGGCGGCGACATCCTCTTCCTGGAGGCGACGAAGATGGCCGGCAAGAAGGGCTTCACCATCACCGGCCAGTTGGGCGACGTGATGAAGGAGAGCGCGCAGGCCGCGCTGAGCTGGGTGCGGGCCAACGCCACCCGGCTGGGCATCGACTCCGAGTTCTTCGAGAATTCCGACATCCACCTGCACATCCCGGCCGGCGCCGTGCCCAAGGATGGCCCCAGCGCCGGTGTGACCATGGCCGTGGCGTTGGTCTCGCTGCTCACCGGCCGCACCGTCAAGCCCAACGTGGGCATGACCGGCGAGCTGACGTTGCGCGGCAAGGTGCTGCCCATCGGCGGCGTCAAGGAGAAGGTGCTGGCCGCGCGGCGGGCCGGGCTGGACACGGTGATCCTGCCCCATCGCAACGAGAAGGACCTGGACGACCTGACCGAGACCATCCGCCAGGAGATGACCTTCATCTTTGCCGAGCAGGTGGACGACGTGCTCAACGCCGCGCTGGAGCCGGCCATGCTGCCGGATCCCAGCAACAACGGCCATCAGCCGGCGACTGAGCTGAAAGCGCCGGAGGCGCTGGAGGCGGAGGCCGCCTGAGCTGCTGATCCTGCGACTGTTGAAAAGTCCGACTTCTTCCGGGAAGTCGGACTTTTCGCTTTGACGGGCCTGTGTTAAAATTCGCTGCATCGCCCAACCCGCCGCTGGCCGCAGCTACATCCCGATGGATTGCGCCATGACCGGTCCCCCTCCTCCAGACCTTGCCGCGCTTGACCTGGACGCCTCCTATTCCCCGGCGAACATCGACCGTTTTGCGCGCCGGGTGGAGCGGCTGGCGATGCCCCCCTGGGGGTTCTTCGTTCTCGTTTTCCTGGCGGCCTATCTGCTCTGCGCCGCCGGCCGCTGGCTGAGCGGTCAGCGCAATCCTCTGCTCTTGCTGGCGCCGGCGCCGCTGGTCATCTGGGATGTGGGGATTTTGGCGTTGCATCAGTACCTGGACCGCTACGCCATCACGGCTCTGCGCACCTTCAACCGGACGCTGAACGCCGACGAAGCGCAGCTGCGCCGCCTGGAGCAACGGCTGACGGTGGCGCCGCTGCGACTGGAAGCCGCCAGCGCGCTGTTGTGGGTTGTCATTGCCGGCCTGCTGGTGCGCTTGCAGCTCGGCACCTTCCTGGCGTATATCCCCGGTTGGGAGTTGATCCTCAGTGTGATCAGCTTTAGCATCGGAGGCGCCTTCCTCGCCCATGTCATCTACCAACTGCGGCTGGTCAGCCAGATTCACGCCGCCGCCAGCGAGATCAATCTGTTCGACCCGGAGCCGCTCTACAGCTTCTCCGGCCTGACGGCGCGCACCGCCTTGGGCATCGTGTTGATCCAGTATCTGGTCTTGCTGGCGCTGCCAGGCGAGGTGCGCATGAGCACGGTGCTGGTTCCGACTTTCGTATTGGTCGTGGTGGCGGCGGCCCTGTTCGTCTGGCCGCTGTGGGGAATGCACCGCCGGCTGGCGGCGCGCAAGGCGAGCATCGCCGGCGACATCAGTTCCCTGCTCAAGCAATCGGTGGAACAGGCGACCGCCGGAGCGGCCAGCGGCGTCATCGAGGACCCGGAGAAGCTGGACAAAACGTTCAGCGTGCTGCGCGCTGCCCAGGCCACCGTGGCCGAGCTGTCGACCTGGCCGTGGCAGCCCAGCACCGTGCGCGGCTTCGTCACCGCCCTGCTGCTGCCGATCGTGGTCTATCTCTTGCAGGAGATCGCGGCGCGGCTGGCGGGTCTTTAGCCAGCGATCGAACCGATCAGATGGCGTTCCGGAGCTGCCAAGGCCAGCCGCGTATCTCATCCATCCATCCACTTCGCTCCCCAAGCCATTTTTCCAGTTACCATGACACGAACCCTCATCACCCGCGCCGACATCATCACCCTGGACCCGGTTGGAACGATTCTGCGCGACGCGGCGGTGGCCATCGACGGCCCGCGCATCGTCGCGGTCGGCCGGGCGCCCGATGACTTCCAGCCCGACGAGACGCTGGACGCGGCCAACCATCTGCTGATGCCCGGCTTCGTCAACGCCCACACCCACGCGTCCATGACCTTCGAGCGCGGCTGGGCCGAGGATCTGCCGCTGGACCGCTGGTTCAACGAGCGGGTCTGGGTGGTGGAGTCGCAGTTGACCGATGAGGACGTCTACTGGGGCGCGCTGTTGGCCGCGGCCGAGATGATCCGCGGCGGCACGGTGGCCTTTGCCGACCACTACTTCTACATGGACCGCGTGGCGCAGGCGGCCGAGCAGGCGGGGCTGCGGGCCTTGCTGGCCTGGTGCGTCTTCGGCGAGGAGAACAACATCGGCGCCGACCTGCCGGCCACGGTGGATTTCGTGCAGCGCTGGCAGGGCGCGGCCGATGGGCGCATCCGCACGACGCTGGGCCCGCATTCGCCCTACATGTGCGAGCCGCGCTTCCTGGCCCGCACCGCCGCCGTGGCCGCCCGGCTGGGCGTCGGCATCCACATTCACCTGGCCGAGTCGCAGCAGCAGGTGGACAATTCCCTGGCCCGATACGACCGCTCGCCGGTGGAGCTGCTGGAGGCCAACGGCGTCTTCGACGTGCCCGCCATCGCCGCACACTGCATCTGCGTCGACGCGGTCGATCAGGCCATCCTGGCCCGCCGCGGCGTCGCCGTGGTGCAATGCCCCAACTGCCACATGAAGCTGGGCATGGGCGTCACCCCCGTTCCCGCGCTGCTGGCGCAGGGGGTCAACGTGGCGCTGGGCACCGACGGGCCGGCCAGCAGCAACGATCTGAACATGCTCAAGGAGGCGCGGCTGGCCAGCCTGATCCAGAAGCTGCACCATGGCGACCCGCAGCTCATGCCCGGCGACCTGCCGCTGCGCATGGCGACGCAGAACGGGGCGCGGGCGCTGGGCTGGCCCGACAGCGGCGCGATCGTCCCCGGCAACCTGGCCGATCTGATCCTGCTGAACTGCGACCGGCCCCACTGGCGGCCGCGCCATGACCTGGTTGCCAACCTGCTGCACAGCGCGCAGGCCGGCGACGTCAGCCACGTCATGGTGGCCGGCCGCTGGCTGATGAAAGCCCAGCGGCTGCTGACCCTGGACGAAGAGCGCATCCTCTGGGAGGCCGAGCGCCGGGCGCGGCGGCTGGTGGGGCAGGAGCTGGGCATGGTGCGCAAATACGCGGGGTAAGGCGCGCCCGCTTGTGACCTGCCCCGCGGCTTTCATTGACGGCCGTGCGCCGTGCGCCTGGGCATCAGACTGGCGCAAGGGGAGAGGTGCTGTCTTTGACACTTCCCCCCAACTTAGGTTAAAATAACCGTTGCCGCCGGCAGATCGCCCGCAGGGTGAAGCTGGCGGCGTAGTCTGTTGGTCGCAGGCACAAAAAGCAGCAGATCCAGGAGGATTTTCGATACCTTATGAAGCAGTATGCAGCAGATCGTATTCGCAGCATTGCGCTGATGGGACACAGCGGCGCAGGCAAGACCTCGCTGGCTGAGGCCATGCTCTTCGACTCTGGCGCGCTGACCCGCATGGGGCGCGTCGAGGATGGCAACACCGTGGCGGACTATGACCCCGAGGAGAAGCGGCGCGGCATTTCTATCAGTCTGACCACGCTGCCGGTCGAGTGGCAAGGGGTCAAGCTGAACTTCCTGGACGCGCCGGGCTACATCGATTTCGTGGGCGAGGTGCACAGCGCGGCGGCCGCGGCCGATGTGGCGCTGATTGTGGTCGATGCCGTGGCCGGCGTCGAGGTGGGCACCGAGGTCGCCTGGCAGATCGCCGAGGACAACGGGCTGGCCCGCATGGTCTACGTCAACAAGATGGCGCGCGAGAACGCCAACCCCGACACGGTGATTGCCGAGCTGCGCAGCGTTTTCGGCGCCAACTTCGTGCCGGTGCAGATTCCGGTCGGCGCCGAGGCCAATTTCAAGGGAGTGATCGACCTGCTCAGCCGCAAGGCCTCCATGGGCGCCGACGGCAAGGCAGAAGCCGTGCCCGCGGCCCTGGCCGATGACATGGAGATGGGGCTGATGGCGCTGGCCGAAGCCGCGGCCGGCGACGATGATGAGTTGATCATGAAGTTCCTGGACGGGGAGCAGTTGACCCCTGAGGAGATCAAGAGCGGCCTGGCCGTGGCCGTCCGCCAGGGCAGCGTGGTGCCGGTCTTCTTTGGCGACGCCACCCACAACATCGGCGTGCGTTCGCTGATGTCGATTCTGGCCGAGATTGCGCCCACCTTCCAGCAGGGCCGCGGCAGCGAGGCGACCAACGCCGCTGACGAGACGGTCACCTTGGCGCCTGACGCAGCCGGCCCGCTGGTGTTGTTCGCCTTCAAGACCGTGGCTGACCCCTTCGTCGGCAAGCTGACCTATTTCCGCGTCATCTCAGGCGAGCTGGCCATGGAGGAGGGTCGCCTCTTCAACCCCCGCTCCAGCGTGGAGGAGCGGCTGGGCCAGCTCTTCGTCATGCGTGGCAAGGACCAGATCAACGTCGAGCGGCTGGCGCTGGGCGACATCGGCGCGGTGGCCAAGCTGAGCGACACCATCACCGGCGACAGCCTGACCCGCCGCAACGCCCAGTTCAGCGTGACGCCCCCGCACTACCCCAGCCCCCTCTTCGAGGTGGCCGTCTCCCCCAAGACGCAGCAGGACTCGGCCAAGATGGGCCCGGCCCTGACCCGCCTGGGCGAGCAGGACCCGACCCTGCGTTGGCGCTTCGAGGCTGGCACCGGCCAGACCATCCTTTCCGGCATGGGCGATACCCACGTGGACGTGGCGGTGCATGCCTTGCAGGAGAAATTCGGCGTGGGCATCGAGACCCACGTGCCCAAGGTGCCCTACAAGGAGACCGTCACCAAGAGCGGGGCCGAGCAGTACCGCCACAAGAAGCAGACCGGCGGCGCGGGCCAGTTCGGCGAGGTACACATGGAGGTCAAGCCGTTGGAGCGGGGCGCGGGCTTCGAGTACAGCACCGACCGCATCTTCGGCGGCTCCATCTCCAGCTCCTTCTTCCCCTCCATCGAAAAGGGCATCCGCTCGGTGTTGGAGCAGGGGGTCATCGCCGGCTATCCGGTGGTGGATGTGCGGGCTGAGATCTACGACGGCAAGATGCACCCGGTGGACTCCAAGGACATCGCCTTCCAGATCGCCGGCCGCGAGGCCTTCAAGGCTGCCTTCGAGAAGGCCGGCCCGGTGCTGCTGGAGCCCATCGTGCAGGTCAAGGTCGTGGTGCCCGACACCTACGTGGGCGACATCATGGGCGATCTGAACACCCGGCGCGGCGTGGTGCAGGGCATCGGCCAGGAGCGTGGCAAGAGCGTGGTCGAGGCGCAGGCGCCGTTGGCCGAGATGCAGCGCTATGCGGCCGACCTGCGCTCGATGACCCAGGGGCGCGGCATCTACAGCATCGAGCCGTCGCACTACGCCGTGGTGCCCGGCAACATCGCCATCGCCGTGATCGAAGCTGCCAAGAAGGAACGCGAGGAAGAGAAATAGCGACCTCTATTCGCCGCGCTCAAGCCCCCGTCCCGGTCGGACGGGGGCTTTTTTGATCGGCCCAGCCTGGGGTTTCCGAGGGCCAAAGGGGGGCGTGATTTGACAATGCGCCCGTGACCGCATATAATCGGCAAGTGCTGGCCCACTAGCTCAATTGGCAGAGCAGCTGACTCTTAATCAGCGGGTTTCAGGTTCAAGTCCTGAGTGGGTCACCTTGATTGACCAAAAAAGACGGCTTGCTTCTAAAGCAAGCCGTCTTTTTTGTTGTTGGCGGATGGGAACCGGCCACGCTGCGAGCGCTGGCCATCCTTGTCAGCTTGGCCAACATGGTCGTTGCCGCACGAGGACTAAGGTCGTCACTTCGCAGGTAGAGTCTTTCAGGCCGCATAGATCTCCTCCGCGCTGGCCAGGATCTGATCGCGGATGACCGGTTTCAGCCCAGAACTGGGCACGAGGTCGACTGGTCTGCCCAGCAGTTCGGCGAGCTCGCGCTGCAAGCGCGCCAAGGCGACAAAACCAATCTGGGCCGCAGGATCGAAGTCCACGAGAATATGTCGCATTCTATCACGGGTTGAGGCATCCACGATGTGTCCTTCTTGGCAGCGACGACTCGCGCCGCCCTTTGGGCGCCGAAACGACTGTGGTCATCGCGCTGTTGGATTCGCAGGGCCGTCTGGCGGTGTGGGAGAGCGAGTGGACGTCGACAGCGATCTTCTCGACCGGTTCATGCGCTATGTGCCCTGGATGATCGCGCTGTTGGCGGCTGATATGACGCTGGCGGCGGCGCGGTCAACCGGGCGCATTCTCCCGTCTTAGCCGCGCGTTGGGATGGGCGTAGACGGTGTAGGCCAGCCAGGTGGGATCGCCCGCGGCGCGGATGGCCAGCCGGGCGCTGCGGGCGGCGTCGGCCACGGTCTTCTGGTCCAGCAGCGCGCTGTAGAACTCACGGGCAAAGGCCAGCGCGCTGTCGTCCAGCACCTCCCACAGCGGCGCGATGAAGAGGCCCGCACCCGCGCCGATCAAGCGGTTGGCGAAGCCGCCGATGCGGGTCAGGGCCCAGCCCTGGCGGCCGACCTGGCAGGCGTTGAAGAAGAAGCCGGGACGAACAGCCATCAGATGGGCCGCGATTTCCGGGCCTGCCAGGTCCTGCGGGGTCAACGCCCGGTCGTGCGCCAGCCAGAGCGCCGAGTCGCCATCGGGGGACGCGGCATGGAAGTTGCCGTGGGCCGCGGCGTGCAGCCAGTCGTAGTCGCCTCCTTCCAGCAGATCCAGCACCCCGCCCCAGGTGGGCTCGGCGGGGCTGACGGCCTGCACCCCGTAGCTGACCGCCAGGTCCACCAACTCATCTCGCTCCCGCTGCGCGCCCTCCAGGTTGGAGAGCAGCGAATAGGCGGGGGCCAGCACGACTAGCCGGCTCAGCGACAGCGCGCCGGGGGGCATTTCGTTGCCGTTGCCGCGGCCATCCTTGCGCAGCCAGCGGGTCATCAGCAGCGTGCCGCACCAGGGCGCGTCGTCGCTCCACTGGCCGGCCGAATCGTAGGGCCAGACCAGCTCCCAGGGCAGGTGCGGCTCGTCGGAGAGGATCAGCAGCGTCTTGTTGGCCCAGGCCGCGCGCTCGGCCGCGTAGAGCGCCTTCAGCTCGTCGGGCAACAACATTGCCCACAGGTTCTGCCCCAGCTTTTTCATCCGGCGATCCACATCCTCGGCCGGGATGGTCAGGCGCGTGCCCAGCACCGCCTGCACGGTGGGGTCTTCGGCGTCCACCAGGTTGGCGATGGAGCGGTAAAGGTCGATGGCGAAGGAGGCCGAGCCTTGCTGCAAGGGGACGGGCGGGAAGGTGCGCCACCAGGCGCCCCCCTCACGCAGCAGGGTAAAGACCAGCGCGTCCTTCTCCAACGCGATTTGCAGCACCAGGTCGGGGGGCGTCAGGCCAGGCTGGAAGGTGAGGCTGTGGGCCGGCCGCGGCTCGTCCCCCTCGATCACCTGGTAGGCTGTGATCTCCACCGGGACCGTGGCCGTCCCCACCGGCTGGTTGCCCTGGGCGAAGTCGAAGGTCAGTGTGGTGTGACCGACCACGTCGGGGCGCAGATCGAAGACCACCGGCGCGCTGTCGGCCTGCGGCAGGATTTCGATGGGCTGCAGCGGCGGGCTGAGCAGGATGAAGTTGGGCGCGGTCAGCCTGACTTGCACCGGCTGGGCCGGGTCCAGCGTCAGCGTCTGCAGCGACGCGCTGGCCTGCGGCGCATTCACCGTCAGGCGCACCACCACCGTGATGCGCTGCGCGCCCAGCCAAACGCGGCGCGGGCAGGCGATGTCGGTGTAGCGGGTGACCAAGGCCGGCGCGGCGGGCTGCGTCACGCCGAAGGTGAAGCCCTTGATGACCTCCCGCTCTGCGGCCTCTTGCAGATCCTGCCTGGTCATTATCAACCGGATGCGGGCTTCGTCATGGGGGGCGAAAAGCATCATGATCTGGGCGGCGGGGACGGCCCCGTTGGCCGGGTCGCTGCGAATCTGGGCCAACAGCGGCGCAAGCTGCGCCGCGAGCTGCGGCCAGTCGGCGCCGATCAGCGCCGGCAGCTCCGGCCAAAGCTGTTCGATGGCCTGCAAGAGGGTTTCGTAGTCGTTCATCGATGCGCCTCCGGGAGGGTTGGTGAGAGCAATGGTTCGCTTGACCTGATTATAGGTGTTCTCACGCCAAGGCGCAAAGGACGCAAAGGGGCGGAGGATGTGGCGCGGAGTCGAGGCTTTAGCCGGGTCGGGGGGGGTGTCGCACGCCAAGGCGCAAAGGGCGCAAAGGGGCGGAGGATGTGGCGCGGAGTCGAGGCTTCAGCCGGATCGGGGGGAGCTATCGCACGCCAAGACGCAAAGGACGCAAAGGGGCGAAGGGT
The DNA here is from genome assembly GCA_029558955.1 of Chloroflexota bacterium. Taxonomy (GTDB): domain Bacteria; phylum Chloroflexota; class Anaerolineae; order JAAEKA01; family JAAEKA01; genus JAAEKA01. Next base: position 14,797 of record JAKQCW010000115.1, read on the forward strand.
TTGGCGCGGAGTCGAGGCTTTAGCCGGGTCGGGGGGAGCTATCGCACGCCAAGGCGCAAAGGACGCAAAGGGGCGGAGGATGTGGCGCGGAGTCGAGGCTTATGCGCTCAGGCCGCGGCGTCGCCCCTGCCCTTGGGGCGCAGCAGCCATTTGACCAGCAGCAGGGTGATCAGCGACAGGCCGATGAGGATGGCGGAGAGGGTCAGCGCCAGGTTGAAATCGAGCTCGAAGCCGATGTAGATGGCCAGCGGCATGGTCTGGGTGCGGCCGGGGAAGTTGCCGGCGAAGATGATGGTGGCGCCGAATTCCCCCAGGGCGCGCGCCCAGCTCAGCGCCGCGCCGGTCGCCAGCGCACTGCGGGCCAGGGGCGCGGTCACGAAGCGAAATACCTGCCAACTGCTGGCCCCATCCAGCCCCGCGGCTTGTTTCAGGTCGGGCGACACTTCGCCAAAGCCGATGGCCGCGGATTTGATGAAGAAGGGCGCGGAGACGAAGACCTGGGCCAGCACCACGGCCGCCTGCGTGAAGGGGATGGCCACGCCGCCCAGCTCCAACACGCCGCCCAGCAGCCCACGGCGGCCAAATGTCACCAGCAGGGCGATGCCGGCCACGGCCGGCGGCAGCACCGTGGGCAGATCGACCAGCGCATCCACCAGGCGGCGCAGGCGGCTGTCAGATCGGGCCAACACCTGGGCCACCGGGATGCCGGCGACGATCACCAGCGCGGTGCTGAACAGCGTGGTGCGCAGGCTGACGGCGATGGCCTTCTGCGCAATGGGGCTGTGCAGGTTGGCCAGCACATGCGCCCCCTCGACGCGCCCCAGCAGCGCCAGGATCGGCGTCAGCAGGAAGGCCAGCAGGGGCAGGCTGAGCAGCCACCAGCCATCCGGCCGGCCGCGGCCGGCTGGCCGCGGCCGCGGGGGCGATGGGCTCATGGCTAGGGGGCGCCGTCGAAGCCGTAGCGGGCCAACACGGCCTGGCCTTCGGGGGACAACACCAGGGCAACGAAGGCGTCGGCCAGCTCAGCCTGCGCGCTGTTGGCCACCGGCGCCAGCGGATAGGTGGCGATGACGTTGAGCGCGTCGGGGATGGGCAGGGTGCGCACGGAGTCGCCGGCCGATGCCGCGTCCGTGGCATAGACGATGCCGGCGTCGGCCTCGCCCAGCGACACCTTGCTGAGCACCGCGCGCACGTTCTCCTCGTAGGAGACCACGTTCCCGGTGACGTTGGCCACGAAGTCGGGCCCATACGACGGGTCCTGGCCGGCCAGCTCGAGCGATTCCAGCGAATATTGGCCCACCGGCACCTCAGGCGCGGCCAGCACCAGCTTCAGCCCTGGCGTGGCCAGATCGGCATAGCTGGCCAGCCCGGCCGGGTTGTCGGCCGGCGTGACCACCACCAGCCGGTTGCGGACGAAGGTCTGCGGGCTGTCGGCCGCAATGCGGCCGGCGTCCACCGCGGCCTGCATCTGCCGGTTATTGGCGCTGGCGAAGACATCGGCCGGCGCGTCCTGGGCCAACTGCTGCGCCAGTTGTTGCGAGCCGGCGAAGTTGAAGACCACGGTCACGCCGGGGTGCTGCGCCTCGAACATCTGGCCCAGCTCGCCGAAGGATTCGGTGAGCGAGGCCGCGGCGAAGACGGTCAGGTTGGCCGGCGGGGCGGCGGTGGGGGCGCTGGCGGGCGGCATGGCGCAGCCGGCCAGTGCGGTCAGGAGCAGGCTAAGCAAGATCAGGCGGGAGAGGCGGTGCATGGGAAACTCCTTCGTTGGGGGTGCAGTTGGCCAGCCAGTCGATGACCGCTGACAACTGGCGGATGCGCAGATCCAGGGCGAGGCGGTTGAAGGGTTGGTCGGCCGGCGTCGCGGCCAGGTCAGCTTGCAGGTCGTGCAGCAGGGCGTGGGCGGTGTTCAGCTCCCTCTGCACCATGCCGGGGACCATCTCTGGGTGCAGCCGGGCGGCGAAGTAGAGGCGGGTGATGAAATCGACGCGCATGGCGCGGATGCTGGCGCCGGTGGGCGCGGCCAGCCAGGCCTCGAACTGCGCCCGGCCGTCCGGCGTCAACTCCAACAGGCGGCGCGCCGGCAATCGGGCCTGCGCCACCACCGTGCTGCCCACCAGGCCCCGCGCCTCCAGCCGGGCCAGGATGTTGTAGGTCTGGCTCTGACTGGCATGCCAGACCTGGCCCAACTCGTCGATCAACCGTCGATGCAGGTCATAGCCGTGCGTGGGCGGGCCCGCGGCCAGAAAGCCCAGCAGGGCGAACTCAGGGGAACGGGACGCGGTGTAGGCAGCATCTTGCGACATAAGAATGCACTCCATAACCTCGCTCAGGCCGGCCTCGCACACCACGCTCGGGCCGGTCTCCGACCGTGCCCGTCGGCCTTACCGCGCGGCTACTCACTCAGTGAGTATACATGAGCCCCCCCACCAAGTCAAAATCAACGGCCCCCCGCACAGCAAAGCCAAAATCAGGGCGGAGTCGAGGCTTTAGCCGGGTCTGGACGATGCAAGTCGAGCGCCCCCCCGAAGGCTCGACCGCGCTTCGGCGCCCATCACATCTGGAATCGCCGGCCCCCGCAGCTTCAACTCCTGACAGGTATTCACGCGCCGGTCATGGTGAACGCAGCCCAGTAGAAGGGATGTGCAAAGGAGCGGGCGTCGCCATCGAGCTGCATCATGCGCTCCACATACAGCTCAGCAGCCACCCCCTCCGGCATGCGATTGCCGGCCGGCGCCGGCACATCAGCCTGGAAGTAGGCGGCCATCTCCCGGTTGCTGCTGTCGCGCAGCCAGATCTGCGCCCGGCGCAGCGCCTCGGCCGGGGCCAGCCCATCCTCGCGCCACAGCCGGTAGAAGCGCTCCATCAGCATGGCCGTGCTCCGGTCATTGACCGCCCACAGCGAGGCCACCACGCCGGCCACCCCCGCCTGCACCAGGCCGGTGGGCAGGCTGACCACCTCGTCGGGCAGTTTTGTGCCGGGGACGCCGGTCTCGCAGGCGGAGAGCACCGCCAGCCGCGCCCCCTCCAGCCGCAGATCGAGGATGTCGGCCAGGGTCAGGGCCGCGCCGTTGGCCAGCAACAGCCCGCCTTGCAGCGGATCATCCCAGCCAGCCCAGCCGTGGGTGGAGAAATGCGAGGCGGGCAGCGCGGCCAAGCGCCTTAGCACCGCCTGGCGGGTGGCCCCGGCGCCGGCGAGCACGGTCGACCGTTCGGGCGGGAAGTAGGAGCGCACGGCCGCCACCTCCTGGCGGGAGAAGACCAGGGAGCCGTCGGGGTTGTCCACCGCCAGCAGGCCGTCGGCCGGCGCGGCCGCGCCGGCCAGCGAGTGACGCAGCGCGCCGGCGCTGGGCGCATAGCTGATGGTCAGCGCGTCCAGCGCGTAGCGCCGTCCGGTCGGGGCGGATGCGTCCTCGGTCCAGGCCGCTTGCAGGGGCAGCAGACCCAACAGGCCGGCCGGCAGCAGCACAGCCTGGGTCGCGCCCAGCGCGGCCAGATGCTCCACCACCGGCTGCATGGCGGCGTCCCACAGCCAACGGGTGCTCGCGTCCAGCGCAGCGCGCCAGGCGTCGCGGGCGGCAGCGTCGCGGGGATTGTCCAGCCAGCGGGCGTACGCGCCCAGGTAGCCGCCCAGCTCGGGATCATCGGCCGGGCCGTAGATGGCCGCACGCAGCGCCGCCTCGGTTAGGTCGTCCAGCCAGAGCGCGGCGACGTGGGCTGAGAAGTCCAACTTCTCCGCGAAGTTGGACTTCTGAGAGGGCGCGGTGGCCGTCAGCGCCAGGCCGCCGGCCGGTGTGGCCAGCAGATAGACCAGCGGCGCGTCGGGCGTGGCGGCCTGCTGGATCTGCGCGAACGAGGGCGGCAGGAAGAAATCCTGGTAGCCGTCCACCTGGCGGATGGCGGCGATGGCGGCGTCCAGGTCGCCGCGGGCGGCCTCCATCTGGCGGCGCAGCGCCGCGAAGTCCGGGCGGAGGGCCGGCCCGTCCGGGGAGGAAGCAGGCTGCCGGCCTGCCTGTTGCAGGGTCGCAAGCTGTTCGGACGCGGCCCGATAGCGCTCCAGCAGATCCCTGCGGCCCAGCGACGCTAACTGCGCCAGGTCGCGGCGGTTGGCCTCCAGCGCCTCGGCCAGCAGACGGGCGCGGCCAGCCTCCAGCGTCTCCACGGCCTCTTGCAGACGGTCGAGCCTCGTCAGCGCGTAGGCCGCGTTGGCGGGCAGCCCCTGCGCCTCTTTGAGCCACGACTCCTTGGCCGCGCGGTTGGTCTGGACGGCGAAGAGTAGATCCATGGCCTGGCGGCCGAAAGCGTAGGCCTCCGTTGCCTCCTGCCACTGGCGTCGCTCTAGCGCCCAGTTGCCCCAACTGCGCGAGCTGAGCATGGTGATCTCCGGGTGCGCAATCTGACCCCCGCGGCAGGCGCGCGCATAGGTTTTCTGGGCGTCTTGCAGGTCTTGCAGGGCGCCGGTGCGCGCGTAGCGGGCTCTCAGGCCGTTGGCCAGGTTGTTGAGGCGAGAGGGCAGGTCGGGGGAGCCTTCTGCGGTCAGGGTCACCGCCCGCTGCCAGTGGCCGACCGCGTCGTGCAGGTCTTGCAGGGCGCCGGTGCGCGCGTAGCGGGCTCTCAGGCCGGCGGCCAGGTTGTTGAGGATGGAGGGCAGGTCGGGGGAGTCGGGCGGGGTGCGCTGCACCGCGGTCTGCCCGAGTTCCAGCGCGCGGTTCAGGTCTGCGAGGCCTCCCGTTGCCCAGTAGCGACGCAGAAAGACTCCGCCGGCGTTGTTCATGGCCGCCAACTGAAAACGCTCGTCGGAGGAAGGAAAGGTCGAATGGCCCAGGATACGCTCCCAGGCTGCTGCGGCCGCGTCCAATGCCGACCGATCGCCGGTGCGCCGGTAGTGTTGTTCGGCTTCCTGGGCCTGTTGCAGGTCGGCGCGAAACTGGGGTGGTACGTCCAT
>JAKQCW010000158.1 GCA_029558955.1 Chloroflexota bacterium
CGCCTCGGGCGGCCAGACCACGTATGCAGGGTTGCAGACCGATGATGACCTGTCAGATGATCACCGCCGATCCAGTTTTTGCAAGGTATGCCATTTTCCCCGGCCTGCCGGCAGGCGCGTTTGCGCCGCGCCCGGCGGGCCGTTTTGTTTGCGCCGGCCCCGGCCGGGGCCAACTTTTCGTCTAACCCGCCTGTCGCAGCCTCTGCGCTGCGCAACTCTATAACGAGGAGCATAAGTCGATGAAGGACATTGTAATTGTTGGCGGAGTTCGCACTCCCACGGGCAACCACGGCGGCGCGCTGCGCGCCAAGACGGCCGTCGACCTGGGCGTGTTGGCTTTCAAGACTCTGATCGAGCGCACCGGGGTCGATCCGGCGCTGTTCGACGATGTGATCGTCGGCTGCGCCGGCCAGCCTTCCGAGGCGGCCAACATCGGCCACGTGCTGGGGCTGATGGCCGGTGTGCCGCAGCACGTGCCTGGCTACACGGTCCACCGCAACTGCGCCAGCGGCCTGGAGGCCATCGTCAGCGGCTACCGCGCTGTGGCTTCCGGCGAGGGCGACCTGTACCTGATCGGCGGGACCGAGAGCATGAGCAACGCCCCCTACCTGGTCAAGGGCGCGCGCTGGGGCCTCAAGTTGCGCCACGGCGAGCTGACCGACGGCATCTGGGAGGCGCTGACCGACCCGGTGTGCGGCCTGATCATGGGCGCCACGGCTGAGAACCTGGCCGAGCGCTATGAGATCAGCCGCGAGCAGCAGGACAAGTACGCGGTCGAGAGCCACAAGAAAGCCTTCCGCGCCCAGCGCATGGACAAGTTCAAGGATGAGATCGTGCCGGTGGAGATCGTCAAGCGCGTGGCCGGCCAGGAAGTCGCCCGCGAGGTAGTCTCTCAGGACGAGGGCGTCAACCCCACCCTGACCGTCAGCAAGGCCGCCCTTTACCCCACCGTCTTCAAGAAGAACGGCACCGTCACCCCGGCCAACGCCTGCCCGCTGAATGACGCCGCGGCCGCCTGCATCGTCACCACGGCCGACCGGGCGGCGGAGCTGGGACTGAAGCCACGCGCCCGCATCGTCAGCTACGCCTTCGTGGGCGTGGACCCGGCCTACATGGGCATCGGTCCCGCCTACGCCATGCCCAAGGCGTTGAAAAAGGCCGGCCTGACCATGGACGACATCGGCGTGGTCGAGCTGAACGAGGCCTTTGCGGCCCAGGTGATGTCCTGCGGCATCGAGATGGAACGCCAGGGCCACAACTGGGACTGGAAAAAGGTCAACCCGCTGGGCGGCGGCATCGCCCTCGGCCACCCCATCGGCGCCACCGTGGTCAAGCTCTCCATCACCATGATGGGCGAGATGGAGCGCGAAGGCCACAAGTACGGCATGGTCACCATGTGCGTCGGCGGCGGGCAGGGCGGCGCGATGATCCTTGAAAATCTGAGCGCGTGAGGCGCAATGCGTACTGCGTAATGCGTAATGTGTGCAAGTGACCGGCCCCCCGCATGGCGGAAGCTTCCGGTTACGCATTACGCATTACTCGTTACGAATCAGACACTCCCACGCACTAACACAACACGAGGTTGAGCCATGTACATATTCAAAGCAGGTGTCGTCGGCGCCGGGTTCATGGGCGCGGAGATCGCCCAGGTGATCAGCTTCAGCGGGCTGCCGGTGGTGGTCAAGGACGTGGACCCGGAGATGCTCAAGAAGGCGGAGGAGCACATCCGCGAGATCTACCAGAGCCGCGTGGACAAGGGCAAGATGACCCAGGGCGAGCTGCGCGACAAGATGGATCTGATCGAGTTCACCCTGGACTATGACTCCTTCGAGGATGCCGATTTCATCATCGAGGCCGTGCCGGAGCGCATGGACCTCAAGGTGCAGGTCTTCCAGGAGCTGTGCAAGGTGGCGCCGGAGACGGCCATCTTTGCCTCCAACACCTCGGCGCTGAGCATCTCGGAGATGGGTCACAAGGGCGGCCGGCCGGAGCGGACGGTGGGCATGCACTTCTTCAGCCCGGCGCACGTGATGAAGCTGGTGGAGATCATCCCCGGCCTGGACACCACGCAGGAGGTGATCGACGACACGGTGCAGTTCACTGAGAGCCTGCGCAAGATCGCCGTCGTCGTCAAGGAATGCCCCGGCTTCCTGGTCAACCGCCTGCTGGCCCCCTACCTGGGCGAGGCCATGATGGCGCTGCAAGAGGGCGCGGCCACCGCCAGCGAGATCGATGAGGCCATGGTCGAGTTCGGCATGCCCATGGGCCCCTTCACCCTGTTGGACTTCATGGGCATCGACGTCAGCGCACACGCCGGCGCCTACATGACCAGCGAATATGGCCCGCGCTTCGAGTCGCCGGAGATCCTTAAACGCCTGGTGGCGGCCGGCCGCTACGGCGAGAAGACGGGCGGCGGCTTCTATGGCTATGGCGAGCAGAGCGACGCGCCGGTTCGGGAGATGATCGCCGAAATCCAGGCCAGCGGCATCGCCACCGGCCCCTTCTCGGTGGAGCGCCTGGTCTTCCCCATGATCAACGAGGCGGCCATGATCGCCCAGGAGGGCATCGCCTCCATCCCCGACATCGACATGGCCATGATCGCCGGCACCGGCATGTCCTATCAGGGCGAGCGGGTCGGCCCGCTGGCCATCGCCGACGAGATCGGCCTGGATGTGGTGCTGGCCGGGCTGGAAGAGATGTTGCACGCGCCCTGGGGCGGCGAGCGCTTCCGCCCCTCCCTGCTGCTCAAGACCAAAGTCCGCGCCGGCCATCTGGGCAAGAAGAGCGGCCGCGGCTTCCATGAGTATATGAGCTGGTGATCGGTAAACGGTGACCGGAGAACGGTCAACGGATCGACACTGATCACTGATCACCGGCTACCGATTGCCGTTAACCCAAAACCCAACGAGGAGACAACACCCCCATGGCAGAGTACCAGAACATCAAGTTCGGCGTGCAGGACCGCATCGCCGTGATCGCCATCGACCATCCGCCGGCCAACGCCTTCGACCGCCGCACCCTGGAGGAGCTGGGCGCGGCCATGGACGAGGCGAACGGCAATGCCGAGGTCAAGGCCATCGTCCTGACCGGCGCGGGGCAGTTCGCCTTCGTGGCCGGCGCCGACATCAAGGAGATCAAGGGCATGGAGGGCGACGAGGCCGCCATCCGCGCCTACATGCAGAGCGGCCAGGTGCTGTTCAGCAAGATCGAGGCCAGCCAGAAGCCGGTGATCGCGGCCATCAACGCCGTGGCGTTGGGCGGCGGTCTGGAGCTGGCGCTGGCTTGCCACATGCGCATCGCCGGCGACAAGGCCCGCTTCGGCCTGCCAGAGATCAACCTGGGCATCATGCCCGGCTGGGGCGGCACCCAGCGCCTGCAGCGCGTCGTGGGCAAGGGCAAGGCCATCGAGATGATCCTGACCGGCGACATCATCAACGCCCAGGAAGCCTATCGCATCAACCTGGTCAACAAGGTCGTCCCGGCCACCGCGGTGGTCAAGGAGGCCATGGGCCTGGCCAAGAAGATCAGCGAAAAGGGCGCGGTTTCCATCGCCAAGGCGCTGGAGGCGATCAACGCCGGCGCTGACCTGCCGCTGGCCGAGGGCCTGGCCGTCGAACTGGACGGCATCACCGGCCTGGCCATGACCAACGACGCCCGCGAGGGCATCCTGGCCTTCATCGAGAAGCGTCGGGCGAATTTCACCGATAGCTAAGCCGGTGATCAGCGATTGGCAACCGGTGATCGGCAGACGGAAGGGCCAAGGTTCAAGGAAACTACCGACTGCTGATCACCGTTGGCCGTTCACCGGTCACTGACCAAGGAGGCACCCATGCACTTTGCCTTCACCGAAGAGCAAGCCATGTTCCGTGACATGTTCGCGGACTTCGCAGCCAAAGAGGTGGAGCCGCGCGCCGAGCACATGGCCGAGGACGAGGATGTGCCGGCCAGCTTGCTGAAAAAGGCCGCCATGCAGGGCTTTCTGGGCGCGCTGACGCCCGAAGACTTCGGCGGCGCGGCGCTGGATCCCATGAGCTACATCCTCCTGCTGGAGGAGATCGCCAAGTCGGACATGAGCACTGCCATGGTGCTGCACGTCCACAACAGCCTGGTCAGTCAGGCCATCCTGCTCTGCGGCAGCGAGGCGCAGAAGGAGGAATGGCTGCCTGCGCTGGCCGAGGGCAGCGTCATCGGCGCCTGGGCGCTGAACGAGCCCGATTCCATCGCCCTGGGATCGATGCAGGCCGCAGCCAAGCTCCATGACGATGGCTATGCCCTGCACGGCACCAAGGCCTGGGTCTCCAACGCGGGCATCGCCGGGCTCTACGTGATCTTCGCCAACGCGCCGGAAGGGCCCACCGCCTTTCTCGTGCCGGCCGACGCCGAAGGGCTCAAGCGGGGCAATCGCGACAAGACCCTGGGCATGCGCGGCGTGCAGATCCATCCCATCTACCTGAACGACGTGCTCCTGTCGGCCGAGAACGTGCTGGGCCGGCCGGGCGGCGCTCAGGAGGTGCTGGACCAGGTGACGGACTTCTCGCGGCTTTCCATGGCTGCTATCGCCCTGGGCGGCGCGCAGCATGCGCTGGACCTGGGCGTGGCCTTTGCCATCGACCGCAAACAGTTCGGCAGCGAGATCGCGCTCAAGGGCGCAATTCAGGGCTACATCGCCGACTCGGCGCTGGAGGTCGAGACGCTGCGCAGCCAGATCTACCGCTGTGCGTCGCTGACCGAGCAGGGCAAGCTGGACCGCGAGGCGGCCGCCATCGCCAAGCTGTGGGCCAACCGCGTCGCCTACCAGGTGGGCAACCGCATGATCCAGACCCACGGCGGCTACGGCTACATCCTGGACTACGCCATCGGCCGCGTCTTCCGCGACTGCCGCACCGTCGAGGGCATCGAAGGCACCAACCGGTCGCAACAGACGGCCATCGCCAAGAGTGTGCTGGCGGCGCATGGCTTCGCGGCGTGAGTCGTAACTCGTAATGCGTAACCCGGAGTGTGTGCTTGTGGACTTTGGTTGCGTATGATGACGTAATGCGTAATGCGTAACCCGGAGTGTGTGCTTGTGGGTTTTGGTTGCGTATGATGGCGTAATGCGTAATGCGTAATGCGTAACCCGGAATGTGCGCACCTAACCTCCGATTACGCATTACTCGTTACGACGTAATGCGTAATGCGTAATGCGTAACCCGGAATGTGTGCTTGTGGGTTTTGGTTGCGTATGATGACGTAATGCGTAATGCGTAATGCGTAACCCGGAGTGTGTGCTTGTGGGTTTTGGTTGCGTAGACGGCGTAATGCGTAATGCGTAACCCGGAACGTGCGCACCTAACGTCCGATTACGCATCACTCGTTACGACGTAATGCGGAACTCGTAACATACGCACACAACCTCCGCTTACGCATTACTCGTTACGAATTACTCATAACCCGGAGCATACACACAAACCTCCGATTACGCATTACTCGTTACGAATTACGCATAACCCGGAGCATACGCACAAACCTCCGATTACGCATTACTCGTTACGAATTACGCATAACCCGGAGCATACACACAAACCTCCGATTACGCATTACTCGTTACGATGTAACTCATAACCCGGAGCATACACACAGACCTCCGATTACGCATTACTCGTTACGAATTACGCATAACCCGGAGCATACACACAGACCTCCGATTACGCATTACTCGTTACGGATTACGCATAACCCGGAGCATACACACACACAAATCCCAACAACACACTCCGGGTTACGAGTTACGACCGCCTCGCACACAACCTGCAAAAAGGTAAACCTTATGGACCTGACACTACCTAAAGAGTATGACCTGCTGCGCCAGATGATTCGGGATGTGATGGAGAACGAGTTCGCGCCGGTGGCCGAGGAGGCGGACGAAAAGGCTGAGGTGCCTTTCGACGCCATCAAGGTGGCGGCCAAGGCGGGACTCTTCGGCATTCCCTTCCCGCAGCAGTACGGCGGCAGCGGCGCGGGCGAAATGGGCTACGTGATCCTGATGGAGGAAGTCAGCCGGGTGGACAGCGCCATGTCCACCGTGGTCGGCGCCCACATCGGCATCGCAGCCATGGCGCTCTACGTCGACGGCTCGCACGCGCTCAAGGAGAAGTACCTGACGCCCCTGGCCCAGGGGACCAAGATCGGCGCCTTCTGTCTGACCGAGCCGGGCGCCGGCTCCGACGCAGCCGCCATCAAGACGCGCGCCATCCGTTCCAATGGCCACTGGGTCATCAACGGCACCAAGATCTACATCAGCAACGGCCCCTTCGCCGACCTTTTCTCCGTCCTGGCCGTGACCGACCCGGCCCTGGGCGCGCGCGGCGGCGTGACCGCCTTCGTGGTCGAAAAGGAGATGGGCACCAAGATCGGCGTCATCGAGAAGAAGCTGGGCATCCGCGCCTCCTCCACCTCCGAGGTGATCTTCGACGAGGTAGAAGTGCCGACAGCCAACATCATCGGCCAAGAAGGGCTGGGCTTCGTGACCTTCATGAAGACCCTGGACCTGGGCCGCGTGACCGTGGGCGCAGCCTCGCTGGGCGGCGCGCAGAAGGCGCTGGAGATGATCATCGACTACGCCCGGCTGGCCGAGAAATTCGGCATGCCGCTGGCGCACCAGCAACAGGTGCAGTTCATGATCGCCGACCTCTACTCGGACGTCGAGATGCTGCGCGGGCTGGTCTATCGCACCGCCTGGTTGGTGGACAATCACCGCCCCTTCGCGCGCGAGGCCTACGTCTGCAAGCTGCGCGGCAGCGAGATCGCCAGCAAGGCCGTCAGCTACGCCATGGAGATCCACGGCGTGCTGGGCCTGAGCCGCGATTACCCGCTGGAGCGCTCCTTCCGCGACGCACGCATCGCCGAGATCTTCGAGGGCACCAACGAGATCCAGCGCATCATCATCGCCCGCGACCTGCTCAAGGAAGTCGGCGTCCACATCGAGCCGTAGCCAAGGAGGTATGCAGTGCGAATTGTCGTTTGCATCAAACAAATCTTCGACCCCGAGACGATCAAGATCAGCCGCAGCCAGCAGGCGATCGATGAACGCGGGGCCAGGAAGATCATGAACCCGCCCGACCGCTGGGCGCTGGATGCCGCGCTGCGGTTCAAGGAAGCTGACCCCTCCATCGAGGTGATCGCCCTCTCCCTGGGCGAGCCGGAGGTGGAGGATGTGCTGCGCGAGGCGTTGGCCCTGGGCTGCGACCGCGCCATCCTGCTCAGCGACGCTGCCATCGTCAAGGCGCGCACCGCCGGCCTGGCCCAGATCATCGCCGCGGCCATCAAGCGGCTGCGCAACGTGCAGTTGGTGATGACCGGCCACATGGCGCTGGACACCGGCAGCGGCACGTTGGGCCCGCGGTTGGCTATCGAGCTGGGCGATTGGCCGGTGCTGCTGAGCGTCGATCAACTGCGCCTGGAGCACGGCCATGTGACCGGCCTGCAGTACGCCGATGAAAAGTACTACGACAGCAGCTACCCGCTGCCGGCCGTAGCCACCGTGCTGCAGACGCCAGAACACCCGCGCTATCCCCACGGCGCTGAGATCATCAACGCCTACCGCGTGCGCAACGTGGAGATCTGGAGCAGCCTGGCGCTCGGCGTCGACCCGACCGCGCTGCCCGCGCCCACCACCGGCCGCCAGCTGCGCCTGCCGCCGGCGCGCCAGATGGGCTTCATCGTCGAAGGATCGCCCCAGGAGGCCGCCCAAACGCTGGTCGCCATGCTCAGGGCGCGCCGCGTCATCTAGCCAACCTGGAGAGACTCTATGGACCTATCATTTCTGGAACAACTGCTGGGCGCCAGCGCCGAGGAGGAGGAGGGCTACCGCAACATCTGGGTGGTGGCCATCGCCTGGGAGCCTCACCTGCGCCCCTGTGATCTCCAGGTCATCGGCAAGGCGCGCAACCTGGCCGACAGCCTGGGCGCTTATGTCAATGTCTTGCTGGTGGGTGACAACGCCAGCGAAGACCTGGCCCGTGAGTTGATCGCCTACGGCGCGGACGCCGCCTTCTGGGGCGCGGGCTATCCCACCGGCCGCAGCCTGCGCGATTTCTTCGAGAAGCACAAGCCGGAGATTCTGCTCTTCGCCGACGCGGCCGGCGGCCGCAAGATGGCGCCCCGCCTGGCGCAGCGCCTGAAGTGCGCGCTGGTCACCCACGCGGCGGACCTGTCCATCAACGCCGAGGAGCGGAGCCTGGTGGTGGCCGCGCCCATCTACCACGGCGCGGCCTACCGCGTGGTGGAGTGCAAGGCCAATCCGCAGATCGCCACCATCCAGGCCGGCATCTTCCCCACGCCGGAATACGACAGTTGGCGCAGCGGCGACGTGGAAGAGGTGGAGCTGGTGTGGAAGCCCCAGCCGCCGCTGACGCCGGTGGAGCCGCCGGAGTACTACATCCCGCTGCAAAAGGCCGACATCATCATCGCCGGCGGCCGCGGCCTGCGCGGCAGCGGCTGGCAGTTGATCGAAGAGCTGGCGGCGGCCCTGGCCCGCCGTCTGCCCCACAAGGCCATCGCCCTGGCTGGCTCGCGCGGCGCATATGACGAAGGCTGGATCGGCCCGCAGCAGATGGTGGACCTGACCGGACACACCGTCGCGCCGGCGCTGTATGTGGCCGTGGGCATCCGCGGCACCTTCCAGCACTTCGGCGCCACGGAGAAGGCGCGCTGCATCGTGGCCATCAACCACAACCCCGACGCGCCGATCTTCAAGCACGCCGACTACGGCATCGTCGGCGAGGTCGAAGAGGTCATCCCGGCCCTGATCGAGGTGCTGGACAGCTAACCAGGCTTAGCCAGCAAGCCGCGCCGCTCGGGCCGGTCTCCGACCGTGCCTGCCGGCCGCCGCCCCGACGCTCGGGCCGGTCTCCGACCGTGCCCCGCCGACCGACGCTCCGACGCTCGGGCCGGTCTCCGACCGTGCCCGCCAGCCGGATCGTTCCAATCGCACGCTTCCCCAAGCGGGGGCTGGACTGGCCAGCCCCCGCTTCGCGCCCAGGGTCCCTGCTGCCCCGCTCGATGGGCAGCATTCAACCCGTCGCACTGCTTGTCAAAGCTATCCCCGTGTGCTATGATGGCGCCACAACGACAAGCACACCCGCAGGATCAATCTCGCCACAAGGAAATCTATGAAAGTCTTCATTTCCATCGACATGGAAGGCATCTCCGGCGTCGTCAGCCTGGAGCAGTGCACACCTGGCAACGCGGAATATGAACGCGCCCGACTGCTGATGACCCAGGAGGCCAACGCGGCGATTCTGGGCGCGCGCGCGGCCGGCGCCACCGAGGTGGTCGTCGCCGACTCGCACGAAAGCATGCGCAATCTGCTGATCGGCGAGCTGGACACCTGGGCCGACTTGATCTACGGCTCGCCGCGCCCCTTCAGCATGATGGAAGGGCTGGACGACAGCTTCGACGTAGTCTTCCTGATCGGCTACCACGCCCGCGCCGGCACCCCCAACGCCATCCTCGACCACACCTACAGCGGCAAGACAGTCAACCATGTGGAGCTGAACGGCCGGCCCGTGGGCGAGATCGGCCTCAACGCGGCCCTGGCCGGCTTCCATGGCGTGCCCGTTGGCCTGGTGACCGGCGACCAGGCCACCACAGCCGAGGCCACGGCGCTGCTGGGGCCGACCCTGCAAACGGTGACTGTCAAGCGGGCGCTGGGCCACCAGGCCGCGATCTGCCTGCATCCTCAGGAAGTACAGAGCATGATCCGCCAGGCCGCCGAGCAGGCCCTCAACACCGAGGCCCAGCCGTTCAAGCTGGAATCGCCGGTGGTGCTGCGCGTCCAGCTTCGCTCCAGCCTGATGGCCGACTATGCCTGCCTGATCCCTGGCGCGCGCCGGCTGGATGGCTACACCGTCGAATATGCCCACGAGGACTATCTGACGGTCTACAAAGCCTTTCGCGCCATGGTGCGCCTGGCGTCATAGGCGCTGCGCGCGGACGACGGGTGACTGGATAGGCGATGGCGATCCGTTTCTTGCTGTTCGACCTGGACGAGACGCTCTATCCGCGCGCTGCGGGGGTGATGCAGGAGATCGGCCGGCAGATTCGCCGCTACATCATGCGGGAATACGGCGCCACGTGGGAGGAGGCTGACAGCCTGGCGCGGCGCTATCACCAGGAATATGGCACCTCCATGCGGGGGCTGCTGCTCAACAACGACCTGGACGTGGAACGCTATCTGGCCTTCGTGCACGATCTGCCCCGCGATCTGTTGCAGCCAAACCAGGCGCTGGATGCGCTGCTGGCCGAATTGCCCGACGAAAAGGTGATCTTCACCAACGCCGACCGGCCGCACGCCGAGCGGGTGCTGGCGCAGTTGGGCATCCGCCGCCACTTCAGCCGCATCATCGACGTGGTCGCGGTGGGCTATGTCCCCAAGCCCAACCTGGCGGCCTACACCGCCTGCCTGCGCCTCCTCGATGCCCACCCCGCCGAGTGCGTTCTGATCGAGGACACCGGCCGCAACCTGGCGCCAGCCAAAGACCTGGGCATGACCACCATCCTGGTCGACGGCAACCCCACCGATCAGGCCGACTACAAGATCCCAACCATCCTCGATCTCGAACCCATCATAAAAACCATCCTCGCCACACAAAACAAATAACCCAACACCCCACGCCCCCACACCTCCCCATTCCCCATTCCCCATTCCCCATTCCCCCATTAACCATTAACCATTCCCCATTCCCCCATTCCCCCATTAACCATTAACCATGCCCCTCCCCACCTTCATCCACAACATGCCAAAAGTCGAGCTCCACATCCACCTGGAGGGAGCCATCGAGCCGGCGACGCTGCTGCGGCTGGCTGAGCGCAACCGGGTGGCGTTGCCGGCCGACACGGTGGAGGGGCTGCAAGCCTGGTTCAGCTTCCGCGATTTTCCTCACTTCGTCGAGATCTACCTGGCCATCCAGAGCTGCCTGCGCTGCGCCGATGACTTCTCGCTGGCGGCCTACGAGCTGGGCGCGGACATGGCGCGTCAAAACATCCGCTACCGCGAGGCCACCGTCACCCCCTACACCCACCTGATCCAGGAAAAAGGACTGGCGGCCGAGGAGATCATCGCCGGGCTGGAGGATGGCCGGCGGCGGGCGCGGCGCGATTTCGGCGTGGAGCTGCGCTGGATCCTCGACATCCACCGCAACCTGGACATGCCGGCCACGGCCGAAGTGACCACCCAATTGGCGCTGGACTGGGCCGATCGCGGGGTGGTGGCGCTGGGGGTGAGCGGCAACGAGGCCACCGCGCCCGCCGGCCAGCTTGCTCCCTGGTTCCAGCGGGCCAAGGCCGCCGGTCTGGCCTCCACCCCGCACACCGGCGAAAACGCCGGCCCCCAGAGCGTCTGGGAAGCAGTGCGCGACCTGGGCGCCGACCGCCTCGGCCACGGCGTGCGCAGCATCGAAGACCCCTACCTGCTGGCCTGGCTGCACGAAAAACAGATTCCCCTGGAGGTCAACCCCACCAGCAACGTCTGTCTGGGCGTCTATCGCAGCATGGATCAACACCCGGTCATTCATCTGCTGCGCATGGGCCTGTGCGTCACCGTCAACAGCGACGATCCACCGCTCTTCGACACCACGTTGACGCAGGAATATCAGCGGCTGGCCGACACATTCGGGCTGAACGAAGAGGACATGCAACGCCTGACCCTCAACGCCGTGCGCGCCGCCTTCCTGCCAGCCGAGGAGAAGCGGCGCATGGAGGAGGAGTTCGTCGGGCAGTTCGCTCAGTTGCGCAGTCTCACCCCGTAGCATCCCCTGATCGCAAAAAAACCTCCTGCGTTCTCGTTCAACTGGGTAGCAATCCCAGACAGTCGCAGGAGGTCGTCATGAGTTCTCCCACCGCCGATCTCAACTGGCGTCAGGTCCACCACGTCGACTCGACCATCGTCGATCTGCACGCTCACCCCGCGTTGAAGATCTCGTTGTTTGACAAGGTCTTCACCGCGCCCTTCCATGCCCACGGGGCATTCAACCCCTTCAGCTTCGAGAGCAGCTTTCCCAACCTGCAGCAGGGCAGCGTGGATGTGCTGTTGTCGGTGATCTACGCGCCCGAACGACAGATCGTCACCCAGGAGGCGCCGGTGCTGAAAACGCTGCGCTACCTGCGGCCTGGGCTGTGGCGCAAGGTCTTCGAGGGAAGCTACTTCGATGTGGCCAACCACATGTTGGACGATCTGGAGCGCGCCGCGGCTGCCGCCGCCGATCCGGCCACCGGCCGGCCGCAGGTGCAGGTAGTGCGTTCACGCGCCGAGCTGGACGCGCTTCTGGCCCAGGGCAACAACCGCCCCATCGCCATGATCCACTGCCTGGAGGGGGCCCACAGCCTCAACCGCGGCCCGACGACCACCACGGAGCAGTTGCTGGCCAGCCTGGAGCACTTTCATCGCCGCGGCGTAGCTTACATCACCCTGGCCCACTTCTTCGAGAACGAGGTCGTCCACCCCTGCTTTCCCTGGCCAGAGGACATCCAGAAGCTCAACTTCTTCCGCAGCGAACGCGACGTGACCGCGGGCCTCAAGCCGGCCGGCCGGGATGTGATCGAGCGCATGATCGAACTGGGCATGCTGATCGACCTGAGCCACTGCACGCCGCCGGCCCGCGCCCACATCTACGACATCGTCGGCCAGCGCGCGCCGCTGCTCATGACCCACGTCGGCGCCTACTCGCTCAACCCTGACCCGTACAATCCGCAGGACTGGGAGCTGCGAAAGATCGCCGACAGCGGGGGCATGGTCGGCGTGATCTTCATGCCCTATTGGCTGACCCCTCACGCCGGCAAGCGGGGCCTGAACGCCATCGTGCAAACGCTGCGCCACTTCGTGGACGTGGCCGGCATCGAGCATGTGGGCATCGGCACAGACTTCGATGGCTTCATCGATCCGCCCGACGATCTGCCCGACGCCGCACACCTGGAACGCCTGACCCAGCGCCTGCTGATCGAGCACTTCACGCCGCAGCAGATCGCCCAGATCTGGGGGGGCAATGCCCTGCGCGTGCTGCGTCAGGGCTGGGGTCGTTAGCCCATCGACCTGCGCCAGAGTGGGGCGTTCTGGCTTGATCCATCTTTCGCCAAATGTCCGTATGATGGTATAATGCCCGCGCGCGGCAGTCAAAGCCGCTCTTTTGCGAGTCAGGCGCTTGCACCTGGCTTTTTACTTTCAAGCAAAGGCAGGATAGACAGCGTGTTTCGACCGCTCGACTGGCTTCTGGGTCTCTTCTCACTGGACATCGGCGTGGACCTGGGCACAGCCAACACCCTGGTAAACGTGCGCGGCAAGGGCATCGTCATCAACGAACCCTCCGTGGTTGCGATCGACAAGAATACCAAAAAAGTACTCGCCATCGGCGCCGAGGCCAAGGAGATGGTGGGCCGCACCCCGGCCAACATCATCGCCATCCGCCCGCTGCGCGACGGCGTGATCTCCGACTTCGACACCACCGAGCAGATGCTCCATTATTTCATCCGCAAGGTGCATGACCGCATGGTCTTGCGGGTGCCGCGGCCACGCGTCGTGGTCGGCATCCCCAGCGGCGTCACCGAGGTGGAGAAACGCGCGGTGCATGATGCCGCGGTCAGCGCCGGCGCGCGCGAGGCCTTTCTGGTCGAAGAGCCGATGGCCTCAGCCATCGGCGCGGGCCTCAAGGTCACCGACGCCAAGGGCAGCATGATCGTCGACATCGGCGGCGGCACCACCGAGGTCGCCGTGATCGCCCTGGGCGGCATCGTCGTGGCGCGCTCGATCCGCGTGGCCGGCGACGAGATGGACGAGGACATCATCCAATACGCCCGTCAGAAGTACAACCTGCTGATCGGCGAACGAATGGCCGAGGAAGCCAAGATCCTGGCCGGCTCCGCCTACCCGCTGGAGCAGGAGATGACCGTCACCCTGCGCGGGCGCAACCTGATCACCGGCCTGCCCGAGGCCATCGACGTCTCCAGCGTCGAGCTGCGCGAGGCGCTGGCGCCGTCGGTCAACGTGATTGTCGAGTCGGTGCGCGACGCGGTGGACGAGACGCCGCCCGAGCTGATCTCCGACCTGATGCAGGATGGCGTGGTGTTGGCCGGCGGCGGTGCGCTGCTGCGCGGCCTGGACATCCGGCTCTCCTCCGAGACCAAGATGAAGGTACGCGTGGCCGACTCCCCGCTGACCTGTGTTGCCAGCGGCGCCGAGGCGATTCTGGAAGAGCTGCCCACCCTGCGCAAGGTGCTTGCTTCGATGCAGCGCGGCAGCACCATTCATTAAGACCTGCCTATGCTGCAACGGCCCCGAGCCAGGCGACGCATTCGCTGGTGGCCCATTGTCATCGTGCTGTTGGCGGCGGTCGTAGTTCTCCTCAATACACGCCCCATCGACACGCCGCGCGATCTTGCGGCGCGCCTGACGCTGCCCATCCAGCGCCTGCTGCGCGAGGCGGGCAATGAGCTGCGCAGCGCCACCGGCGCTGTGGAGGACACCACGACGCTCCGGGAGCACGCCGAGCAACTGGAAAAGACGGTCGCCCAACTGACCGTCGAGAACCTGCGCCTGAAAGAGGTGGAGGCCGAGAACGTGCGGCTGCGCAGCTTGTTGCAGTTCCGCGATGTCAACCCCAGCATCACCTATAAAGGGGGCCAACTGGTCGGTCGCATCGTCGCCAACGAGCCGGGCAACATCGTCCAGTCGGTCCTGATCGATATCGGCAGCAACAACGGCATCGAGTCGGGCATGCCGGTGGTGACCGAGCTGGGGCTGGTGGGCCGGGTGACCGAGGTCTACAGCAACGCGGCGCGCGTGCTTCTGATCACCGACAGCAGCAGCAACGTCAACACCATGCTGCAAAACACGCGACTGCGCGGCATCCTGCGCGGCCGCGCCGGCCAGTCGCCGATCATGGACTATCTGCCCCAGGATCAGCCCATCCTGGTGGGCGACATCGTGGTCACCTCCGGCGAAGGAGGCCGCTTTCCCATCGGCATCCCCGTGGGTCAGGTGGTCGAGGTCGAACAGAACGATGTGGAGATGTTCCAGCAGGCGGTGGTGCGCACCACCGTCGACTTCGACACGCTGGAAACCGTGCTGGTGGTGACCAATTTCGTCTCCCCCAGCGAGCAGCTCGGCGCGCCGCAGACCGAGCCTGAGTTGCAGCCATGATGCCCTACCTGCTGCTCCTGGCGTTGGGCCTGGCTGCCCTGGTGCAGGTGTCGCTGCTGCCCGTCCTGCGTGTGGCCGGCGTCTCGCCCAACCTCACCCTGATGGTGATCACCGCGTGGGCGCTGCTGCGGGGCGGCCGCTCGGCCGTCATCTGGGCGCTGGTGGCCGGGCTCTGGCTGGATCTGCTCAGCGGCCAGTGGTTCGGCGTCTACACCCTGGGCCTGTTGACGGCCGCCTATCTTGCCGGCCTGGCCAGCCAGACGGTCTATCGTCCTTCGATCTGGCTGGCGCTGGGCATGGCCGCGGCCGTCACCGTGGTTCAGGCCGCCATCCAGTTGACGCTGCTGCTGGTCAGCGGCAGCGTGCTGTCGCTGCCAGAGGTCGCGCTGCGTCTGGTGGCGCCTGAGATTGTCTATAACTCGATTGTCATGCTGGCCGTCTACCCTGTGCTGTCCTGGATCAACCGAATGACCGGCCAGGAGCGGCTGCCCGTGGAGTAAGCTGTGTTATCCAGACCGTTGCCGCCCTCGGGGCGGCTGGTTATCCTGCGCGGATTGATTGTTCTCATTGGGATCGTCTTCGTCGCGCAGTTGATCCGTATTCAGTTCGTAGAAGGGCAGGGGCTGCGGGCGCGCGCCGACGCAAACCGCTTTCGCCTGGTTGAGGTGCGGGGCCAACGGGGAGTCATGTACGATCGCAACGGGCAACTGCTGGTGCGCAATCGGCCCAGCTTTGACATCGTAGCGATCCCCTCCAACATGCCCGACGATGAAGAGGAGCTGCGCGCCCTGCTGGAGCGGCTGGAGCAGATCATCGATGAATCAGAGGCCGATCTGCCTGTGCATCAACAGGAAACGTCAGCCGATGCCGATGCTGTCGACGACGCAGCCCCGGAGGACGCGGCAGCCGCCATCGGCCAGCAGGGCCAACCCGAATTCCGCCAGCGGCTGAGCGTCGATGAAGCCATTGCCGAGGTGGATGCCGCCATGGCGGGGGGCGCCTACCTGCCGGTGGTCATCGCCGGCCGCGTCAACTCAGAGACAGCCTTTGCCGTGGCCGAGGAAAGCCATAACCTGCCGGGCATCCAGCTCAGCATCGCCCCGGTGCGTGAATATCTGACCGGCCCCCTCACCTCCCAGCTCATCGGCTTCGTGGGACCGATCCCCGAGGCCTATGTCGCCAGCTACACCGAAGCAGGCTATCGCCCCAACGATCAGGTGGGGCTGGCCGGGCTGGAAACCACTTTTGAGAAGGCGCTGCGCGGCCGCGATGGCCGGCGCAACATCGAGGTCGACGTCAACGGCCGCGAGGTGCGCACCGTGGGCGACATCTTCCCCAGCGCACCTGGCAACAATCTGGTGCTGACTATCGATGCCCAACTGCAGGCGCTGATGGAAACGGCGCTGACACGCGGGCTGGAGGCTGCCAAGGCGCAGGTGGGGGTGGCCATTGCCATGGACCCCAGGACCGGCGAGGTGCTGGGCATGGTCAGCCTGCCCACCTACGACAACAACCTCTTCGCGCGCGGCATCACGGCCGCCGAGTACCAGACGCTGTTGGAGGACAAGCGCCTGCCGCTGCTCAACCACGCCATCAGCGCGCTCTATCCCCCTGGCTCAGTTTTCAAGATCGTCGCGTCCAGCGGCGCCCTGCAAGAGGGGGTGATCGACGAGAACACGCGTCTGGGGGACAGCTTCGACGGCCGCGTCGATGGCATCATCTACGTCGATAACCGCTTCTTTCCTGACGACCTGCGCTACGCCCAGCCCTTCTACTGCTGGATTCACAGCTACGGCACCGGTCACTACCGCGTCACCGTGCGCGAGGCGCTGGCCGTCTCCTGCGACACCTTTTTCTACCAGATCTCCGGCGGCTATCGCAAGACCTTCGAGGGGCTGGGCATCGACAAGCTGGTGGACTACACCCGCATCTTCGGCTTCGGCGAACCGACCGGCGTAGACCTGCCCGGCGAAAACCCTGGCCTGGTGCCCACGCCGCGCTGGAAACGGCTGACCTACGCCGAGACCTGGTCAGCCGGCGACACCTACAACATGTCCATCGGCCAGGGCGCGCTCCTGTCCACCCCGATGCAGGTGCTCAACGCCACCGCTGCGATTGCCAACGGCGGCGCGCTCTACCGTCCCCAGTTGGTGCGGCAGATCGTGGACACCGAGGGCAACGTGGTGGAGGAGTTCGAGCCTGAGCTGATTCGCAACCTGCCGTTGGACCCGGAGGTGGTCGACATCGTGCGCGAGGGGCTGTGGGCCGCGGTGAACTCCCCCAACGGCACCGCCAAGGCGCTGACCGTGCCGGGCGTCACCGTGGCCGGCAAGACCGGCACCGCTGAGTTCTTCGATCCCGAGATTCCCCTCAAAGCCAACGACCGGCTGCCCACCCACGCCTGGTTCACGGCCTTTGCACCCTATGAGGACCCGGAGATCGCCATCGCGGTCTTTGTCTACAACGGAGGCGAGGGCTCGGCCGTGGCGCTGCCCGTCGGCCAGGAGATCCTGCGCGGCTACTTCAACCTGAAATACCCGCCGCAGCCGCTGGAGATCGCGCCCAGCGAGACAATCACCCCCGCCATCAGCCCAGCCGGGAGTCCTGAGCTTCTCTCTGGTTCTCTTGAGGCGCTGATCACCGACACGCTGCCGCTGAGCGACACGGTCGAGGGAGGGGAGTGATGCGACTCAACCTGCGGCGTTTCGATTTCGTGCTGCTGGGCGCCACCCTGGTCTTGCTGGTGTTCGGCGTCGCCATGGTCTACAGCGCGACGCAGGGGGTGGAAAGCTACGAGGATTATCCGCTGCGCCAGGCTATCTACGGCCTCATCGGGCTGCTGCTGCTCCTGCTGATCTCCGCCTTCGACTACCGCCTGCTGACCAGCCTGCAATGGCCGATCTATGCCGTCGTGCTGGCCTCACTGGGCGCGGTGGCGTTGGTGGGCCAGGTGCGCGGCGGCGCTTCCGGCTGGTTCGACGCCGGCATCGTCTTCGTTCAACCGGCCGAGTTCAGCAAGGTGCTCTTCATCATCGTCTTTGCCCAATACCTGGCCAGCCACCATGAACAGATCGGCAAGCCGCAGTGGGTGCTGGGCGCTGTGGCGCTGATGGGGCTGCCCGCGGCCTTGATCTATCTGCAGCCTGACCTGGGCAACGCCATCGTTCTGCTGGTGATCGGCGCACTGATGCTGTTCGTGGCCGACCTGCCCTGGGGCTACATCGTCGGCGCCACTGCGGCCAGCGTGCTGGCCCTGCCGCTGATCTACGCCAACCTGGAAGGCTACATGAAGACGCGCATCGACATCTTCCTGGACCCCGCCAGCGATCCCGATGCCAGCTTCAACATCGCCCAAGCGCTGATCAGCATCGGCAACGGCGGTGTGCTGGGCAAAGGCTTTGGCGCGGGCAGCCAAAGCCAGCTTCACTTTCTGCGGGTGCGCTATGCCGACTTCATCTTCAGCGTCATCGCGGAGGAGCTGGGCTTCGTGGGCGCGCTCGTCCTGATCGTGCTGCTGATCATCGTCCTGTGGCGGCTGATCACCATCGCCGACCAGGCGCGTGACCAGTTTGGCCGCCTGCTGGTGGCCGGAGTGATCGCCCTGATCATGTTCCAGGCCATCGTCAGCATCGGCATGAACCTGGGATTGCTGCCGGTGACCGGCATCACTCTGCCTTTCATCAGCTATGGCGGCAGCTCGCTGCTGACCCTGATGATCGGCGTCGGCCTGGCGCAAAGCGTGGCCATGCGCAACCGGAAGATCGAGTTCGACTAGCCGCGTTCCCAGGAATTGCCATCTTGACGACCTAACCAACCCTGTGCTATACTCCCACCAACTGAACAGCCCTGACGTTGACGGAGACGAGTAGACTGCTGGCGAGCTGTCAGAGAGTTGCCGGCTGGTGCAAGGCAACAGCAGCCACAGTCGAAAAGCCCTCCTGAGTTCCGGGCCGGAACAGGTGAACGGCGCCAAGTCCAGAGCTTGACGCCCGCAGCCCCAGTATGGCCCAGGCGTGTGGCTCGCGATACTGAGCCTGGGTCTTTGACCCGCTAAGGCCGCTCTTCGTGAGGCGAGCGGCAAATCCAGGTGGCACCGCGAGCACGCCCCTCGTCCTGGTTGACGAGTGGGCGTTTTGATTCCTGGACTATCTCATGCAGGAGGCACTTCATGCTCGACATCAAGATCATTCGCGAAAACCCTGACTTCGTCAGGCAGCAGATGCAGGCGGTGCAAGATCCCAACGCACCGGTCGACAAGGCGCTGGCGCTGGACGAGGAGCGCCGCAGCCTGCTGGCCCAGGTGGAGGAGCTCAAGGCGCTGCGCAACAGCGAAAGCAAGCGCATCGGCCAACTGATGCGCGGGGGCCAGCCCCAGCAGGCCGACGCGCTCAAGGCCGAGATGGCCCGCGTCGGCGACCAGATCAAGGAGTTCGACGACCGGCTCAAGGTGGTCGACGAAGAGCTGTTCGACGCCATGAGCCGCATTCCCAACCTGCCGCTGCCTGGCGTGCCAGTGGGCAAGGATGACAGCGAGAACGTGGTGGTGCGCACCTGGGGCGCGCCGGCCCCGTTCGACTTTCAGCCGCGGCCGCACTGGGAGATCGGCGAGGCGCTGGGCATCCTCGACTTCGAGCGCGGCGTCAAGCTCTCCGGCAGCCGCTTCTACCTGCTCAAGGGGCTGGGGGCCCGCCTGCAGCGGGCGCTGATCGCCTGGATGCTGGATGTGCACATCAACGAGCACGGCTACAGCGAGGTCTACCCTCCCTACGTCGTACGCGCCCAGACGCTCTTCGGCACCGGCAACCTGCCCAAGTTCGCCGAAAACCTCTACCACGACGTGGAGGATGACCTGTGGCTGATCCCCACGGCCGAGGTGCCGGTGACCAATCTCTACCGCGATGAGATCCTGCCGCCGGGCAGCCTGCCCATCTATCACGTGGCCTACACCCCCTGTTTCCGCCGCGAAAAGATGTCGGCCGGCAAGGATGTGCGCGGCATCAAACGTGGCCATCAGTTCGACAAGGTGGAGATGGTCAAGTTCGTGGAGCCGGAGCAGGGCGAGGCTGAGCTGGCCAGCCTGGTGGACAACGCCGAGGATATCGCGCGCCGGCTGGAGATCCCCTACCGGGTGGTGCAGATGTGTACCGGCGACCTGGCTTTCGCGGCCGCGGCCAAATACGACATCGAGCTGTGGGCGCCGGGCTGCAACGAATGGCTGGAGGTCAGCTCCTGCTCGCTCTTCGCCGATTTCCAGGCCCGCCGCGCCAATATCCGCTACCGGCCAGAGGAGGGCGCCCGGCCGCGTTACCTCTACACCCTCAACGGCTCCGGCCTGGCCCTGCCGCGCGTGCTGATCGCCGTGCTGGAGACCTATCAGCAGGCCGATGGCAGCGTGCGGGTGCCCGACGTGCTTGTGCCCTACATGGGCGGCGCGGAGGTGATCCGCTGACGGTGGAGGCCTGGCGGAGCCGGCAGACGCGCGGCGACCCTGCCAGGCTTCCTGCACACGCCCCGCGGAGTCGAGTCTTCAGGCGGGTCGGCGCGTTCGACTCGCGTGCGGACCGAACCCGGCTAAAGCCTCGACTCCGCACCACATTTGGAATTGCTGGCGGGTCGGCGCGTTCGCTGCGCGTGGGCCGAACCCG
>JAKQCW010000159.1 GCA_029558955.1 Chloroflexota bacterium
TGGGCTACACGGTGCGGGCGGGCGACAACCTGTCCAGCATCGCGGCGGCCAACGGCACGACGGTGAACGCGCTGGTGCAGCTCAACGGCCTGGCCAACCCCAACATGATCCGGGCCGGCCAGACGCTCTGCATCCAATAACCAATCCAATTCTGTAACCGATAGCTGCTAGTTTCGCAACAAAAAGCGGATGGTTGGCAACCATCCGCTTTTTGTGTTCCTCGCTTTCAACACAGGCTATAGCGCCAGATACCCGCATCATCGGCCTGCAGCCGCACCAATCTCTTGTTCTCCAGCACATCCAGGTGACCCAGCACCTCTGACACAGCCAGATAGGTATCGGTCTCGTCGAGCCGGCGAAAGATCGCCTCGACCAGTTGCCAGACGGACTGCGGCCCGCGGCGCAGTTCCTGCAACAGGCGCGCCAGGCGTCGCTCATAGAACTGAAAGCGGCTCTTGACCAAGCTGCGCACGTCGGCCACGGCATCCCCATGGCCGGGGATGACCAGGGCGATCTCCATGTCGTAGACTCTGCACAGCGAGGCCCAGTAGTCCACCAGGGGACGGCGGCGCACCCTCTCGCCAGGCGGGGGAGGGCCGACCAGGGCGTTGGAACTGATGTGAGCCAGCAGATGATCGTTGCCCAAAAACAGCCGGTCGTCAGGTTGATAGAGGCAGATCAGGCTGTCGGCATGACCTGGACAGTGCAGCACCTGCCAGTGCGCGCCGGCCAGGCTGATCACATCCCCTTCGTCCAGCAGCCGGGTCACCGGCGCATGGCCGATCAGTTGCTGCATCCGTTGGTATAGGCCGGCCGTGCGTTGGGCCAGCCCGGCCGGCACGCCCGCGGCCAACAACAGCTCCAGCCAGAACTGATCGTACGCGACCTGGTAGGCGGGCCATCCCTCGATCATCGGCTGGGCCAGCGGATGGGCCCAGACCTCCGCGCCGCTGGCTGCCGCCACCGCGCCGATCAGGCCGTAATGATCGACATGGGCGTGGGTGATCAGCACCCGTTCGATATCGCGCAGGGCGACCCCCTCGCCGGCCAGGCCGGCCTGCAAAGCTGCCAGCGCCGCCGGCGTCTGCGGCCCGACGTCGATCAAAGTCAGGGGATCGCCCCGCATCAGATAGGTGTGAACAGGCCCCACGGGGAAGGGGGTGGGCAGGGTGATCTGATGGATGTTGCGCAGCAGCGGCGCATCGAACGGGTCGATGGGAACGGTCTGCATAGGCACTCCGGAGGTCAGGCGTCGCGGCTCTTGATCAGCAGGATCCACTCTCCGCGCTGCACCGTCTTGTCCTCCTGGTTCAGAATCTGCACCTTGAAGGTCACATAGCCGCCTCCCAGGCGCGGCATGGGCTTGAGTTCGGCCACGGTGGCCTGAACGCGCACCGTGTCGCCGATCCTGACCGCGGCGCGGAACTGCCATTCCAGCCCCATGAAGCCGAGTACGGTCTGATGCATGAAGCCCAGGCGTTCCGCCAGGCCGGTGGCTATGGAGAGCACCAGCAGGCCGTGGGCGATGCGCTCGCCGTAGGGCGTGGCCTGCGCCGTCTGTGCGTCGGTGTGCAGAGGGTTCCAGTCGCCGCTGAGCATGGCAAAGCCGACGATGTCGCTTTCCGTCACCGTGCGCCCTTGGCTGCTGATCGAAGCGCCGACGATGTAATCTTCGTAGTAGAGACCCTGAACAGGTCGCAGATCTGCCATATTGACAACTCCTTGCGGGGGATTGGGCCAAACAAGGCCATTGTACCGGCAAAACAGAGCCTTGCCAAGCGCCGGACCCCAGAAAAGACAACAGGCCCAAACTGTAGCGTTTGGGCCTGTTGGCGGAGAAGGGGCCTCAAGTAACTTTCGAGCTCTGTATACGGGATTGACCGTGATCGGCAGTGTTGGCGATCAATTAACCCTGCTTTCCAGGTTGTCGCCCTATTCCCGTAGCGGTACTATCCGACGTGGTACAACCGACCTGTGCGTCCAAGCTGCCGCGCACTTCACTTTCCGATTTCTACAGGCTCCCTTGCTCCTGGCTTGGAGAGCTTTGTTTTCGACGCCGTTTCGGTCCTCCCCTCAACTGCTTGCCGTTTTCTGCTGTGCGGAGGCCACGGCAGATGTGGCGAGAAGGGCAGGTATCATCGGTCAAACTGCGTCGTCTTGTTAAGGTCTCTAAGTTAGCTACATTATATCACGCCGGGCCTGATGCGTCAATCCTTTTATGTCAGCTTCGTGGAATTTAAGGTAGTTCGGCAATTCACGAATCATGCACTCAACGCCAAGCCTTCATTCGGTCACGTCCGGCTGGCGCGGGGCCGCAACAGCCAGACGGCCAGCAGAATCAGCGCGCCGCCGGCGATCTGGCCCAGGCCCAGCGTCTCGCCTAAAACGAGGAAGGCCAGCAGGGCAGCCAGCACCGGTTCCAGGGTGGCGATCAGGCTGGCCACGCTGACCGGCACCGTGCGCACCCCGGCGGCATAGGCCACCGACGCGCCCACGGTGGGACCCAGCGCCAGCAGCAGCAACCAGACAGCCGCGCCCGGATCTTGCAGCGCGCCGG
This sequence comes from Chloroflexota bacterium, assembly GCA_029558955.1. Lineage (GTDB taxonomy): Bacteria > Chloroflexota > Anaerolineae > JAAEKA01 > JAAEKA01 > JAAEKA01. The sequence goes on from JAKQCW010000159.1 coordinate 2,558, forward strand.
CCAGCGGCGCCAGCGGCTGAAAGAGCAGCAGCGCGGCCGAGCCCACCAGCATGCCGTAGCATTGCAGCGTCCAGGGGTTGGTATGGCGCACGCCCACCTTGTTGAACACGCTCCACAGGGCATAGCTGAAGCCCGACAGCAGGCCCCACAGGATCCCCAGCGCATTGACGCGCAGCAGTCCCGGCTGATAGATCTGCGCCACCAAGGCTGAGCCGGCCAGCGTCAGCGTCAGGGCGATCAGGTGGGTGCGGGTGAGCTGTTCCCCCAGAAAACGCCAGGCCAACAGCGCCACCCAGGCCGGCGCCGTGTAGAGCAGCACCGCGGACACCGCCACGCCGACCGTGAGGATCGCGTTGATGTAGGCGGCATAGAAGAACGCGATGCCGACGACGCCGTAGACCAACACCACCCGCGCCGCGCGGCGGTCGATGCGCAGCCAGGAACGTCGCAGCGCCAACAGGCCGATCAACAGGATGACGCCGCCCAGGCCGGCGCGCAGGCCGGCCACGGCCAGCGGCGGCATGCCATAGGTGCGCGCCAAAAAATGGTAGATGACGCCCAGCGTGGCCCAAAGCGACGCGGCCAGCAGCACCAGCGCATAGCCACGCGCCGTGCTGCCCGATGCCGGTGAGGAGGAGTTTGGTTCGGTGTTGGTGGGCATAGAATGTTCCCACAGATCTGGGTGGTCTCATTGTACTTGAGCAGCGGCCTGCTGTCCATTCAGGAGCCATCAGCTCAGCACATCCCAACATGGCCCGGAGTCGAGGCTTTAGCCGGGTCTGGCCGGCGCGAGTCGAGCGCATGGCCCGGAGTCGAGGCTTTAGCCGGGTCTGGCCGGCGCGAGTCGAGCGCGCCAACCCGCCTGAAGGCTCGACTCCAGCTTAGCAGCCATCAAACATAGCCCGGAGTCGAGGCTTTAGCCGGGTCTGGCCGGCGCGAGTCGAGCGCGCCGACCCGGCTGAAGGCTCGACTCCAGCTTAGCAGCCATCATATCTGGAGTTGCTGAGAGGCCTGCGGCTTGCATCATCGGCCATCCTGTGCCATAATGTGCCAAAGCACAAGGGTGTCTTGCACGCGTCTGACGCCGCCAAAGCCGCCGGCCGGCCGGGCTTCGCCCCTTAGCTTTATCGCAGTGAACATCGGCGGCGTCCATGGTCGCGTGGTCTCTCTTGGAGGAAATGGAGCAATGATCAAGCTATCTGTCAAGGACGAAAGCACCAGCGCAGCGGCTGACCAGATCTATGACCAGCTTTGGTCGGAGCAAGGCCTGCGCACTACCACCGCCGACATCGAGATCGTGGCCACAGAAGGCGCTGTGACGCTGAACGGCCGGGTGCGCACCGGCCTCCAGCGGCGCATGGCCGACCGGCTGGCGCGTTCCAGCCTCAACGGCTGGCAACTGCACAACAACCTGGTGGCCGATGACCAGATGGCGATGGATCTGGCGGCCCGGCTGGCGACCGACCCCCACACGGCCGATGCCAACGTGCGCATCGAGGTCTATTTCGGCAGCGTGATATTGATCGGCACAGTGCAGAGCGATGCGCAGCGGGCCGCCGTGTTGGAGTTGGTGCGTCAGGCGCCGCATGTGGTCAAGGTCGAGGATCAACTGACCCTTGGCCGCTGATTTGGCGGACAATGCCGATCGACGCCGGTTGGCCTCCGAACAACATCGCCGCCCCACCATGTGTCGTGAGCCGAGCTACGGTCCTTCGTAGCTCGGTTTTCTTTTGCAGCGGGGAATCTAACGGTACGCTAACACTTCGCAAATGCTCATCTAACACAACTGCGCGATGATAGGGCTAATGACGAGGCCATTGTTGTCAAGTCTATCGACAAAATCAATCTGAGCCAAAACTGTAAGGAGAAAGTACCATGACCCGTGTGATTACCCGTTGGGAACCTGCTCGTGACTTCGTGGCCCTGCGCCACGCGATGGATCGCATGTTCGAGGAAGGCGTAGTGCAGCCCAGTTGGACCGCCCTGGCCCGCCAGCCGCGCGTTGCCTTCAACCAGGATTGGCGCCTGCCGTTGGATGTCTACAGCACCCCTGAGGAGATCGTTTTGCTGGCTTCGACGCCGGGCGTTGACCCGGAGAGCGTCGAGATCACCTTCGAGGGCGATGTGCTGACCATCAAGGGTGAGATCCCCGGCGCATTCGAGGGCGAGAACGTGGAGTATCTCATGCAGGAGCGTCGCCACGGCCGCTTCAGCCGCACCCTGAGCTTCAACGTGCCGATCAACGCCGACGCCATCGAGGCCTCCTTCGACAAGGGTGTGCTGACCATCGTGGCCCCCAAGGCCGAGACCGTCAAGCCCAAGACCATCAAGGTGACGACCCGACAGGCCGTGAACGGCGAGCAGTAAAGTCGTCGGCCGGCAATCGGTCGAAGCGACCCAGCGGCGGGGCTGTGTCGCTTCAGATTGAGATCGGTCCGGCCCCCTCCTCTACAAACGCCCCATCGTTCGATGGGGCGTTTTTGTTCGTCCTGATGACGCTTGCAATCGTCCGGTAGACCGTGCTATACTGGCGGCGCCGTCGCCGTTCGAAGACGGCATCTGGCAACCTGGCCAAGTCTGGAGACGCGGCGGTCACAATCATGCCCACCTGGCTCGAACCTGCTCCTCTGCCCATTGCCCCGGCCCTGAGCCAGGTGGTTGGCGGCCATCCGCTGGCGGCGCGCGTCCTGACGCAGCGGGGCATGGTCGATGCCGACCGCGCCCGCGCCTTCCTGGACCCGGCGCACTACACCCCGGCCTCTCCCTTTGACCTGCCCGGCATGGAGCAGGCCGTCGAACGCATCCGGCGGGCCCTCGCTGCCGGCCAGCGCATCGCCGTCTGGGGGGATTTCGACGTGGACGGCCAGACCGCGACGACGTTGCTGGTGCAGACGCTGCGCGGCCTGGGCGGGAAGGTGAGTTTTCACATCCCGCTGCGCGCTGAGGAGGGGCATGGCGTCAACCTTCCCTGCTTGCAGCGCCTGATCGACGACGGCGTGCAGTTGATCGTCACCTGCGACACCGGCATCGACGCGCACGAGGCTGTGGAGCACGCCCGCGCGGCCGGCGTGGACCTGGTCATCACCGATCACCACGACCTGCCCCCTGTCCTGCCGGCCGCCAGCGCCGTGGTCAACCCCAAGCTGCTGCCGGCGGGCCATCGATTGGGCGCGCTGCCGGGCGTCGGCGTGGCCTATCAGTTGGCTGCCGCGCTGTCCCCGAATGCTGAGCAGCACCTGGACCTGGTCGCGCTGGGCATCGTGGCTGATGTGGCCCTTCAGACCGACGACACCCGCTATCTCTTGCAGCTTGGCCTGGCCCGGCTGCGAGCCTCGGAACGTCTCGGTTTGAAGGCGTTGCTGCAACTGGCCGACATCAACCCGGCCTGGCTGAACGAGGAACACATCGGCTTCGAGCTGGGGCCGCGGCTGAATGCGTTGGGCCGGCTGGGAGACGCCAACCTGGCCGTGGAGTTCCTGACCACCCACGACTCTCAGCGCGCACAGGTGCTGGCGGTCACGCTGGAGGGACTCAACGCCGAGCGCAAACGGCTGACCGACCAGATCTTCCAGGGTGCGTTGGCTCAAATCGAGCGTGACCCTGCCCTGCTGGAGTTTGCCGCCCTGGTGTTGGCGCACCCTGCCTGGCCGGCCGGGGTGATCGGCATCGTCGCCAGCCGACTGGCTGAACGTTTTCAGCGCCCCGTGGTGCTGCTGGCCGCGCCCCCCGGCCAACTGGCCCGCGGTTCGGCCCGTTCGGTCGACGGCTGCAACATCAGCGCGGCCATCGCGGCCCAGGGCGATCTGCTGGCCAGCTTTGGCGGCCACCCTATGGCGGCCGGGCTGAGCATCGACCCGACGCGCATCGCCGAGTTCCGCCGCAAGCTGGCGCGCAGCGTGGCCGCCCAGATGGGGCCGACGGCCGTCGAACCGACCCTGGCGCTCGACGGTCACCTGCCGCTGGCCCAGCTCTCGCTGGACCTGGTGGCCGACCTGGAGCGGCTGGCGCCTTTCGGGCCGGGCAACCCGCGGCTGGTGCTGGCGAGCCCCGACCACCGCATCGTCAGCGAGGCCGCCATTGGCCGCTACGCCGAACATCGCCGGCTGACGGTCGAGGATGCAAGCGGCGCGCGGCAGCAGGTGCTCTGGTGGCAGAGCGCCGGCCAGCCGCTGCCCAAAGGCCGCTTCGATCTGGCCTACACGGCGCGCGCCAGTAGTTGGCGCGGCGAGCGTCAGGTGCAGATCGAGTGGGTCGATGCCCGGCTGCTGCCTGACGCCGCCGTCGAGCTCGAATCTGCCCGGCCGGCCGTGATCGATCAGCGCCGCGCCTTGCAGCCGGCAGCGGTGTTGGCCGCGCTGCGGGCCCAGCCTGGCGTGCAGGTGTGGTGCGAGGGCGAGGCGCGGCGCGCTCTGGGTGGACAGGATCGCAGCGAGCTGGCCACAGGCGACATTCTGGCGATCTGGACCAGCCCGCCAGGTCAGATGGAGCTGGAAGCGGCCTTGGAACAAGTCAAACCGAAGCAGATCGTTCTCTTTGCCGACGATCCGGGCATGGATCAGATCGACGCCTTGGTGCAGCGCCTGGCCGGACTGGCCAAGCATGCCTTGCGCCATGACGCCGGCGCGGTCAGCCCTGAGCGCCTGGCCGCGGCCACGGCCCAGCGTGTGGCCGTGGTGCGACTGGGTCTGCGCTGGCTGGCGGCGCGCGGCCATCTGCGCATTGTCGCCGAGACAGAGGACGCGCTGCGGCTGGAGGCGGGCAGCGGCGTTGCCGGCGCCGAACTGCCAGCCGTGACGGCGCAACTGCGTGACGCCTTGGCCGAGACCGCAGCCTTTCGGCGCCATTTCAGCCGCGCCGCCGCCGAAACGCTGTTCAATTGACCATCATTTGGAGCACCAACCATGCAAGAAGCCATTCTTGACCTCCTTGACCGCAACCTGCAGGCCATCTGGGACGGCGACGCGGCCGCCTTTGCCGCGCTTTGCGCCCCCGATGTCTCCTTCTTCGAGTGGTACATCAGCACGCAGCGCATCGACGGCGTGGACTTTCACCTGCGCGAGATACTGGTGCATGCCCAGGCGCTGGGCGGCGGCGCTGACAGCTCCACCGAGCACGAGATCCTCCAGCCGCGCGTCCAGATCTATGGCGACACAGCCATCGTCACCTACACGCTGCTGGTGCGCTCGCGCCAGGGCGCAACGGTCGCCCGCACGCAACAAAACGAGACGCGCGTCTACCATCGCTTCGACGACGGCTGGAAGCTGGTGCATTGCCACAAATCGCCCTGCTGGCGCGCCCCGCATGACCCGCCGCTGCGCTGAGCACTGCGCTCTGACCAGCCTGCGCCGCATTCCGGCCGAGGCCGGCCAGCCAGTCTGAGGACTTTCCATGGACATGACCCTTCCTCCCCACATCACCGGCGTCGCATCTGCCGTCGTGACGGCTGCCAACACCGCCCAGGCCCTGGGCAGCGGCTCCGTCCCCGTCTATGCCACGCCGGCCCTGACGGCGCTGCTGGAGCAGGCCGCGGTGGCCGCGCTGGCCGCGCACCTGCCGCCCGGAACGACCACCGTCGGCGTGCGCATCGACGTTCAGCACCAGGCTGCCACGCCCGTTGGCTTGGCCGTGCATGCACAGGCCACTCTGCGCAGCCAGGAGGGACGCCAGCTCATCTTCGACATCGTCGCCCACGACGACGTGGAGAGAATCGCCGAGGCAGTCCATCAGCGGGTGCTGGTGGACCAGGAACGCTTCCTGGCGCGCGTCAACTCGAAGGTCGCTTAGCCGGAAGCAGAGGTTGAAAGCCTCTCGGTCAGACCCGGCTAAAGCCTCGACTCCGCGCCATGTTTGGAATTGCTGGACCCGGCTAAAGCCTCGACTCCGCGCCAGATTTGGAACTGCTGGACCCGGCTAAAGCCTCGACTCCGCGCCAGATTTGGAACTGCTGGACCCGGCTGAAGCCTCGACTCCGCGCCAGATTTGGAACTGCTGAACCCGGCTGAAGCCTCGACTCCGCGCCAGATTTGGAACTGCTGGACCCGGCTAAAGCCTCGACTCCGCGCCAGATTTGGAATTGCTGGACCCGGCTGAAGCCTCGACTCCGCGCCAGATTTGGAACTGCTGGACCCGGCTAAAGCCTCGACTCCGCGCCAGATTGGGCATCGCTGCCGACCCAGCCTTGGCTTGTGAGGGTCTGGGGGCTATGCTATAATCGCCCTGCCGATGGATCTCGGAGCTCGCTGCATGGCGGCGAACTTCAGCTCTCCGAATCTGCGGCGACTTCCCAGATTTGATCGCCCATGAGCAACGAAACCGGCCTTTTCTTCGACGAAGCAACCATCAATGTCAAAAGCGGCGACGGCGGCCACGGCCTCGTCTCCTTTCGCCGCGAGAAATTCGTGCCGCGCGGCGGCCCGGCCGGCGGCAACGGCGGCAAGGGAGGCGACGTCGTTTTGCGCGCTGACAAGAGCCTCAACACCCTGTTGGCCTTCAAGCATCAAGTACACTTCAGGGCTGAACGCGGCGGACGTGGCGGCAGCACCAACAAACAGGGCAAGACCGGCGCCGACTGCGTGGTTCCGGTGCCGGCCGGCACCGCGGTCTATCTGCGCGAGACCGATGAGTTGATCGCCGACCTGGTGCACGACGGCCAGGAGGCAGTGGTCGCGCGCGGCGGCCGCGGCGGCCGCGGCAACGCCGCCTTCAAAAGCTCCACCAACCAGGCGCCGCGGGTGGCCGAACGGGGCGAGCCGGGCGAGGAGCTGTGGCTGCGCCTTGAATTGAAGCTGATCGCCGATGTGGGCACGGTGGGCGTTCCCAACGCGGGCAAGTCCACGCTGCTCTCCGTGGTCAGCCGGGCCAAGCCCAAGATCGCCGACTACCCCTTCACCACACTGACGCCCAACCTGGGCGTGGTGGTGGTCGATCATCGCGATTTCGTGCTGGCCGACATCCCCGGCCTGATCGAGGGCGCCCACACCGGCAGCGGGTTGGGCCATCAGTTCCTGCGCCACATCGAACGCACCCGCATGGTGATCCACCTGCTCAACGGCCTTAGCCCCGACCCCATCGGCGACTTCGCGGCGATCAACGCCGAGTTGGAGCTATTCAACCCGCTGCTGGCCGACAAGCCGCAGATCGTCGCGCTGAACAAGATCGACCTGCCGGAAGTCGCCGAGCAGTGGCCTCGAATCAAGGAAGAATTGAAGGCGCGCGGCGTGCTCGAGCCGCTGGCTGTCTCGGCGTTGACCGGCGAGGGGGTGCAAACCCTGTTGCGGCGCGCGGTGACCATGCTGGACGAGCTGCCCGAGCCGGCGACCCTGGCCGATGAACCGGTGATCTACCGGCCGGAGATCGACGAGGACTACTTCGAGATCGAGCGCGAGGGCACGGAGCGCACCCCCGGTCTGGCGCGCTGGCGGGTCAGCGGAGTGCGCATCGAGCGGGCCGCGGCCATGACCGACTGGGACTACTACGAGTCTGGCCTGCGTTTCCAGCGCATTCTGGATGTGATGGGCATCAGCAAGGCGCTCGAAAAGGCCGGCGTCGAAGATGGGGACACGGTGGCCATTGGCAACACAGAGCTGGTCTGGGGGGATCAGGAGTGATGGCAACTCCTGACGCGGCTATAGCCAAGGGATGTCAGGCAGCGCCCGGCCGGCGCGGCGAAAGAGCACCGTCAGCGGCGCGCCTTGTTGGCGGTGAAACTTGACTGCCGCGGCCAGAATCTCCCGCGCCACAGCCCATTGCTCCGGATCGCTCGCCGCGAACTGATCTGGTTCGTCGAAGAGCACCAGATAGCCTTTGGCGGGCGCCCAGGTCAGGTCGCGCAGCGACTCCTCGAAGGCGTCCCAGTTTTGCGCGGAGTAGGCGGGGAAGTCCAGCGCCTTGCCCGCGGTGCGGATGAAGGAGCGCTTGTCGTGCGTCTTGGCGCCGTCGATGTGGAAGAGCTGCCAGCCGTGCTCCTCGGCCTGGCGCTGCAAGCTTTCCACGGCGACATCGGCGCGCAGCCGGTAGAGGCCAGGTTTGACCTGCCCGTTGAACAGATCGGCGATGGGGGCCATCAGCGAATTACCTCCCTGAAGCTTTCGTAGTGGTCGTCGGTGTAGTACAGCTCTCCTTCCGCTCCCGCAACGATGCGCCGCGCGCCGCGGTCGCGTGAGCCGGGGGTGATGACAGTGTACTCGCGGTAGTAGCCGCTGCGCTGGCGCGGCAGCAACTGCTCACGGTTCTGGAAGGTGATGCCATCGCGCTCGAAGGGGAAGGGGCCGCCCTGCTCGATCAGCGCGATGATCTCCCGGGCCTGTTTGGGCAGATCCTGGTAACGAATCGTGGGCAGGTCGCTGACACCCTGGGCGCGCGCGGTGGCCGTGGCGCGCGATCTGGGGGTGCGCGTGGGGGTGGCGCGGACTCGAGGCGTATTGGTGGCCGTGGCGCGCAGCCTGGGCGTGCGCGTGGGGGTAACGCGGGGCCTGGGGGTGCGCGTCGGCGTGACGCGGGGCCTGGGGGTGCGCGTCGGCGTGACATTGGCCTGGGCCTCGATGGTGGCGGCGACCTCGATCACCGCGCCCGCCTGGCTGGCCGCCTCCTGCAACGTCGATTCCAGGTTGCAAGCCGCCAGCAACGGCAGCAGCAACAAGAGGATCAGCGCCATCAACGCGCCGCGTCTGATCAGATTCAACCGGCCATCTGGTTCCTGAGACATAAACACTCCTGGTGTGGTAGGTCCGGCGGTTTGCCGGACGGTTCGTCGGCTGAGGCGAAGGCGTGACTCGTAACTCGTAACACGTAACTCGTAACTCGTAACTCGTGACCCTGCTACCGCTGGGGCCGGTCTCCGACCGTGCCTGCCCTGCGCCGCTGGGGCCGGTCTCCGACCGTGCCCGCACCGACCGCTGGGGCCGGTCTCCGACCGTGCCTGCCCTGCGCCGCTGGGGCCGGTCTCCGACCGTGCCC
>JAKQCW010000175.1 GCA_029558955.1 Chloroflexota bacterium
CGTAATGCGTAATGCGTAATGCGTAACCCGGAATTGACGGGACGTATTCTGGATTCCGGGTCACGTGTTATGAGTTACGCATCAAGCCCCACGCCCCACGCCCCGCGCCGCACACACTCCAGGTTGTGCATTGCACATTACGTCCCGCGCCGCACACCCTCCGGGTTACGCATTACGCATTACGCATCACGTCCCACGCACTCCGGGTTACGCATTACGCATTACGCATCACGTCGCGTACACTCCGGGTTACGCATTACGCATTACGCCCCACGTCCTCACGCACTCCAGGTTACGCATTACGCATTACGCATCACGCCCCACATCCTCACGCACTCCGGGTTACGCATTACGCATTACGCATTACGCCCCACGTCCTCACGCACTCCGGGTTACGAGTTACGAGTTACGCATTACGTCCCACGCCCCACACACTCCGGGTTACGCATTACGCATTACGCATCACGCCCGCATACGCCCGATCCAACACCTGCACCGTGTGCCAGAGGGGCAGCGGCTGGCCCAGGCGCGTCAGGTGGGCGGCGATTTGGGTCATGCAGCCGATGTTGCCGGTGACGATGGCATCGGCGCCGGTGGTCAGGATGTTGCGCGCCTTGCGTTCCCCCAGTTGATGCGCGATCTCCGGCTGCTCCAGGTTGTAGGCGCCGGCCGATCCGCAGCACAGCTCCCCGTCCGGGATCTCCAGCAGCGTCAGATTGGGAATGTGGCTGAGGAGCTGGCGCGGTTCGCTGCGCACCCCCTGGGCGTTGGCCAGGTGGCAGGCGTCGTGGTAAGCCACGCGCAGCGGCTGGGCCAGCGGCGGCGGCGCACTCAGCCCCAGGCGGTGGAGGAAGACGCTGATGTCCAGCGCCTTCCCGGCAAAGGCCGCGGCCTGCGCCTCCTCAGCCAGGCCCTTGAAGAGCACCGGGTACTCGTGCATGCCTGATCCACAGCCGGCCGCGTTGGTGACGACCGCGTCCACATCGTTCGGGAAGGTCGCCAGGTTGGCGCGTGCCAGGTCGCGGGCCTGGTCAGCCTGGCCGATGTGCATGGAGAGTGCGCCGCAGCAGCCCTGGCCGCGCGGGATCAGCACCTCGACGCCGTTGCGGCTGAGCACCCGCAAGGTGGCCCAGTTGATCTCCGGCGCCAGCGTCTGCTGCACACAGCCCACCAGCAGTGCGACCCGCGCCCGCCGCGTCCCCTGGGCCGGATAGAAATCGGGCAGCGGCGCGGCCTGGGGCAGCTCGTCCGGCAGAAGGGCGACCATGGTCCGCAGCCTGTCAGGCAGCAGGGCGCTCAGCCGTTTGCCCAGCCGGCCCGCCCGGGCCGCGGCGCGAAAACGTCCCGCGTAGGGGAGGGTTTGGCGGATCAACAGCCGCTGCATCCGTTGGCTGGCCGGGCGGTCGCTGCGCTGCGGCTCGGCATGGGCGCGGAAGCTGGTCAGCAGGTCGCCGTAGGGCACGCCCGATGGACAGGCCGGCACGCAGGCCAGACAGCCCAGGCAGCGATCGATGAAGGGCGCGCTCTCCTCCAGCGTCACGCTGCCCTCCAGCGTCTCCTTCATCAGGTAGATGCGGCCGCGCGGCGAGTCCATCTCCTCGCCCAGCAGGCGATAGGTAGGGCAGGTGGGCAGGCAAAAGCCGCAGTGGACGCAGGTCTGCACCGCCTGGGCCATGATCTCGCCCTGTGGGCCCAGGCTGTCGATGGGGATGCTGTGCTGCATGAGAGCCTCGTGAGGGGGAAGGGGGAATGGTCAATGGTTAATGGTTAATGGTCAATGGTTAATGGTTAATGGGGGAGGGGAAGGGGTGGTTCGATGTTTGGGGTTGGGTTTTATGCTCTGGCCGGTCTCCGACCTTTATGCTCTGGCCGGTCTCCGACCGAGCCAGTCTGCGCCATGCACTGCAACTTGTTATGCTCTGGCCGGTCTCCGACCGAGCCAGTCTGCGCCATGCACTGCGGCTTGTTATGCTCTGGCCGGTCTCCGACCGAGCCAGTCTGCGCCATGCACTGCAACTTGTTATGCTCTGGCCGGTCTCCGACCGAGCCGGCCGGGGTTTACAGCTCGCCGAACCGCCCATCGGGGTCCAGCGTCTGCTTGACGCGCCGGTAAAATGGCTCGCCGCTGCGCTGGCCCAGCAGGGGATGGCCGGCGGGGCCGCGCACCACGACGCCGCCCAGGTTCAGATCAGCCAGCAGGCCGGCCAGCGTCGCCAGTTGCTCAGCCTGCGGCAGGGCGATCCAGGCCACATTGCCGGCCACGCCGTAGCGGCGCAGCAGACCCAGCCCGGCCAGCCTCTCCTCCAGCGCGCCGACTTGCCGCGCGTTCAACGGCGCCTTGACCAGGACCTCGCAGCCGGCCGCCCATTGGAACTCGCCAACCTCGCGCCAGTGGCTCTGTTCATCGGCGTCGGCCAGCCGTTCGCCGCCGCCCAGCAGATTCTGCAGGCGCTCGACGCGCAGCCGGAGGGTGTCTGGCCGGCCGCCGATGCGCACCCAGAGGCTGGCGCCGCCGGCCGTTGGCTCCAGCTCGATGGCCTCGATGTCCAGCGGCTGGCGGGTGAGGCTGGCCATGCGCTCCAGGGCCGCGTCCAGCGTGATGCAGTCGCTGCGCAGGGTAGCCATGGCCGCGGGCTGGGGAAAGACCTTGAAGCTCAGCTCCACCAGCGCGCCCAGCCGGCCCAGACTGCCCACCATCAGCTTGGGCAGGTCGAAGCCGGCCGCGTTTTTGACCACCTTGCCGCCGCCGCGCACCACCTGACCGCGGCCGTCGACGAAACGCACGCCGATGATGAAATCGCGCACGCCGCCGTAGCGATAGCGGCGCGGGCCGCTCAGCCCGGCCGCGACCGCGCCGCCCAGCGTCGCGCCCGCCTCCAGCAGCGGCGGGTCAAAGGGCAAATACTGGCCGTGTTCGGCCAGCATGTCCGCCACCTCGCGCAGCGGCGTCCCGGCCAGCGCGGTGAAGGTGAACTCGTCCGGCACGTATTCGACCATGCCGCGCAGCCCGCGCATGTCCAGCACAGCCGCGCCCTCGCGCGTCGCGCCGAGGGCAGGCTTGCTCCCACCCCCGCGCACCACCAGCCGGTCATAGTTGCGCACGGCCTCCTGGACTTCCGTCAGGCTCTGCGCGTGCACGACCACCCCATCGCCGTTCACTGACGACCGATCACCGTTCACCGACAACCGATCACCGTTCACCGCGACCTCAAGCATCTTCCCCCGGTTCGCGATCTCCTTGGGGTCCATAGCCTGGCGCAGCCGCGTCATGGTCGCCATGTCGGCCGCGCTGAACATCTGTGGCAGATAGGCGCGCTTTTCCAGGCCGACGCCATGCTCGCCGGTGATGGAGCCGCCCAGCTCGATGCAGAGGTGCAGGATCTGGCTGGCCATTTCCTCGGCCCTGTGTTGCCCGTCCGGCGTCCTGGCGTCGACGAAGATCAGCGGATGCAGGTTGCCGTCGCCGGCGTGAAAGACGTTGGCGACCGGGATGCCATACTGCTGGCTGAGCTGGCTGATCCTGGCCAGCGCCGCGCCCAGGTTGCTGCGCGGCACAACGCCATCCTGCACGATATACTGCGGCGTCAGCCGGCCCACAGCCGAAAATGCGCTCTTGCGCCCCTTCCAGATCAACATGCGCTCGGCGTCGCTGGCGGCCGGTCGGATCTGGTAGGCGCCCGACTGGCGCAGCACCTCCAGCAGCTCGGTGAAGTCAGCCTCCACCTCAACCGTCTCTCCTTCCAGTTCAACGATCAGCAGCGCGCCGGCCTCCAGCGGATAGCCAGGGTGGGCCGCGGCCTCGGTGGCCTTGATGGCCAGCGGGTCCATGATCTCCAGCGCGCCCGGCAACAGGCCGCGCGCCACGATCATGCTGACCGCGTCGCCGGCCTCCTGCAAGGAGCGGTAGGCCGCCAGCACCGTCTTGTAGCGTTCGACGCGGGCGATGAGGCGCAGCGTCAGCTCCAGGGCGACGCCGAAAGTGCCCTCATTGCCCACGAACAGCCCCGGCAGATCGGGCCCCACCCCCTCCAGGCTGGCGCCGCCCAGGTGTACCACCTCGCCATCGGCCAGCACCGCCTTGATCCCCAGCACGTGGTTGCTGGTCATGCCATATTTCAGGCAATGCACGCCGCCGGCGTTGAAGGCCACGTTGCCGCCGATGGTGCAGACCAACTGGCTGGCCGGGTCAGGCGCATAGGCGAGGCTATGCGGCGCGGCCGCCTTGCTGACCTCGATGTTGACCACGCCCGGCTCCACCACCGCGATGCGCGTGGTTGGGTCGAGGCTGACGAGGCGATTGAGGCGGTTGAGCGCGATGACGATGCCATCGGCCAGCGGCTGCGAGCCGCCGGAGAGGCTGGTGCCGCTGCCGCGGGCGACAAAGGGCACGCCCAGGCGGTAGCAGGCGCGCACCGTGTCGATCACCTCCTGCTGCGTGTCAGCCAGCACAACCGCCCGCGGGCGCACGCGCGTCGCGGTCAGCGCATCGCACTCATACGGCGCCAGCGCGGCCGGCTGGGTCAGGATGCAGTCGGAGGGATAGATCTGGGCCAGGGAGGAGAGGAGGCTGTCAGACATGGGGCGCACCTCGGCATGGGTGGAAACGCAAGGTCGTCACAGACTGGGGCCATTATAGCGCACTTCCGGCGTCAGCACGAACCGGCCGGCGCCAGTCCGCGGCGCATTGGTCTCTTGCGCCGGTCTCCCCGCGAACGTCGCCGCGCCCGGTCCGCGGGCGCATGGGTGGGGCGTGGGGGATAGGGGCGCTACGACCTCACCCTGCGCGGCAGCCTGACTTTTGTGCCGATGGCTGCTTGGCCCAGGACTGACGGTCCTGCGCCCAGAGCGGCGGTAAACGCCAGCAGGACCAGGACCGTCAGTCCTGCGAATACCCCCGCATCAACCCCGCCCCGCGCGTCGGGCCTGGATGCGCGCCAGAGCGGCCCGGTCGCTGGCCAGGTCGGGATGGCCGATGGCCTCGTCCAGGGCGACGACCAGGAGCAACTGCGCCTCGGCGCCGGCCAGGTCGCCCAGGTCCGCGCAGACCACGGCCATGTTGTAGCGGGTGATGCTTTCGCCCCACCGGTCGCCCACCTGCCGGCGCAGGGGCAGCGCCTGGTGGTAGAAGTCCAGCGCCTGCTGCTTCTCGCCCAGGGCGTCGTACACCAGGCCGATGTTGTTCAGCGTCGTCGCCTCGCCGGCCTTATTACCCACCTGCCGGTGCAGGGGCAGCGCCTGGTTGTAGACCTCCAGCGCCTGCTGCTTCTCGCCCAGGGCGTCGTACACCCGGCCGATGTTGTTCAGCGTCGTTGCCTCGCCGGCCTTATTACCCACCTGCCGGAAGAGGGGCAGCGCCTGGTTGTAGTACGCCAGCGCCTGCTGCTTCTCGTCCAGGTCGTCGTACACCCGGCCGATGTTGTTCAGCGTCGTCGCCTCGCCGGCCCGGTCGCTCACCTGTCGGTAAAAGGGCAGCGCCTGGTTGAAGAAGTCCAGCGCCTGCTGCTTCTCGCCCAGGGCGTCGTACACCCCGCCGATGTTGTTCAGCGTCGTCGCCTCGCCGGCCTTATTACCCACCTCCCGGTGCAGGGACAGCGCCTGGTTGTAGAAGTCCAGCGCCTGCTGCTTCTCGCCCAGGTCGTCGTACACCGCGCCGATGTTATTCAGCGTCGCCGCCTCGCCGGCCCGATCGGATACAGACCTGAACAGACCCAGGGCCTCTTGATATCGGGCCAGCGCGTCGCGCCCCTGGCCCGAAGCCGAAAGCACATCGCCCTGCACGGACAGCACGTTGGCCTCGCCAGCGACTGCGTCCGGGGTGGCGCGCGGCGACTCGGCCAGCAGGCGGTAGGTCGCCAGCGCGGCCGCGAGATGGTTCAGCGCCCCTTGGTGGTCGTAGGCGCGCAGCGCTGCGTCGCCCGCCTGGTAGCGCGCCTCGGCCTCGGCCAGGGTCATGCCGGCGGCGGCATAGGCGCGTGCTGCCTCCAGGTAGGCCGCCTCGCTTTCCAGCCAGCGGCGCGGCAGCGCGGTCTCGAAGATGCCGGCCAGGTCGTACCAGGCATCCCCGATGGCCGCGAAGTCAGGACGCGGCAGGTCGCGCAGCGCACGGATGCGCTCGTGCAAGAAGTCGATCAGCTGGACGCGCTGGCGTTCGTCGCCGGTCGGTAGGTAGGGGCGCCTACGAACGGCGGACGAGGCGTGCACAGGCGCGGCAGTTGTGGCCAGGCTGGCCGGCTGGCGAGCGTCTTGACCCGGCGCAGCCGGCGCGCCCGGAAAATAGAAGACGCCGCTGAGGCGCGAGTAGAAGTTCGGCGCGCGCCGGGCGAGCTGCGACCGGTCGTGCTGATCGACCCAGAAGACCAGTCGGTGGGGGAAGCCCGCCAGGACATCGCGCTGAAGGTCCAGGTAGCCGGCCAGGTCCGCCACCTGGCGGCCAACGGCGTGAAACGACACCACCGGTGCTTCGCCGTCGTGGTCGATGCCACGCACGATGCGCAGCGGATCCGGCGCGCCTTTCAGCAGCGAGACCTCCACCAGCTCCAGCGGAGCGACGGCCTGGCGCAGCTCGTCCACCATCTGGCGGCGGACGTCGCCGCTCTCATAGACAGCCAGCGCCCACGCGCCGCGCGCCAGTCGCAGCAGGGTAGCCAGGCGCCGCAGACTGGAAGCGCGCGTCTCCAGCGCCTCGGCTGGGCTGAGCGCGGCAGATGAGGGGATCAGGTCAGCGACCGCCGTCGGCAAGCTGTCCATCTGCCTCCTCCACGTAGTACTCCAGCAGGCTCCAGAGCGCCGGCTGGACGTCGCACCACTGGACGTCGTTGGAGTATTCGATCAGGGCGCCCTTGTAGAGCAGTTGCTGAACCTCGGGCTCGTTGCTGAGCTTGCGGTCGCCATGGCGCGTCTTGAGCAGCCGCCATTCGGCCAGGGTCAGGTTGGCCGCCAGCTCGCGCCGCAAGTCCCGCACCGCGTTGCGGGCGTCATTCATCCCGATGGCGTCGCCGTTGCGCTCCAGGGCGTAGAGCGCCGCGTTGTTGACCAGCTTGACCAGCTCCGCCGGGATGCCGCCGCTGGCCACGGCCATGTGCTGCAAGGCAGCCTCGTCTACCAGGCTTGCCTCCATGCGGTTCAGGGCGATCTGACCCACCAGGTCCCTGTCCTGCTCGTCTTCGGCGCCGTCAGGATGGCGCAGCGGGAAGTTGGGCAGATAAACGTCCCGGTCGAAGCTGCGCCGCACGATCTGGTAGTCGTCCGAGTAGCGTAGCGCCAGGGGAAAGGTGTAGATCATCACCGCCTGGAGCGCAGTGATGGTCGGCGCGTGGTCACGGAAGATGTGCCGGGCCGCCTCCAGGTCGACCTTGTCGAGCCCCTCGACCACCAGCAGCAGGCGCTTCGGACTGAGATGCTGCTGCGCCTGGCCGATCACCCAATTCAGTCGCCGCACCAGCTCGGGCATCTCGCGGTCGACAAAGGCGTTGAGCTGGTCGCGCGTGAACGCCGACTGGCTGACCCCGATCTCGATCTCCCCCAGCAGGGTGCTCAGGGAGGCCATGGTCTCGACCTCGCCCGGCGTTCCCAGGCTGAAGCCCGCCACCGTCCGGCGCCACCAATCGGCCAAAGATTGCCAGCCTTCGCGCAGTGGCTCGCTGGCAGGGCGCCCGATCAACCCTTGGTCGATGCACTGGCGCGTGACCTGGGTGCTGAGCGCGAGCATCAAATCCTCGTAGCGCATGGTGGAGCGGCCGGTTACCGTGAGCGCGTCAAAGCCGATGATGTGAAAACTGTCCTGGATCTCCTCGGCCAGCTTGTTGAGTTCGGTGCTCTTGCCGGCGCCCCGGTGTCCGACGAAGAGGATCTTCTGAGGATCGCGCTGGGTCTGGAGCGCGATCCTCAAGCGCTGGCGCGGCGTGCCGGTGCGCTGTACGAACCAATGGCGGAGGTGCTGGCCGCGCAGGATCTCCTTTGGGTCGAAATACTCCACGACCTGGGCAAGGTTGATTGCTTTCATCGTTGATTTTCCTGTTGACGAACTGGTTTGCAGGTCGAGTATACACCGATTCCCTTGGGAGACAAAGAAGGGTTCTTTCGAAAGGCTGTAGCTTGCCCGCAGTCCCTGCCGTGCCTACGATCTTCGGGCGAGGCTACAGCGCCCTGGTCCCGTTTTAGCTGCCTGCAAACGTCACCGCGTCCGGGTTGCTGTTTGGCGCCAGGAGCTGCGGCGTCTCCTCCTCCTTCAGCCCGGCCAGGTCGATCCGGTTGCGTCCCAGCTCGAAGGCGGTCTTGACGCTGCGCCCGTAGCCCAGCGCCGCGTAGAAGGCGGCTGCAAAGGCGCGCGCGCTTTGGTCGCCGATTTCCTGCGACATGCCCACCACGCAGTCGATGTGCTGGGCGATGGCCGCGGCCTGCGTCTGCGAAAAGCAGGCGTTGAGCACCACGCAGCGCAGGTTGTCCCGCAGCAGCGCGAAGACGTTGGCCAGCGCCTGCGGCGGGACGGCGACGGCGCGCCCGGCGTCGTCCTGAAAAAGAAGCTCGCCCGACTCGGCGCCGTGTCCGCTGAAGTGCAGGATGTGCGGTTGATGGCGCAGCAGCAGCCCTTGCAGGTCGTCGGTTCGCAGCGCGTGCGCCTGTTGCAGGTCGAAGGCGTCGCGGAACTTCGCCAGTTGCAGCGCCTGGTCGATGGCCTGCACCTCCTCGCCCAGGCGCAGGCGGGCGGCGTCGGTCGGATTGGCGGCCAGGAAGAGCAGCCTGATCCGTGGCCCCGCCGGCTGAGGTGCGGGCGCAGGCGCCATGCCGCTGGATACGCTGACGCCGGAGATGACAAAGTCGCCGGCCACGGTGATGTTTTGGGCGCTGACGCCGGTGGCCGGCCCGGCCGCCTGAACCCGGATGTCGTTCAGCCGCATCGACCCGGCCTGGATCTGCTTCAGGTCGACGCCGATGGTCTGCGCGGCTGCGGGCGCGTCCCTGGCCACCGCGTCCAGCAGCGCCCGCGCCAGCGCCTGCACGTCGGGATCGTCGGCCGCGCCGCTGGCGGCCAACTGCTTGTCGGCAAACGCGCGCAGGTCCTCCGAGGCTGGGTCATTTTCCAGCACATCCACACCTGCGGCCGCTTTGGCGAACCTGCGCTTGATGAGGTCCTTCAAACCGGCGTAGGCGTCCTTGACCGCCTGCGAGGCGGCGTCAGTCAGCCCGGCGGCCGCGCCGGCGGCGAGGGCGGTCACGATGATGGCGCTGATCGGTTCCATGGGTCTGTGTCTCCGTTTGGTTTGGGGTGAATGCAGGCGGGGCGGTTGGCGCTGGTCGATGGCGGGGGTGATGGATCACGAAGGCACGAAGCGCCACGAAACCGCGAAGCACGAAGGTCGCGAAGGCGGGGGCGTGGCCCTTCGTGATTTCGTGGTCCAACTCCTCCACAGGCAGCCTCCTAGGCCGGCAG